>JBCDFM010000049.1:0-20725 GCA_039178015.1 Pseudomonadota bacterium
AACATAGGCATGGCCTTGCCAGCGTAGTTCAGGTTGTTTCATGGTGACTGTTGCACGTGCCATGGGGGCGATTGGCCACCAGTAGTGGTGGCCGGCGTCGTCCAACGACAAATGCTGTGGCTGAATTGCATCGAATGAAATTTGTATTTCACCGCGCAAGCGAGAAAGCCACGGCACCGTGACCTCGTCGATTTTGATTGTTAGACCGCTTGCATCCCCGGAAATAGAACTCGGTCCTATGGCAAGCTCATCGCCCGAGCGTCTCAAGTCACCGGCTCCGCGTTCGGTCATTGCCCATCGCTTTCCGCCCGGCCCATAGAGCACGACATTCATTGCACAGTGCTGCTCTGGATGGGCATCCCCCTTCGCTCGGGCGCGGGCGTAATAGGGTGAAAATACGCTGCCCACCAGCCCAATCACGGCCAAGCCATAGTGACCATCATCGCTCATCGCGTCGATATACCACCAGCGGTATCCACGAGGGCCGATGGCCTGATCGAAGCCCAATCCTGCAGCAGTGTGCGCGCCGCTAAGCGACCCGATAATGCCACCATGGGCACGCCCGGCCCAGGATGAACCCCGCCCCCCGCCAGATACAGGCCCGGTATTGATGTGCGCGCACTCGGTCGGTGAAAGGCCGAGCGCCATCCGTGCGTCGCCTCGCCGTAGAGTGCGCCCGCTGTCCCCGGAAAGCGTCGGGCGAAATCGCTGGGCGTGGTGATCTGCATTTGTTCGGGGCTCGTTGCGATCTGCAGGTTGCACGATCCGAGCAGGTTCATAATCCTTTTTGTGCATGATGCAATCTCTTGCCGGTTGAAAGTGTGTCTATCGCCAATAGCCGGAGCATTGATGACGCAGAGCAGCCTTTGCGGGCTGCCCAGAGCTGATTGATCCTCTGCCTGGTCCTGGGCACATAGATATACGGTGGGTTGGGTAGGGACGGACTGCTGCTTAAACAGCTGCTCGAATTCGAGCGCATAATCCTTTGAGAAAAAGATATTGTGATGGGTCAGATTAAAGCCACGTGTAACCCCTGTCATAGACCATGTGATTGCAGACAGTGACCGCTGTCGCTGTCTTCTGCGGACTATGGACCTAGCAGCAATGCGCCCCAGCAGGCCTTGATGTATCGCCGCCGGATCTGCCGTGCAGATAATGCTGTCGCAGTCGATTGTTTCGCCATTGTCCAGTGTCACGGCGCTCACGCGGCCTCGACATGTGGCAATATCAGTAACGTTCCGGCCGAATTGGAAGCCCACGTCGCGTTGACGTGCTGCCCGCATCAGCCCGGCTGCAAGGCGCTGCATGCCGCCGCGTACCCACCAGACGCCCTGCTGTTCCAAGTGTGCAATGAGCATCAGGTTTGCTGGCGCCTGCCAAGGCGAACAGCCGCAATAGGTTGCATAGCGAGCGAATAGCTGGATCAGACGAGGGTCGCGAAAATATTCACCTAGAACCTGCCATAAAGAGGAATACGGTCTGGTTCTCATCAGCGCCAATGGACCTTTCGACCTGACGCGCCAACTTAAACTGATGAGATTGGGTTTGCTGGCCCGCATGAAAGAATGTTCGAGGGTGTTATAGGTATATTCTGCGGCCTGGCTGAATGCGCGGTAGGCTTCGGCCTCCTTTAGACCGGCGAATTCGCCGATGGCATCAAACGAACGCTGTCGATCCGCAAACAAGTCAAGACGCTCTGTTTCACTCCAGGCATGTCGCGCTAAGCAGATGAGTGGCGTGGTGGGTGCAATGTCGTCCAGTGAAAAGCCCGCGTCTTCCAGAATCTCATCGAAGACGGAGCGCATAGTGAGTACGGTGGGCCCCGAGTCGATGATGTCACCGTTCACGTTAAGGGTTCGTATTTTCCCCCCCGGCGTCTCACTCCCTTCGATTACGATGACCTGTCGCTGCTGCGCTGCCAGAGTCAGGGCGGCACTGAGTCCAGCGATTCCCGATCCAATAATAACGATCGGTTTCTCTTGCATCTGCGAATCCTGCATAGCACTGCTCAGGTGGAAGTAGGATTGTATCAATGTCTATTTGTAGTTACACTTTAATGTGTTAATAAAAAATGACACTCGAGGATAAATGCGATGAGTGGACAGGACATTAACGCGGCAGCGCTAGAGACGGCTCTGCGTGAGGAGATGGCGTTATGTGCTGGGTCGGACTGTCCAAGACAGCTGGCTGAGGCACTGGAACATGCGGTTTTTCCCGGCGGTGCGCGCATGCGGCCCAAACTCTGTATGGCGGTGGCGGCTGCTAATTTGTGCGATGAACCCAAGCTTGCGGTATCAGCGGCGTGTGCTATCGAGTTATTGCACTGTGCCTCCCTGGTACACGACGACCTGCCATGCTTTGACGCTGCGGACATGCGTCGTGGGCGGCCCTCGGTCCATCGTGCGTATGGCGAGGCGATCGCGGTGCTCGCGGGCGACGCGCTCATTGTTGCGGGTTTTGAAGTGCTCGCGCGCGCCGCTGTTACGGCAACTGCGATTGCGCGGCTGCCTCAGCTTGTCACCATCGTGGGGCGAGGTTGCGGGGCCCCGATGGGTATTTGTGCTGGTCAGGCCTGGGAAAGTGAGCCCACTGTAGATGTGTCGCGGTACCATCAGGCGAAAACAGGTTCTCTGTTTGTGGCGGCGACCTCGGCGGGCGCAGCCGCGGCGGGAGAAGACCCTGTGCCGTGGCGCCTATTGGGAGCGAGTATCGGCGAAGCGTACCAGGTCGCGGATGATATTCAGGACGCCATTGCAGAGCCAGATTCTTTGGGCAAACCGTGTAATCAAGATGCGCTGCTACACCGCCCCAACGCGGTGTCGGAATTAGGGCTTGAGGGTGCTGCGCAGCGCCTGCGACGCTTGGTCGATCAAACACTGCAGTCGATTCCTGCTTGCTATGGTCGCGATGCACTGCAGCAGCTTGTGCGAACGCAGGCGGAAAACTTCATCCCCAAAAGACTCGGTCGCAGGGCCGCCTGACACTGCGCGAAACGGCGAGTCAGACGTCGCCCTGGCTTGACCGCCTACTGCGTAGGCGAGACCGTTATCTCGCCAGTCCTCGATTTCAGCGCTGGGCTGCGCGATTCCCACCAACGCGTTACATTGCTAGACGTCGTGCTAAAGCGCTATTTGATATCAGCGCAGGTTTTGTTTATTCCCAGGTTTTTTACGCCTGCATTGAGCTGGATCTGTTTCAGAAACTCTCCGCGGGGCCGCGAGCGCTGGACAAATTGTCCACTGAAACAGGTCTTCCTGCAGAACGCTTGCTGCGCCTGTTGCTGGCGGCCTGTTCGCTGCGCTTGCTGCAGCGTCGCGGAGAAAATCGCTTTGGGCTAGGAGATCTCGGTGCCGCCTCCTTAGGCAACCCCGGTATCGCGGCGATGGTGCGCCACCATCGACATCTTTACAGCGACCTCGCCGACCCCGTCAGCTTGATAAAGAGCGAAGGCGGTACGAATCTGTCTTCGTTCTGGCCCTATGCGCGTGGCGAGGATGGCGCGGTTGATGGCTACAGTGAGCTAATGGCCGCTTCACAAGTATTTGTGGCCGAGGAGATACTGCAGTCGTTTCCCCTGCGAGATGTGGATCATCTTTGGGATATTGCGGCGGGAGACGGCACTTTCATGTGTGCCGCACTAAAGCGATGGCCGCACCTTCACGGAACGGTTATGGATCTGCCCCCGGTGGCTGCCAGAGCATCCGAGCGGTTTCAACGAGAGGGGCTGACAGATAGAGCCCGTGCCTATGGCGCGACTATGTTCGATGGTCCCTTTGCGTGGGAGGCAGCAGCCGATCCAGACGGCGCAGCCAGCTCGGGGTTGGCACGGCGTAGTCTGATCAGTTTGATCCGCGTTTTACACGATCACGATGACGGCCAGGTGCTTCACTTGCTGACCCGCCTGCGGCAAAGCTGGCCGCCTGTCACCCGACTCATGATCGCGGAGCCGATGGCCGAAACTCCCGGAGCTGAACCCATGGGGCATGCCTACTTTGGCCTTTACCTAATGGCGATGGGCAGTGGTCGCCCGCGCACGATCCAGGAGTTGGGTTCACTGTTAAAGCAGGCCGGATTCACGCGAATCAGGGAGGTGCACACCGGATTACCGTTGCTGATGCGCATGCTGATAATCGAACCCTAGAAGAGGTGTGTATATAAATATTGACAAGTAATAATGTAAACTTTAAATTACAGTATCGCCTAAATAATGCCCATCGGTGCGTGTGCGGGCTGGAAGGAAAACGAATGCTTCAGGAGCAAATGTGATAACAGAAGCGAAGGCTGTGGTATTTGAGCAGCCTGGCGTGATCGCGATGCGGCCCGTCGAATTGGCGGTTCCGGGTGATGGTGACTGCGTCGTCGATATTGAGTTTAGCGGTGTCAGCACCGGCACTGAGCGGCTGCTTTGGGATGGTCGAATGCCGGCTTTCCCAGGTCTTGGTTATCCCCTGGTTCCCGGTTATGAATCGGTCGGCCGGGTGTCCCAGGTGACGAACGGTGTTTCCCTCATTCCGGGTCAACGCGTATTCGTGCCGGGTTCGCGTGGCTTTACCGATGTTAATGGCTTGTTTGGCGGAGCTAGCTCAAGACTTGTAGTCGCTGCGAATCGCCTGATACCGATTGATGACGCCCTTGGCGAAGAAGGCACCTTGCTGGCGCTTGCCGCTACTGCGTTGCATGCTCTGGGTCGCTATGGCGAGAGTCGGCTGCCTGAATTGGTTGTGGGGCATGGTGTTCTAGGCCGTTTGATGGCCAGACTATTGCTGGCCCTGGGTCAACGGGAGGTGGTGGTATGGGAAAGCAGCGCCCCGCGCCGTGAAGGTTCGCAGGGCTATACCGTTATCGACCCCGCAGACGATCCAAGAACCGATTACGACCTGATTTGCGACGTCAGCGGTGACACCACCTTACTTGACTCGCTCATAGCGCGCTTGCGTGCCGGCGGTGCAGTGCTGCTCGCAGGCTTTTACAACGACCCGTTGTCGTTCGCTTTTCCACCGGCTTTCATGCGAGAGATTCAACTTACCGTCGCAGCAGAGTGGCAACCGGCCGATCTTGCGCGCGTGAAAACACTGATATCAGAAGAGCGCCTCTCTCTCGCTGGGCTGATCTCGCATCGGGCCTCACCCAGTGCGGCCGAACAGGCCTATAGAACCGCATTCAGCGACCCAGATTGCCTCAAAATGATCCTCGATTGGAGTTCTCACTAAATGTCAAAAGCAACCGTTGCTCAGTTTGTACCCGATGTAGAGAAGTCCAGTGCCAGCGACACACCGGACCTGATTTCAAGCGACGCGGCAGATGCACCCAAAACGCAGATTATTGCGATCTATGGTAAGGGCGGGATCGGCAAAAGCTTCACCCTCGCCAATCTGTCCTACATGATGGCCCAGCAGGGCAAAAAAGTGCTGCTGATTGGCTGTGATCCTAAGAGCGATACGACCTCACTGCTGTTTGGCGGCAAGGCCTGCCCAACCATTATCGAAACCTCCTCCCGCAAGAAAGCAGCGGGCGAAGAGACCGCCATCGGCGATGTCTGCTTTAAGCGCGACGGCGTATACGCCATGGAGTTGGGCGGCCCTGAGGTCGGCAGAGGCTGCGGGGGTAGAGGCATTATCCACGGCTTTGAAACCCTGGAGAAACTGGGCTTTCACGACTGGGACTTTGACTATGTCTTGCTTGATTTTCTCGGGGATGTCGTCTGCGGCGGATTTGGTTTACCGATTGCCAGAGATATGTGCCAAAAAGTTATCGTCGTCGCATCCAACGACCTGCAATCGCTGTACGTAGCGAATAATGTCTGCTCAGCGGTTGAATATTTCCGCAAGCTCGGTGGCAATGTCGGTGTGGCTGGCATGGTAACCAATAAGGATGACGGTACCGGTGAGGCACAGGCCTTTTGCCAGGCCGTCGGCATTCCAGAGCTGGCTGCAATCCCCGCCCACGACGATATCCGCCGTAAAAGTGCGAACTATGAAATTATCGGCAAGCCCGAGGGTGAATGGGGTCCGCTGTTTAGTGATCTGGCCGTCAATGTGGCCGAAGCGCCGCCACACCATCCAACACCGCTGAGCCAGGATG
Source organism: Pseudomonadota bacterium (assembly GCA_039178015.1). Taxonomy (GTDB): domain Bacteria; phylum Pseudomonadota; class Gammaproteobacteria; order Pseudomonadales; family Halieaceae; genus JARRPM01. The sequence continues at coordinate 6,082 of JBCDFM010000049.1, forward strand.
ACTTGCTGAATTTATTTTCTGGCGACTCGGTAGGCCGCTCTGTGGTGCTCGAACCGGCGACGCTGGAAGACCTGTGTGGCGAAAATGCCAAGCCGAGGGCATCCTTGGAGGTCATTTATGACGCCGTCTAAGACGGGTCAAATACCCCTGAAAAATCTGCCTGCCGGCGGGGAAGGAGCGGGCTGTCACGGCGGTGCTGATCGCATGAAAGCGGCCGCCGAAAGTGCAGGTAAATCTGAGTTACTTGAACAGTACGCCCGCGACTATCCCGCTGGACCACACGACCAACCACAGAGCATGTGCCCCGCCTTTGGTTCCCTGCGCGTGGGACTGCGCATGCGTCGAACGGCAACGGTGCTCAGCGGTTCTGCCTGTTGTGTATACGGCCTGACGTTCACCTCACACTTTTACGGTGCCAAACGCACTGTGGGCTATGTGCCGTTCGATTCCGAAACACTGGTGACGGGCAAGCTGTTTGAAGACATCCGCGATGCGGTAGAAGAGCTGGCGGACCCGGAGAACTATGATGCAGTCGTGATCATGAATTTGTGTGTTCCCACCGCGTCTGGAGTGCCACTCGATTTATTGCCTAAGTCGATCAATGGCGTTCGCGTGATCGGCATCGATGTCCCCGGGTTTGGCGTACCGACTCATGCTGAAGCGAAAGACATCTTAGCCGGTGCTATGTTGCGTTATGCACGCTCTGAGGCGGAGCAGGGACCGGTGGCACGACCCGCACAACAGGGTGACGGACGGCCCACAATCAGTCTGGTCGGCGAGATGTTTCCGGTGGACGCGATGAGTATTGGACGGCTACTGGAGCCCATGGGTTTGGCTGTAGGTCCAACTGTACCCACGCGTGAATGGCGAGAACTCTATGCGGCGCTAGATTGTGCGGCCGTTGCGATGATTCACCCCTTTTACACGGCTGCGCATAGACAGTTTGAAGCTGCGGGGAGACCTGCCTTTGGCTCGGCGCCCGTGGGCTATGAAGGTACCGATGCCTGGTTACAAACTCTGGCGAAAGTACTCAATGTTGCTGACGCTGATCTCGATAAAACCCGTAACGCGATTTTGCCTGCGATACGCGCGGCGCTGGATGCTAGCTCTATTGATGCGCGCATTACGCTGTCCGGCTATGAAGGTTCCGAACTGCTGGTTGCTAGATTGTTGATGGAGTGTGGTGCCGACGTTCGTTACGTCGGTACCGCTTGTCCGGTAACCCGGTGGTCGTCCTCGGATCGAGAATGGCTGGAATCGCAGGGCGTGGTGGTCAAGTACCGGGCCTCCTTGGAGGATGATCTAAACGCGATGGCGGAGTTTGAGCCGGATCTCGCCATCGGCACCACACCGGTTGTGCAGGAAGCCAAAGAACTGGCAATCCCCTCGCTTTATTTTACCAACCTTATATCCGCCAGGCCGTTGGTTGGACCAGCCGGTCCGGGTGCAATCGCTCAGGTGGTTAATGCAACGCTGTCTAACCGGTCGCGCTTCAGTGAAATGGAAGCGTTTTTTAGCGGTGTTGGCCAGGCTGAGGATGCCGGAATTCGTGTGCCCCGCGCGGTAGCGCCTGCTCCCGTTGTCGCAGCATCCGCTGAGGTGGCTTCCTGATGTTGGTGCTAGATCATGATCGCGCCGGGGGTTACTGGGGTTCTGTCTACGTATTTACCGCGGTCAAGGGCCTGCAGGTGATTATCGACGGGCCGGTTGGTTGCGAGAATCTGCCGGTAACCTCCGTGCTTCACTATACCGACGCATTGCCACCACACGAGTTGCCGATTGTAGTGACCGGACTGGCAGAGGAGGAATTAGGCCAGCATGGTACAGAGGGTGCACTGCGACGAGCGCACAAATCATTAGACCCCTCGCTACCCAGCGTCGTCGTGACGGGATCAATTGCAGAAATGATCGGTGGCGGTGTCACACCGGAAGGGACCGGCATCGAGCGTTTCCTGCCTCGCACTATCGACGAAGACCAGTGGCAAAGTGCTAACCGTGCCATGAACTGGTTGTGGCATCGCTATGGACCCAAAAAGAAGAAAAAGCGCCCCGCCAGACCAAAAGACGCTAAGCCCAGAGTCAATATCATCGGCCCCATCTATGGCTACTTCAACACCTGGTCTGACCTGGCAGAGATACGCCGCCTGGTCGAAGGCATCGGTGCGCAAGTGAATATGACCTTCCCGTTGGGAACACATATCGAGGAGATTCCCAAGCTTGCCAACGCCGATGCAAATATATGCATGTACCGCGAGTTTGGACGCATGCTGTGCGAAGACCTTGAGGTGCCGTATCTGCAAGCGCCGATTGGGCTGCACAGTACAACCAAATTCTTGCGTAAGCTTGGCGAGATCCTGGAGCTTGACCCCGAGCCCTTCATTGAAGAAGAAAAACACACCACGATCAAACCGATTTGGGATCTGTGGCGATCGGTTACCCAGGACTTTTTCGGTACGGCGAGCTTTGGCATCGTGGCGAATGAGACCTATACCCGCGGTGTACGTCATTTCCTGGAAGAAGAACTGGGCTTGCCCTGCCATTTCGCTCATAGCAGAAGTGCAGGCGTAAAACCGGACAATGCCGCGGTGAGAACCGCGATCCATGAAAATGCACCGCTGATCGTATTTGGCAGCTATAACGAACGCATGTATCTGGCGGAGTCCGGTGCAAAAAGTATTTTCCTTCCGGCTAGCTATCCGGGGACGCTGGTAAGGCGACACACAGGCACGCCCTTTATGGGTTACTCCGGCGCATGTTATTTGGTGCAGGAAGTTTGCAACAGTCTGTTTGATGCGCTTTTCAATATTTTGCCCCTTGGTACTGATCTCGATGAGACTGTGGCCACTCCTGCGCGGGCAGACCAGGCGATAGATTGGGCCAGCGACGCGCAGACTGCACTGGATGAATTAATTGAGTCCGAGCCGGTGCTGGTTCGGATCTCTGCGGCAAAACGTTTGCGTGATGCAGCAGAACAAACAGCAAGAGGCAGTGGTGCGGAGGTCGTGACCTTGCGCCATCTGCAAAAAGCGAAAGTGGTTGTGAGGCAATAAAGCAATAACAGCGGATGAGAGGTGACAGACGATGAAGCCGATACCAAGTCATGATCCACAAGGCCCAAAACCATCAGTTAGAGGACTCTGGGAGTTTCGGGTACTGATGATCATAACAACTTTATTTTTCTTGCCGATCGCGGCGATCAGCAGGTTGCTGCCCAAATCCTGGCGGCCACTTGCGTCTTACTCGACCGGTAGCGAAGGCATCTTCCAGGAGGCGCACCGGGCGGCAGCGCGAGCAGTGCCCTGTGCCTTTATGGGCTGACGGCGGCAGCTGACGACACGTTTTTGTCGAACTGATTGGCCTCACGCTTGTTAGCGCTTGAGGCTCTACGGCACTAATCCAGGCGCGCCTGGCAGCAAAGTGATGGGAAACATACGATGACAATGCTGAGTTTTGAAGAGAAGTATCGGGTTAGGGGCGGCACCCTGATAGGTGGCGACCTGTTCGACTTCTGGGTGGGGCCGTTCTACGTCGGCTTTTTTGGGGTCACCACACTCTTCTTTGCCGTTCTGGGGACGCTACTTATTGTCTATGGAGCCGCTCAGGGGCCGACCTGGAACCTGTGGCAAATCAGTATCGCACCGCCTGACTTAAGCTATGGCCTGACGCTCGCGCCTTTGAACGAAGGTGGTTTATGGCAATTCATAACGTTTTGTGCCATCGGCGCTTTTGTGTCCTGGGCATTGCGTGAGGTCGAAATATCTCGAAAGCTTGGGATGGGGCTGCACGTTCCCTTTGCGTTTAGTGTTGCGATATTTGCCTATGTAACTCTGGTTGTCATTAGACCGGTCATGATGGGTGCGTGGGGTCATGGGTTTCCCTACGGCATTCTCAGCCATCTGGATTGGGTATCCAATGTTGGCTACCAGTATCTGCACTTCCATTACAACCCGGCACACATGCTGGCGATTACGTTCTTTTTTACCACCTGTCTCGCACTGGCCATGCATGGCTCGCTCATATTAGCGGTAACGAATCCTAAGAAAGGTGAACCAGTCAAAACAGCAGAGCATGAGAACTCCTTTTTCCGGGACGATATCGGCTATTCGATAGGCGCTTTGGGAATCCATCGAGTTGGCCTGTTTCTGGCGCTGTCCGCGGTATTTTGGAGCGCGATCTGTATTGTAATTAGTGGCCCCTTCTGGACCCGCGGCTGGCCAGAGTGGTGGAACTGGTGGCTCGAGCTGCCCATTTGGTTTTAGTCAGGAGAAGCTAGATGGAATACCAAAATATCTTCACGCGCGTACAGGTCGATGCACCGACTTATCCTGGCATTCCTCTTGGTAAGGACGAGATTTTCCGAGGAGGGGAACCTATTCACTCCTACTGGGCTGGCAAAATTGGTGACGCTCAGATTGGGCCTATCTATCTTGGTGGTGCCGGCGTGTTGTCACTGCTTTGTGGGTTTATTGCTATTGAGATTATCGGCTTAAACATGTGGGCGTCGGTCAATTGGGACCCGATTGAGTTCATAAGACAACTGCCCTGGTTGGCTCTGGAGCCACCTGCACCTGAATACGGATTGAGCTTCCCGCCGCTGCAGGAAGGCGGCTGGTGGTTGATGGCAGGCTTTTTCCTGACCGCTTCGATCATGTTGTGGTGGTGGCGCACCTTCCAGTTAGCTAACGCTATGGGTATGGGCAATCATCTCGCCTGGGCCTTTGCCGCCGCGATTTGGCTGTACCTCGTCTTGGGCTTTATCAGGCCCATTCTGATGGGGAGTTGGAGTGAGGCCGTTCCGTTCGGCATTTTCCCGCATTTGGACTGGACCGCCGCATTTTCAATCCGATATGGCAATTTGTTCTACAACCCCTTCCACATGTTATCCATCGCCTTTTTGTATGGCTCGGCCCTGCTGTTTGCAATGCACGCCGCGACTATTCTGGCCGTGACCCGCTATGGCGGCGATCGCGAGATTGATCAAATTACTGATAGAGGTACCGCCTCTGAGCGTGCAGCCCTGTTCTGGCGCTGGACCATGGGGTTTAACGCCAGCATGGAGTCGATTCATCGCTGGGCCTGGTGGTTTGCGGTACTGACTGTGATAACGGGTGGAATAGGTATTTTGCTAACAGGCACGGTGGTCGATAACTGGTATCTATGGGCGGTCAAACATGGCGTAGCGCCAGCCTATCCTGCACTGGATGCCATTCCCGCACAGGACCCACTGTTGGGGGCAGACCAATGAACACAGGCAGGTATTCGGTTACCGGTATCAGCTTGGCACTGATCGCAGTGGTATTTCTGGCCAGCTGTGAGCGCCCCCCGGTCGATTCTGTGCAGCGTGGTTATCGTGGCACAGGCATGGAGCTGGTTATCAATCCGCGATCGCTGGAAGAAAGCATTGAAGCCAATATGCCGCCTGAGCCGCTACCGGCGGTCCCCGCAGAAGGGCCGCGAGCGGGCGACATATACCAGAATGTCCAAGTGCTGGGTGATATGAACGTCGCCGAGTTCACCCGATTAATGGTGGCGATCACGGCATGGGTATCGCCAGAGCAAGGGTGCAACTATTGTCACGCCGATGGCAATTTAGCCGATGACAGTGTGTATACAAAGAACGTTGCCCGGGCAATGATTGCAATGACGCAGCGCATCAATGAGAACTGGCAATCGCACGTTTCTACAACGGGCGTAACCTGTTTCACCTGTCACCGTGGCAAGAATGTACCGGAGTATATCTGGAGCGTCGATCCCGGACCTGAACGCGCGAGTGGTTTTGTCGCACAGTCAGAGCAAAATATTGCATCACAAGCGGTTGGCTATGCTTCGCTGCCGTACGATCCATTTACCGTTTTTTTACAACAACAAGCCAAGGATATTCGGGTCATTTCAGATACAGCGCTGCCGACGGGCAGTACCCGAACCATTATGGATACCGAGAAAACCTATGCGCTGATGATGCATTTCTCAAATGCCTTGGGCGTGAACTGTACTTTTTGCCACAACAGTCGGAACTTCCAGGGTTGGGAAAGCGGTGGCGCAACGCGCGTAACAAGCTGGCATGGCATCCAAATGGTTAGAGAAGTTAACCATAGTTTTATTGAACCCACGGGTGAATATCTTCCGGAAAATCGTTTGGGACCGCTGGGGGACGTACCTAAAGTGAACTGCACAACGTGTCATCAAGGGGTATACAAGCCACTGTATGGCGCGGAAATGGCGCAGTACTACCCCTGGTTAAGCAGGGTGAACGAGGCCGTTATGAGCTCCTATATCAAGGGAGAACAAGTGGGTAAAAGATAAGGCTGACGACGACACTATCGGGCAGGTGATTGCGTCGCTGGCAAACGAACACGTCACACTGATGAATGCTGCGCTAAGGCTTTTCAGTTGATGTTGTGGGGGTGCTCGAAATGAAATTGGTCGAGCGCCGCAAGGAAGGACTCCTTCCAGCCGTATTGGAAGTAGCCAGAACATTAATCTCACGTGAGAGGTAAAACATGAGTGATCAAAGCTCCAGCCTTTCGGGGCTGACCGAGGATGAGGCCAAGGAGTTTCACGGAATTTTCGTGAGCAGCTTCATTGGTTTCACTGTCATCGCACTGGTGGCGCATATTCTAGCTTGGGTGTGGAAGCCCTGGTTATAACAACTGAGAGCATTCTCGGGTATCGAGCCATTGGGTGCTATCGCTCGAGGCCAGGCTTAACCAAGGAGATTATTAATGCACAAAGTATGGCTGATTTTTGATCCGCGGAGGGTGTTGATAGCCCTGTTCGCATTTTTGTTCGTATTAGCTTTGCTGATTCACTTTATTTTGCTGAGCACACCCCGCTACAACTGGCTAGGGAGCCAGACAGCGATGGCGGACTTGCCTCAGCAAATGGAGGCAATGCCAGCGGAGCGCAGCTGACCTGGTGCACGGGTAGGTTTGCAATATCACGTAGCTAGCCCGTTGCGTTATGGCGGGCTGCCTCGGTTGATGATGGTTGGCGGGGACGCCAGGTATGCCCGTGCGAGATAGAAGTAGGATGTTAGCAGTAGGAGTGCGTAATCTTGGATGGAAGTGTCGTCGGGCCTGCACAAGCATCAGCAAGCCCGCATCAGTTTCGTGGCGAACAACTTTGCAGTGACGGTGTGCGCGCTGAGCAGGTGTCGTTTGATGAAGAAAATCTCATCCTGGTAAATCCGAAGGATGAGGTCACGGGTTACGAAAGCAAGGTGAATGCTCACAGTGGAGCGGGAAAACTGCATCGTGCTTTCTCTATCTTCCTTTTCGATGGCCCCGACTGGGTGCTACTGCAACAGCGAAGTGACAAGAAACCACTGTGGCCTGGATACTGGGCGAACAGCTGCTGTAGTCATCCTAGGCGCGGTGAAACATTCGAGTTGGCCGTCAAGCGGCGCTTGTACGAGGAACTGGGCGTTCGGGCACCGTTAGTCAGGTTGTACCAGTTTCAGTACCATGCCAGCTATCTCGACCTGGGCTCTGAACACGAACTCTGCACGGTTTACGCAGGCAGCTACTCTCGCAAGCGATCACTGTATACCAATAGCGAAGAAATCCAGTCTTGGGGTTGGTTCTCCACCGTTAAAATCAATCAGTGGATCGCTGATAGCGAAGAGATATTCGCTCCCTGGTTTTTACTTGAATGGCGTTATCTGCAGAAGCAATGCCGTGCCCAGCTTGAGTGCCTATAGCTCAGTTAAGTTCTGCGTGTGATCGCTCAGCTTAGATAGCGATCAACCAGGGGGTAATGTTAGATTCTTGCGTGACAGTATGATGCAGCGAAAAACGGCCTTGTGCCGTCACGACAGCCTTGTCGTTTGCTATCTCAAGTACTCCACTGTCTTCAAGCTGCTTCATTTTGTTAGCACTATGATCATCAAAAGCTAGCTTACTGTAGTCGTCTACCTGCAAGTTGCAAAATAAGTCCTGGATGATCTGACGCAGCGAGGCCTGTTCTTCGCTCAATAACATACCACCATGAATAGGTAGTTCTTTTCGCTGAATTGCGCCAGACCAATCCTCAATGCTGTTGTGGTTCTCGGCTACTGCGCGGTGATTTATGTCACTTACTGCTCGTGTGCCAAAGCCAAGTGTGCTTGGACAGCCATGCGTGTTGTATCCGATAGCATTTCGATGGAGATGATGTTGCTGATGCGCCTTGGCGATCGCGTCGGTAGACTTCGCGAAATAATCGAGCCCTATCCAGTCGTAACCCTCAGACTGCATAAAGTCAACGATGCTATTGAACATGACGAGACGATCAGCCAGCGAAGGTATTGAGTCAGGGTCCACCATGCTGTGATGACGCAACGCATCGGCGTTGGCCGTGTAGCTGTGGCAGGATACCCGATCAGGTGAGAGTTCTTTGATCTGCCGAAGTCGTTCTTTGATATCCGCCATGGATTGCTCTGGCAAGCCGTAGGCTAGGTCCATGCTGATTGTTTCCAGACCGGCCTCACGCGTATTATTGAATGCATCTCGTAGTATTTCGAAGCTGTCAAGCCTGCCGAATGTCTGTTCTACGGATGCGCTGAGATCATTTGCTTTGTATGCAATATGGCGAAAGCCAAGGCCTTTCAGTAGCTCGAGCTGCGTGAGTGATGAGCGTCGAGCGCTTGCGTCAAGTGACAGCTCTGTCGCGGCGTTGATTGTGAAATTCGCCTCAATTGCGCCCATTAGACGAATCAATTGTGGCTCGGAGAGATAGTTAGGCGTGCCACCGCCCAGATGAAGCTGGGACAAAATGGGCCTCGGTTGAAGAAGCCTGTTAACTTGCTCCATTTCGTGCTGAATGTGCGACAAGTAGCGATCCATCGTCGTGTCGTCAGGAGTCAAGCTTCCACTGCCAAAGCACGCGCCATGTGCCGTACAAAAAGGCAAGTGGATATAAACAGCCACGCCGTCCTCACGCAACCAGTCATTGGATTGTAGAATCTGACCGAAATCTGACGAGGACATTTCAGCGCCAGTCAGCTCAGCGGACATGAAATGCCGCGCGTTTTGACTAGTCGATAGGAATGCAGATGAGTGCTCTTTCTTATTAGAGTTAGCTTTCATAGTTTGTGTGCCTGCTTACCCAGGCCCCACCTGGGATCGAATTCAGGTGATACACATTTCGTAGCGACCATCGCGCGCACAGGACGTGGCAATAATGGTATCGCTATACTTGATCGGCGCAGGGGAGTCGCCTTAGACGTGAGATTAGACCTGTACACCGCGCGCGTCAAATATTCTTGACGATGGCGAGGGTAATTGTGTCCGCACAGATTTAAAACGTTACTTATTTTTGCACTGTTACTTTTAGTACCCACTTATCAACTCAACTTGTGCCCCGCTTTCGAGGCTATGTCGGAGCTCAGCTGTGATCTTCGCCTATCTGGCAGTGCCCACTGCCAGAGTTTGGAATCCTGAAGAGGAAGAACGAGAAATAAGTGTTCCAAAACAGCTAGTGCCAGTAGTAAACCCACAATCAGGTTGCCCGTGATCTGCACTTCCGTTGTGCCTGCATGGCTCTGGGCAAAGAAGTACCACGCCAGACCTATTCCCAAGACAACAGATATCGGCAAGAGGCCGTTGACGCGTCTTTCGCTCATGTAGCTGATGAGGTAGCGCTGTTTTTTGGGTAGCCAGTCGGCATGAAAATTTCTGACGCCGAGAAACAGGTTCAGTTTAGCGCTCCAGCGCATCAGCCAAAGAACGGTGCAGCAAAGGGCCGTGACCTGGTTTGGACCGCCTGAGGTGCGGGCTATTACAGCAAGCACCACCGCGACAACCAGCAGCTCATGATAGAGGCTGGTTTGTAGCGCAAGACTGAATCGCATCCATCCAGTGGCGTTCGGAGGGCAGGGGTGTTTGCTAGGCCCTGTGATGAAACCCATCAAATACCCCATTTCCAGCCAACCCCAAATGATCAGCGCTTGCGCGTAGGCAATCACCGTCGCGCTGAAGCTTGTATCGTGACTGCTTGAGCCTATGGCGAAAAATGTGAACACAAATATAACGCTCAGCACGGCCATGCTCCAACGATGGCTGGCTGTAGGCAGATGGTTTAGATAAAGAATCAGCCCAGTGCTAAACCACCAACCGAAAACGGTGATGATGAAGGCTAGCGCGTAGTCCATGCTAACAACTGCACTTCATTCAAAAAGCACCCCTAAGAATCTGCCATGCTGGCGGAGAGCAGTTGGTCGAATACATGGGCATTGGTCGGTCCGAAGGCGTTGAGTAGTATCGTTTGGCCCGTCTTTTCATCGACAATCATCAGCGCACCATCGCTGTATTTAGCTAGAAGAAACGCGGGTGGAGTTTTGAGCTCGGTGTATTGATGGTCGCGAGTCATACTCCTCAAAATGCCGCGTACGAAGCTACCTGATCCCGGCTCAAAGCTCGCCAGCAGCTTTCCATCGTCGGCATCATAGACTTCTACCGCGCCGGTGGGCGTGTCCTCGAACTGGAGTAAGGCGCTGGATACCATGATGCCATCCAGCTCGCTGATAGATGACTGATCTCTCCCCAGGTACTGCAGAGCCACAACCAGTAACACCATCGTTGCGAGCGCAGTGAATAGGTGACTCAAAGACAGTTGAGTTAAACGTGAACTAGACATCTTTCCATCATGTAGTCATTGCCTGTGGAGTCTGAGCTCGCTGTGCAGGTTGAGTCCCAACAAACTCGCCGCTTTGCCTCTCGCCCTGCAAGCGGCTGGTCACCGTGACTGACTGTGGATCATCCGCACAGGCAAGGACTTGGTCAGCTAGCAGGACGGCAACACGCTCTGCTTCCTGCAAACCCCGGAGCATAGGTTTTACCGAAGAAAAATGCCAGGGGCGAGCATGCGGCCACAGCGCCCAGTATGAAATACGCTCGCCCGGTATCAGCGTCAGGGCGATATCACCGTGGCCTTGACCGAGTGCATGTAAATCAGCTGATTCGAGCTTGTTCAGGGGCAGATTGATTACGATCGGCAATGCAACGCCGAACCTAAGCACCAGGCGACGATTTGTTAGCGTATAAACCGTTGTTTTCGCGTATAGCCACGCCAGCAGACAAAGAATGGCAACCGCAAGGACGGCCGCGGTCGCCGTCCATATGACACCAGTGGACGAAAAAGCTGATGCCAAACTCTGGTCAGCGCTGTTGGTCAGCAGGTACCAGCCAATAAGTAGCACGAAATAAAACGTGACTTTTCGTACGTGAAATACCCTGCGGGCCAGTTCGCGCCATACCGGCTCTCCCTGCCAGACGATATGCTCTCCTGAAGGGAGCTCCTGTGGCAGACCACGTATGGGTTCCATATCGTCATCATTCATACTAGAGGCTCCGTTCGGGTTGGTAAGGCATATAAATACCCGCCTCCGTAGAATGCGCAGATTCGATCCTCCTCCTGTAGGGTGACCTGATCCGGGTTTGCTAGGGTCGGTACCTGTTGAAAGTGTTCTGCCTTTATGGATTTGACTTTGATGCTGCCGTCTCTGCCATTGACTCTAGAGAATGTAATAGGCAACAGGATTCGTCTGCCATTTGCATCTACTTCAAAATATCGAATCTGAGGTTCGCTGCGGTCTATCCAGGCGTCCACCACCGTGCCACCTATCTCCCCGTCTACACCGTAGACCGGCTGACCTCGCGGGTCTGGATCTTTTTCCTGGAGTGCGTGGTCAGTCGCCACGCGCAGCGGAACAATCTTGGGTTCGCCTTCGTGCGTTAAATCCGGTACCTCGGGTCTGATTGCATATGAGCCTGGCCCAAGTCCTGCGGCCATCGGATCATCAGCAGTGCGAATAGGTGTGCCCACCCCGGTTGCCTCGGGCGCGATATCATGACGTTCAGCCTCTTCACCAGGCACGGTGCGCGTTCCTCCACCATGTGGCAGTACAAATGTTTTTGGACGGGGCAGGCCTGGAAAACCTTCAACTTGGACACCGCGTTTAGACGTACTTTTGAGTGGATAACCCTCTCGTTTACTCTCTCTATGCAGATAGAGCACCAGGAAAGCGAAAAAGAGCCAGAATACGTACAACACGACTTGCGCAACGTCGATGTATTCGGTGATTGCACCAGTTCCCATAATGTCCTCCTGTCAGTCTATGGTTACTGTGGAATGTCGCCGAGCGAATAAGCCGGCAAGGGTTTGCCCGGCTCCTCCGGTCGTCGAACCAGCGGTCCAATGACTGCCAATGCCATAAATAAAATACAAATTTCGAGATAGTAGACAGCGCTATAACCCACGACTGGGCCGGTTAAGGTCGGCCCAAGATACCCGGCCTGCGCAAGCGCAGTCACGCCGTCGCGCAGAGCACCGCCTGCCGCAATGGCGAGTCCTGTGGCAGTTGCCTGAACCGCACCCCAACAACCAAGAGCCAGCCCGGCCTGGTGTTGTTTACCCAGCTCCATTGCCGACGTCAGCGTGCCGACTGCGAACAGTCCAGACCCGAGACCGATGCCGAAGGTGCCAACACGAAACAACAACACCGATTCGAATGGAGCAGCGATCACCACAGTTGCAAAAGCAGCGATACCGAGCAAAGCGCCGTAGCCTGCCAGCCGAATTGGATCGCCACCGCTGCTGAGTTTTTTCGATGCGTAGGCAAATGCTGCCAGCATGCCGATACCGAGAATGGCGGTCAGGCCCGTAGTCGCGCTGACGGAGAGTTGCAGAATCTGTCCCCCATAGGGCTCTAGCAGGATATCCTGCATGCTGAATCCCACCGAGCCAAGACCCACAGCCAGCAGCAATCTGGTGACACGCTCGCGAGCGCTGAATTCGCGCAACGCGCGTGCAAAGGCAGGCCGTGGCTTAGATTTTGCGGTCAATACCGGATTGCGGACTTCCTGTTTCCAAAGTGCGATCAAATTCAACACCATGGTAACGACCGCGGCACCCTGAACTACGCTCACAAGGCGCTCCTGACTAAAATCTTCTAACAGCAGTGAAAAAACCAGTGAACTCACAATCATGCCAAACAAGAGCATCACATAGAGCAATGCCACAACTCTGGGCCTTGTCCTTTCGGAGGCCAGATCGGTGGCGAGCGCGAGGCCGGCGGTTTGTGATGTGTGCAGCCCGGCACCAACCAGCAGGAAAGCCAGAGCTGATGCAGCGGGGCCCATCCAAACAGGGCCTAGCAATGGATCTGACAATACAACTAGGGCAAATGGCATGATGGCCAGTCCGCCAAACTGTAAGAGTGTTCCGTACCAGATATAGGGTACTCGGCGCCAGCCCAGAACAGAGCGATGATGGTCTGAGCGAAACCCAATGAGCGCTCTTAAGGGAGCAAATAGCAGTGGTAGCGATACCATGAAGGACACCAGCCAGGCGGCCTGGCCCAGTTCCACCACCATCACCCTGTTTAGAGTGCCATTCAGTAACACCACCGCCATACCGACGGTGATTTGAAACAACGATAATCGCAGCAACCGCGTTAACGGCAGCGTTGCATCCACAGCGTCAGCAAAGGGCAGGAAACGGCTGTTCAGCTGTAAGAGTTTTTTTGTCGCATTGTTACGATCAACTGTCACATACGCACCAGTTCAAAGGCCTGCGATGTGTAAAAGCCGCGACTCACACGTCTGGTTCGTCCTGCTGTCCATTGATCAGTCGAAAGCGCGCTGTGAAGCTGCGCGCGCAGTGCGCGCTCTGCCACTGGCTCAATCGAGGGAGAACGGTTGCCTTGGGGGAAAAGCTGACCGATTGCATGCATTGCGCCAAGCAGCGGTGTGCGCGGTGCGAATGTGAAAATAACGCCTTGCCCGGCCAGTGTGGTCATCTGCTCGATGACAGTGATGGCGTCGGCGAGCTGATAGTGAATGAGTGAGTCCATAGCCACGACATGATCAAATTCGCCGATGCCGGGCGTCGACATGTCGCCTACCTTAAACTGTATCCGCGCCGGATCGATGTCTGACGGCAGTCGCTCCTGTGCCAACGAAACAAGCGTGTTGGATAAATCCATAGCGACGACATTGGCGCCGCGCCTTGCGGCCTCAAAGGCGAATAAGCCTGTACCGCAGCCAGCGTCCAATACCCGCTGGCCTGAAAGGTCCTCGGGCAACCATTGCAAGACCGTCGCGCGCATTTGATCGCGTCCTTCTCGTACGGTCTGGCGGATACGTCCGACCGGTGCATCAGTTGTTAGCCGTGACCAATTCTCTGCGGCGGTGCGATCAAAATACGTTTCGATTTCGTCTCTTCGTTGCTCATAGGTGGTGGCATTCATCAATCAAACCCCAGGAAGTCAAATAGGTCTCGATCCTTCATGGGTGTAACGTCTAACTCGTCTGTGCCATCCCAAAGCGCCTGAGCGAGATTGAGGTATTCCTGCTGAACGGCAGCTAATTCGTCACAGGCTTCCATTTCAAAGAGCGTCGACTTCTTGAGTCGGCTGCGTCTGATCACATCCAGGTCGGGGAAATGTGCCAGTCTGCGCAAACCGACCGCCTCATTGAAGCGGTCGATCTCATCAGTCGCAGCGCTGCGGTTAGCGATAACGCCTCCCAGCCTGACTGGATAGTTTTTGGATTTTGCGCCGATGGCAGAAGCGATACGGTTCATCGCGAAGATGGAATCGAAATCATTAGCGGTAACGACCAGTGCTCGCTCGGCATGCTGCAGGGGCGAGGCGAAGCCGCCGCAT
>JBCDFM010000050.1:0-20240 GCA_039178015.1 Pseudomonadota bacterium
CCGCAGGTACGGTAAAGAGGCGCCGAAGGCGTGGCAAAGCCATGCGAAGCAGCGCTTCGCACGCAAAGTAGGTCAACCAGCCCGCCAGGGCTGGCTACGGGTAGGTCACGTTCAAAATGACGGGTGGGCCCTTTGTCATTTAGGAATGTGTTGAATTACGGTTACTGAATATCGGGCTGATGTGACGCAGCCTGTGCCGGAGGCACGGCGCAGAAGTGCCGAAGGCAGACGTGCGCGCCCCCGGCCGTAGGGTGGCGAGCATGCTCGCCACTTACTGTAGGTCATACCCGATAAAGCGGGGCAGACCCTCGCCAGAGCGGGTGGCCGCCCCACGGATGGCCGCCCCTACCCAATACAACACCCTCAGCCCAACGGGCTGGGGGTTTTTTATTTGGATGCGTTGATTCTCTGTTCTCCTGCTGCAACCGAAGGTTGCCGTGTGAGCGACCCTGTATCAGCGGTACGGGGAGCTGGCGCGAAGCGTCGGTACGACAGCGAGCACCGCTCGCTGCCAGTAGTAGGTCAACCAGCCCGCCAGGGCTGGCTTTCGGATATGATCTATTGGTACGGAATATCGGGCCCAGACCCTGCCAGGTTGTATCGGGTATGCGAACGGCCTGTGCTGTAGATACGACTTAGAAGCGCTGAAGGCAGACATGCGTATAGGCCACCATCACGAACGTTTCGATTTGAGCTTGCTCGTAACTAGAAATCCTTACGAATGCTCAAACCCCAGGTTCTCGGTTCATTATAGTAGGCGATGTAACGACCGGTTTGAGCCGAGGCATCCGCTATGGTATTGGTGGAATCGGAGTCGGTAAGGTTGCGCCCCCATAGCGTGAGCGTGGTATCCCAAGGGAAATAGGTGAAGCCCGCCCGTAGATTGATCAGAGAGTAAGAATCGTCGTATTTTTCAGGGTCGTTGTTTACATCAGTCATACGCTTGTCGGTCCAGACGTATTCACCATAGACGAAGGCTTCCAGCGAACTGTTTAATGGAAAGTACTGATTTGCGGTCACCACCGCCACGTTCTCAGGGTTGCTGGAAAGATCACCTCCGCTGCGGTCACAGGGCGTACCTAGATCGTTTGGATCCGGATCACCTGGATCGGGTTGACCAGTGTGCCATGGTTCGCCTGTCCAGCAGGGACCGTTCTCAAAGTTTGCATACTCACCATGGTTGTAGGCGTAGGCCACAGTCAATGTAGTGTTATCAGCAGGAGACCAGGACAGGTCTAACTCGCCACCGTAAGTCTCGGCAGTACCAGCGTTGGTCAAGGCGAAGCCGCCGCCCTGAAATGAGACGGTTTGCAGGTCATCGGTGTCGGTCTTATGGAGGGCTACATTGACACGCAGAGCCTGGTCAGGAAACTCCGCTTTCATGCCCAACTCATAGGATTCGGACTCTTCAGCGTCAAAGATCAGATCGAAAATGGGGTCTATCCGATCCGTATTGATACCGCCGCCTTTGTAGCCTGTGCCATAGGATGCATAGAACATGATGTCCTGGTTCATAAACCAGCTTAGTTTTACGGTCCCGGTCACTTTATTATCGTCAAAGCTTTCATCTTCATTCGGTGTTGGCGTCAGCGGAGGGAAAGATAGGAAGCCGGCATTGTCACTGGGGTCATTACCGAAGGGATAGTCCTGAGTGAACACGTTTGTCATTTTTTTGTCTTCGTAGGTCCAGCGCAGTCCAGCGGTTAGCACCAGGCTGTCTGTGAGGTCATAATCGGCCTGACCGAAAATCGCGTAGCTTTCGAGTTCCTGCTTATTCACGTCGCGCGAGCCGGTGCCGCCGATAAACAGGTTGCTGTCGAAACCCAGTACGATCAGTGAGGTATCGTCCCCGACGGTGGTCGTACGGTTGTTGTCCAGCTCCTGGTAGTAGTAGTAAAGTCCAACCACAGAGTTCAGCTTATCCCCGCTGGTTGTCAGGCGCAGTTCCTGGGTGAATTGTTCCTGTTGGGCGTCGTTGATGCGATAGGCTCCGTCCAGAGAGGTAAATAGAATATCGGCGTCATCGTAAGAGTCATGCTCGCGAT
The DNA here is from genome assembly GCA_039178015.1 of Pseudomonadota bacterium. GTDB lineage: Bacteria > Pseudomonadota > Gammaproteobacteria > Pseudomonadales > Halieaceae > JARRPM01. Next base: position 2,046 of record JBCDFM010000050.1, read on the forward strand.
ACGCAGTAATACTGGTCACGAGTAACTGATCTACATTCCAATCGGCTTGTAATGAAATACCGCCGTCTTCGTTCTCTGATATTGGCTCACGCGCCGCCGTTACTCTGTAGTCATAGAAATCGTTCTGGTCGATCACCGTGCCACCGCCGTCGACAATAAACTGATCGGTCGGGCCATTCGGAAAGGGATTGTAAGGCGGGGGCAGTGTGCCCCCATCTTGTGGGAAAAAATTATTTTTCCAGGATCCCGCTGCACAGCAGACCTCATCGACCTCTGAATAATCGGCAATAAAGCGTAAAGTCAGTTCGTCACTGGGTGTATAGAGCGCTTGAAAGCGCAGACCCCATCGGTTCTTATCATTGATTTCGTCATCAAAGGTCTGGCCATCAAGACCGATGCGGTCGACGAAACCGTCTCTTTTCATGTAGAAGCCTGTGCCCCTGACCGCCAATACATTATCGATCAAGGTCAGGGATTTTGCGCCACTGGCGCCGTATAGGTCGTAGTCTCCGGCGGTAGCCTGGAGAAAGCCATTGCCCTCAAAATCAGGCGCAACGTTATTGATCAGAACCGCACCTGCTGGCGTATTGCGGCCAAACAGTGTGCCCTGCGGGCCCCGCAATACTTCTACGGAGGCGACGTCCACAAGGTTGTTGATCATTGAGCCCTGCCTGGCTCGATAAACGCCATCCACGTATAGACCTACGGATGATTCCAGTCCAAAGTTTTGTGAGCTGGTGAAGACACCGCGAATTTGAAATATCGCCGTGGTTGACGATTGCGATTGGCTGACAATTAGACTCGGGGCGTTCACCTGCAGGTCGAACATGTCCTTCACGCCCGTGCGTTGGATTGTTTCGGCGTTGAAGGCGGAGACAGCAACCGGTACGTCCTGCAGGTTTTGCTCGCGTTTTTGAGCAGTCACGATTACCTCTTCGAGCGCACCTTGAGGCCAGGCGGCCGAGGGAAAGGCTAGCAGCGCTAACGAGAAAGCGGAGGCTGGCAGGTGGCGAATACAGCATTTATTATTTTTCATGGAGTCGGAGTATAGAACATATAGATGAACCCTTGACTACAGTTACGGCGAATTTTTTTGATCGTCAAGCCCTTGCCATACGACCTTTGGTTATAAATGCGAGGAAGGCACCATACATGGGTAGCATCAGAAACACTGAAAACAGCATTTTGATGACATAGTCTACCCAGGCTATCTCAAGCCAATGTTCCGCCATATATGGATTAGAGCTGGCGTAAAATGCGATCGAAAAGAAAATCAGAGAATCTAGTGAATTGCCGATCACGGAGGAGCTTGCAGGGGCGATCCACCACTGCGGTAGCTGCCTGAGCTTCGCGAACACGAAGATATCCATTAATTGCGCCACGACGTAGGCAGAAAAACTGGCAATGGCGATTCGAAATACGAAGAAATCAAATGTGGTAAGAGCGCCGAAGCTCTTAAAATGACCATCTTGAAAGAGCACGGAAATAGTGTAGGACAACAACAGCGCGGGGAACATTGCACAAGCGATAACTTTTCTCGCGAGGGTGCGCCCATACAGTCTTACGGTTAAGTCGGTGGCTAGATAGACTAGCGGAAAAGTGAATGCGCCGTAGGTGGTATGGAACCCAAACAGTGTGAAGGGCTTTTGCACCAGGTAGTTACTCGTGGCGATGATTGTTAGGTGTAAGAGAGCCAGCCACAGCATCACAGGTTCAATTTTACGTGTCACGAGTGTCAAATCCTTGCTTGCTCACGCGTCGGGGTATACATGCTGGATTTTGCGATTGTTGTGGCCAACCATTCTCTATCATACATCTGGTGAGTTCGATGAAGTCAACCGCCGGTTACGCTGTTCATATTACGCTGCGCTGTTGGATCATTGCCCTTATTGGGCCTTGGGCAGCTGCACTCTGCGCTGATATGGACGCGGACGACACCTTTCCCCAATTGGATGCTCAAGACGCAGGCTCACGTTTTATACGAACGGTCCGCTATCTGGAGACTGCGTCCGATGAGGAGCGCGCAATTTTCGGTGACGCTGCTTTGACGGAACTGATAGCGCTCTATGCTGCCGAGGCTGATCTGGCTCGAACAGAAGCCGCACAGAGCGAGGGAGCGAAACGGCGTAAGCTTCTGGGGTGGTCGCAAGCGGTCGATCAGTACGCGCAGCAACTGTTGCTCGTGCTTGACGATATTAGGCAGGGCTTTCCGGTTGACATTCGTGTTAATGCAAGGGGTTTGGCAACCACTATGGTAGCGGGATATCCAGTCATGTTGGCGCACCCTCGGCATGAACAGCAGCTCGTCTTCGAGCAGAGTATATTAGCGGACGTTTGCCGAGATATGCCATGCGAGCGCATAACAGCTGCCCCGGTGGAGGCTGCTGAGCCTATTCCCGTATCGGCTATGAAGGTCAATACGCTTTGGACGTTCAGCGAATCCGGACCTGTATGCTCTTATGAGGGAATTTCGGTGAGCTTTGCCAGTACGCAAAATCTACCGATACTACGAGGCCTGTGTGAGGCATTGATGCAAGAACTTACCGTACTGGTAGACAGTCTACGCTGGCAGCAACGCCATGGCGTCGAGATAAACTGGGACACGATAGCCGTTAGCGAGATACCGGGAGAGCGCGAACACTTAATCAGGCTGAATGAAGAAGGTGATTCAGCGCTTGTTGAATTGCCTATTGTGTATGATAGCGATGCGCTGTTGCACGATTTGCAGGCCTGGATCATCAGCCGCATGGCCGGGTCAGCGTCGGTCAATGTTCAGCTTGAAGCCGCGAAATATGGCTGGGAATGAGGTTCAGCAATGGCTTATGACTCCAAATACACCAACCTAAGCTCGGTCACGTCACGGTGAAAACGCTGCACTTAATGCGCCATGCCAAGTCATCATGGAAGATTCCCGAGCTCACGGATATACAGCGCCCGTTGAATAGTCGTGGCAAGCGCGACGCTCCAAAAGTAGGCAAGATGTTATCTGAGCGTATGGATCCGATAACAGTTTCGGTGAGTCCTGCGCAGCGAGCCCAGCAAACGCTCGCTTTTTTGAGTTGCGGGTGGGAAGCGTTGAATGGGATACAGCACACGATAGAACCTGATCTATACACTTTTGCGTCGGCAGACATTCTCCAGTGGTTAGCCAATCTAGAAGGTGATGCGGAAGCTACGTTTATCATCGGGCATAATCCGGCGCTTACTGATCTGGCTAATCTCCTGGATGTCGAACTAAAACTATCGAATCTACCTACAGCAGGCTATCTTCAGCTTCTGCTCGAAATCGAGCATTGGCGCGAGATCCAGCAGGCCTGTGGGCGCGTCACGTTCTCTGTCTTCCCACGGGATCTGTAGAACTTAGTCATCGAATCAGCGGAGACCCCTTATGACAAGCGCATTGATGCGACTCTCCTTAGCACTGCTGTTGATCTTGGCTACTGCCGGCGCAGCTAGCTCACCTGCTCAGCGATTGAGTGAGGCGATTCGTTTCAAAACTGTCAGTTATCAGGATCGTGAGAAGATCGATTACCAGCCTTTTATTGCATTCAGGGAATACCTGGAACAAGCCTTCCCGCGGGTCTTCAGTCAGTTAGAGGTTGAAATCGTCAATCGCTACAGCTTGCTGCTGCGTTGGCCCGGGACGGATCCTACGCAAAAACCAGTGTTGTTCACGGGACACTATGACGTCGTACCAATAGAAGCGGGGACAGAGCAGGATTGGCACCACCCGCCATTCTCAGGCGCTATCGCTGATGGTCGTATTTATGGCCGCGGTGCTCTCGATGACAAGGTCGGCGTAATGGGCCTGCTGGAAGGTGTAGAGCACTTACTGAACGAAGACTTTGCACCCCGGCGCACCCTGGTTTTTGCATTTGGACACGACGAGGAGATTGGCGGCCGAGATGGCGCAAAAGCGATGGCTGCGCTCATGCTTGATTCCGGCGATCGTTTTGATTGGATGGTTGATGAGGGCGGAATGATCATTTCGGATTATCCGCTGCTGCAGGACAAAGCCGTCGCCCTGATCAACGTGGCTGAAAAAGGCTACGTCACAATACGCTTGCGCACCATGGGAGAGGGCGGGCACTCGTCCAATCCACCCGCGGTGAGTACGATTGGTCGACTCGCCTCCGCGTTAACACGAATCGAGGAGAACCCTTTTCCGCCGCGCTTGATCGAACCCGTAGCGGCCATGTTAGAAACAATCGCACCGTACACCAGGCAGCCTGAGCGCTTTGTTTTCAGTAACCTCTGGTTAACTGGAGGCCTGGTCGCTCGTCAGATGGCCGACGATCGCGCGACCATGCCTTTTGTCCGCACCACAACAGCGCTAACCGTAATCCGTGCAGGAAGTCAGGAGAACGTGATTCCCCAGGCTGCGGAAGCGCTGGTCAACTTTCGGTTGTTGCCGGGAGACACGCCCGCCGAGATCATTGCGTCAGTTGAACGCCTAATCGATGATCCGATGGTAAAGATCAGTTATGAACAGTGGGATGAAATTCCTAGAATCTCTGATCGAAAGGCTCAGGGATTCGCCACAATCACCGCCGCTGTTGAATCCGTTTATCCCGAGGTGCTGGTCGCGCCTTCCATGTTGATGGCCACTACCGATACGCGACACTACATCCAGGTCACAGATAATCAGTACCGTTTTCACGGCGTGATGATGACGATGGAGCAACTCACATCCATACACGGCACTAACGAATATGTGGGAGAAAAGAGCTATAACAAATGGGTTCACTTGGCTGGCGAAATGCTGCGGCTGACAGCTCAATAAGCTAGCTGCTCGCCTTCGAGTAAGCCGCCGTTGACGCGTCTAAATGTCCAGCTCCGATAGGTCGATACTGTGAGCTCCGGGTTCCAAGCTGCGTGCAATGCCAATCTGAGGTGTACTCGGGTCGCCATCACCTTCGCTAAGATCCACCAGTCTAGGTTCATCCAGGCGATATTTACGTGCATCCAGAATCATCAATACTTTGGGTTTCAGTCTGCGTGTCCGATACTCCGACACGACCACACCGACTTCGCCAGTTGTCAGTTCCACGATCGTCCCCGCGGGGTAAATACCAACGGCCTGAATAAAGACTTCAACCAGCTCGGCCTGAAAATCGATATTGCGTGATCGGTACAGCATCTTGATCGCGTTGGAAGGCGATATGGCGGGTGCATGACTGCGGTTGCTGGTGACCGCGTCGTAGGTATCGACAATGGCTGCTATCCGCGCGAACGAGGGTATCTCGGTGCCAGCCATGCCTTCTGGATAACCTGAGCCATCCCAGCGCTCGTGATGATGTGCCACGATGTCCAGAATATCCTGGTTCATAAGGCCGCTGTCCTGCACGATTTCAATACCGTGGCTAACGTGTTCCCGGACCGAGTTGGTTTCGTCCTCAGACAGAGTGCGTGTGGCATTCAATAGTTTGGGATCGAGTCTTAGTTTGCCTACGTCCATCAACATGCAGCCGACCGCGAGGGAGCGCAAATCATGCCGGGGTAGGCCTAACTGTCGGCCCAGCGCGACTGCCCAAATAGAGGCGCTCAAAGAGTGTTGATAGGCGTACTGGTCGTGCTGTTTCAAACGGGCAAGCCAGATGCAGGCATCCGGGTTGCGACTCATACTCTCGACAACCGGTTCAACCGATCTTTTCAGGCGAATGACATTCAGGGTACCGCCGTCACTGACATGCTCGAAAACATGGTTGACATCGTCTACCAGCGTATCGAGAACCACCCAGGCCTGCGCGCTTTCTTCGTTCCATTTGCTGCTTGCATTGGGATACGGTCGTAGAGGACGGCCAGGGAAGATGTCCTTGATAGGGATGGCCGCGCCGTTTTTCATCCTCGCCTGTTTTAGTAGCGGATGAGTCTGATCGCGGCTCTTAGTAACGTCTACAAAAACATGCTCACAGTAGCGACGCACCTTTTCGATTTGCTCGGCGTCCTCTACGCAAAATCCCTGAATCATGAATGGGGTTTCCAGCCACGGCCGATCGAGGCCGCTGACGTACATGCCAACAGCCAGGTCTGCGGTCTTCACTTTCAGGGTGTGTAGCATTCCGGTATGCCGACCCCCTTCTGATTGTCACTGCCCCGTGCCGCCAACATAGCGCAAATTTGGCCTAAGCGTTAAAAAATCTCTACTTTTTTCGGTGACGGGTATCTGCGCTCGGTTAGCGCGCTGAACAGTGGTTGAAGGCTCCTGGAATCAGGGGAATGCAGGTTGCAGTGATTTGTCTAAATCAAAGTGAGAATCGCTCGTCCAGGAAGGCGGCGATCCCGTCATCGTCATGGTGGCCAATTGTTGCGGTTGCAGCGGCTTTTAAGGCCGGTTTGGCATTACTGGGGGCGTAACACTCTTCTGCGAGCTCGAACATGCTGAGATCGTTGTCACTGTCGCCAAAGCAGATCACCCGCTCAACGCCAAGGTCCTGTTTGATAGCTTGCACCGCGTTGCCTTTACTCGCATCGCTATGCTGAATATCGATCCACTGTAGTGCCTGACCTTCCAGTGCGGTGCCTGAATAGGCGACAAGATGGGCCTCTTCTTCTACTAGCTGCTGTACGGCAGAAATAGGCCCTAGCGGCCCCAAAGCGCTGATGTTGGTAATATCTGCGTCCCCGGGCAGCTCGGCAACAGGGGAAACATGTAGCCCGTTAATACGACTGAAATGTTCCGCGAGTTTATGCTCGTATTGGGTCTTTAGGGGTAGATGATAAACCCCGTGCCGATCTTCCGGCTCAATTGTGAAGATAAACGGGGTCACTGCCCTGGAAATAAAGCCTTCAAGCACGCAGCGGATCTCTTCCATGGAGAGCAGATTGGCATGACTGTACTGTAGTGTTTCTGGTTGCCAGATCATGACGCCGTTTTTGTACACATGCGGAAGGTTAAACTCAACGTCATCAAGTACGATCCGGGCATCGTGCAGGGTACGGCCGGTTGCGACTGTATAGGCGATGTCGCGCTTGGCGAGTTTTTTTAGTGTAGCTCTCGTTCGTCGAGAGATTTTCGACTGCTTGTTGAGCAAGGTGCCGTCTAGATCAAAAACAATGAGTTCCATAGTCATTAAGGCGTTTGTTAGCGAAAAAAACGGTCGCATAAAGTACATGAACTCGACGCTGTGTTGATTGCTGCCGAGGTCAGTCGTGACGGGCCATTGTAGCGCTAACTCGGCTCACACACATGTAAAGATTCGAGATTTCAGCGCTTGGATTGTAGGGCTGAGTCCGCCGTCACGTAAACTACGAGCGTTGGCCGCTGCTGGATCTGTCAGTTGCTAACGTGGCGGCGTACAGAGGCTGGGCGTTTCGTGTAGGACTTGCCTCGCCAAGGCAGGACACCGGTCCATCGCGCTATGCAAGTGTAAAAGTTAGGAAAATCGTACTTGATCTGCCGCCGCAACCCGGCATGTTATATAGTGCGAGGCAGAAGAGTGGTTGCGGCTTGCACCATGACTCTATTCATACGCCAGTTATCCTTATGCCAATAAAGAGGTTCAGTATATGAAGTTCAGAAAGTGTTTTGCCTTTTTACTCTCAGCTACCCTGGTTTGGGCAGGGCTGCCTGGAGTAACCAGCGCTGCGGTTATCTCGACTTCTGAAGCATTTCAGATTGACCAGGCTGCTGATCGGCTCATCGCCGTGCAAGCCGAGTTAGCTCGACCTGAGGTGCAACAGGCAATGGTCTCCATGGGTGTTGATCCAGTAGAAGCGCAGTTGAGAGTTGCGGCGTTGAGCGATGATGAGCTTGCGCAGTTGCAGGGACAACTGGCAGATCTTCCTGCAGGCGGCGAAATTCTTGCGCTATTGGGTGCAGTATTCGTCGTGTTGCTCGTGCTGGAGTTCATTGGCGTCATCAACATTTTTAATAAGACCTGATTACGCTGCGCTAGCGGTGCGCAGTCGACTACGCCTGGCCAAGTGTCTCCCCATTATCGCCTGCCTATTGGCAGCCTGTTCGATTAATCCACCGCTTAACGTCGCTGAAGTCACGGGGCAGGCTAATCTGGTGTATGTATCCGGTGTGCCGTTCTTCCCCCAAGAAGCTTATCAGTGCGGCCCGGCGGCATTGGCAGGTGTATTAGGCGCCTCTGGCGTCGAGATCACCTCCGCTGAACTGACGCCACAGGTGTACTTACCGGAGCGCTCCGGCAGCCTGCAGCTTGAGCTGCTGGCTGCCAGTCGCCGGGCGGGGCGTATTCCGTTTGTGATACAGGGTTCTGTCGAGGCGATCTTTTCTCAGGTACGTAGCGGGCGGCCCGTGCTGGTGTTGCAAAACCTGCAAACCCGAAGTGTTCCGCTATGGCACTATGCAGTCGTAGTGGGCTACGACGGCTATGCCAATGGTGTCATGCTCAACAGTGGAAGGCAGCAAGGGCTTTTAATGTCAGCGCCCTCCTTCCTGCGTACCTGGGAATGGGGTGGTCGTTGGGCCATGGTTGCACTGGCTCCCGGTAGTATACCCGCCCATATAACTGCTACGGACTATCTTCAAGCGGTCGCTGATTTTCAGAGTGTAGCCGGTAGCGGTGCGTCTTTACCTGCCTGGGAAGCCGCACTGCAACGCTGGCCAAAGGATGCCAGACCTTATCTAGCGCTAGGCAACATAGCCTATGAACGAGGTGATTTCGAGCTTGCGATGATGAATTACCGGCAGGGTTTACGCTTGAGCCCTGCCGATCCCGGATTGTCTAATAATATGGCCTCAGTTCTAGCTGAACTGGGCTGTCCGATGTCCGCGATGGCCGTACTCAGACCAGCTCAGACAGCACTCGAAGCAGGATCCCGTTGGCAGCCTGTAATAGCCACCACGCTGGCTGAGCTCAGTGTCGGCGCGAACTTAGATGGTCCTGATTGCCCCGGACCGGGCTCACCGTTTTAGTTTTTTTGTGGGCAGGGCGGTCATCTACTCGCGGTAAATTTTTTGTTCGAAATATCTGATCATTTTAAACATAATCTACTCATTATAGTGCGTTAAAAGCTCCCTTATCATTGCTGTGTAAGGGAGGAAGCAGATATGAAATATCGACATATTCAAGAAGTACGTGCCGCACATCCCAGCCAGGATGGTGATGGGGTTGCCATTCATCGAGTCGCCGGAATGCGTCATGCCGCAATGGATCCGATCCTTATGATTGATGAATTGCGTTCCCAGAACCGGACTGATTTTGGTGGTGGCTTTCCAGCGCACCCCCATCGAGGCATGCAAACGCTGACCTATCTCAAGCAGGGAGGCATTATCCATGAGGACAATTTGGGCAACCGGGGTGAGATTCGCGGAGGGGGTGCTCAGTGGATGTCGGCGGGTCGCGGGATCATCCATTCCGAAATGCCAACAAGCGATACAGACGGGCTCCATGGGTTTCAGCTGTGGGTCAATCTAGCGCGGCGAGACAAAATGAGCGCACCTCAATACCGCGATATGTCAATGCAAGAGCTTACTCACGCAAAGGGAAATGGTTGGCAGGCCACGGCGATTGCTGGGAGCTGGCATATCGCAATTACAGGTGACGACGGTGAGTCCTTGAGAGGTCCCCTCAATGAATTAGCGCAGAGGGCGTCTATTTTGGATCTGTCGTTGCAGCCGGATACCGTCGTTGAGCTTCGAGTACCGGACTCGGAATCGGTGCTGGGCTATATCTATGATGGAAGCGTGCTGCACGCTGGCAGTGATATCGGATTTCAGCGACTGCTCGTCACAGGCCGCGGAGATACCTGGCGTCTGCAAGCAGGCACTCAGGGTGCCAGTTTGCTAGTGATGCGCGGTGAGCCATTAGCCGAACCGGTGGCACACTATGGCCCGTTTGTCATGAACACACCTGCGGAAATTGAACAGGCTCTGCGGGAGTATCAGGCGGGTACTTTCGTGACCTCGGAGCCAATGCCGGGGATGTGAGTCAATGGCCGGCTCCGTGAATTTCAGGGGCTCGATATTGCTGCGTTCGCGGCCCATCAATGCTAGTCTTCACCCCCTCGTTATGCCCATATAATTAGGGAGTAATAAATGCGCATTGCCTGGGTCGCGGCAGCCCTCTTACTGGTTGGCTGCAGCACCGCCGCCAACAGGCCCGACCCCGCTGTTTCGCCGTTAGCGGGCCCCACCACCCCCTGTAGTGATCCCAGACCTGAAATGTGTACTATGGAGTACGCACCCGTCTGCGGCATCCGGGCGCTGGGTGGATCCAAAACCTATCCCTCAGGTTGTCAGGCCTGTGCTGATTCATCTGTGAGCGGCTTCAAGAACGGTCCCTGCGAAGAATGAGCCTCACTAATCGAATCCTTATCGCCATGCTGGCGGGTGTGCTGTTTGGTTCGTTGTTGAATGTGTCTATCCATGGCACCTTCTTCCCGCCCGGGTTGCGTGAATTTCTCGAACTACACCTGGTCGGTGGTTTGTTCGATGTTATCGGCCGAATATTTGTTGCCTCTTTGAAGCTGCTGGTCGTGCCGCTGGTACTGGTGTCTCTAATTTGCGGTGCCAGTTCTTTAGGCGATAGTGCCAGAATGGGCCCCATTGCTATCAAAACGATCGCCTTATACCTGGTCACCACAGCGATCGCAGTGTCGCTTGCACTCCTGGCAGCGACGTTGGTTGGGCCCGGTAATCATATGAATCTCGACACAGCAGTGGACTTCAGCGCCACGCCACCACCGCCGCTTAAAGAGGTGATTGTAAATATTTTTCCATCGAATCCAGTAAGGGCGATGGCGGAAGGGCGGATGCTGCAAATCATTGTGTTTGCGCTTCTTGTTGGCTACGCCATTGCGCACGCTGGCGAACCCGGCCGCCGTATTGGCAGCTTTTTTCGTGACCTGGAGGCTGTCGTAATGAAAATGGTCGAGGTACTGATGGTGCTTGCACCCTTTGGTGTTTTTGCGCTGCTTGCCAAACTGTTCTCGACGATGGGTATAAGCGCGATCGTTGATCTGGCGGGTTACTTTTTTACGGTACTCGGTGTGTTATTGCTGCACGCCTTCGGTGTGTATGCCCTGCTGTTTCGGTTGCTGGCCGGCTTACGTCCCACCCAGCTGTTCAAAAAGTGTCGACCCGTTTGGGCATTTGCTTTCAGCACAGCTTCCTCGGGCGCGACATTGCCCATCACCTTGCGCACAGCCGAGCGTCGGTTGGGGGTCAATAATTCGGTTGCGGGTTTCACCGTGCCGCTGGGTGCGACCATCAATATGGATGGCACAGCAATTATGCAGGGTGTCGCGACGGTTTTTATCGCTCAGGTTTATGGCATTGATCTCAGCGCTACGGCGTTATTGACAGTCATTCTCACCGCCACGCTGGCATCGGTAGGCACCGCCGCCGTTCCGGGTGTAGGTCTTATCACGCTAGCGCTAGTGCTCGAGCAGGCGGGACTGCCTGTGGAAGGTATCGCATTGATTATTGGCGTTGACAGACTCTTGGATATGGTGCGTACCGCCGTCAACGTAACTGGCGATTTGGTGGTTGCCACCGTGGTGGGTCGCAGTGAGGGGCATTTTGACAAAACGGTTTTCGATGCTGATGACAAGGGCCGATTACTCGAGCCAGAGGAAGATAGTCCGCCTACCTTTTGATGGGCATTGGCAAGCCGGCATAGGAGCGAGGCGACAATGGACTCTGTGACGGGTACCTAAGATGCGGCCACAGGGGTTACCATTTTTCCATTGATCAACATGGTTTTGAAACTATGACCATTCACTGCACCATCGTGCCGGTTACGGCATACCAACAGAATTGCTCTATCATCAAATGCGACGCGAGTGGTCGTGGCGCCATTGTTGATCCAGGCGGCGATGTCGACCGAATTTTAAAGGCGGTTGAAAGCATGGATGCCAAGATCGATAAAATCATTCTCACACATGCCCACCTAGACCATTGCGCAGCCTCCGATGTGTTACGCAAAACGCTTAACGTACCAATTGAGGGCCCGCATCAGGACGATCAATTTTGGCTGGACCAACTACCAGAAGCCTGCAAATTATCTGGATTCCCGCATGCTGATTCGTTCTTGCCCGATCGCTGGCTGAAGCAGGGAGACACGGTCACGGTCGGTAAAGCGCCACTCAAAGTATTTCACTGTCCTGGGCACACCCCTGGACATGTTGTTTTCTTGTATGAGAAGCAAAATGTGGCGTGGGTGGGAGACGTGCTATTTCAGGGCTCCATTGGGCGCACTGACTTTCCACGAGGCAATCATGAACAGTTGATTACGAGTATTCGCGAAACGCTGTTCCCACTCGGTGATGACATCACCTTTATACCCGGCCACGGCCCCACCTCAACCTTTGGTCAGGAGCGTCTGAGCAATCCGTATGTCGCAGATTCGCGCTATGGCTGAGGACGATAAGAGTTGCCCCGCGGCGGAAGAACCTGTCGATAGAGAGTGCTTGCTGCGCCAGGAGTATCATGCGCAGACAGCGAAGGTGAGATGGCATGAGGTCCAGGTCGTTTATGCTCGCGGCATGCTTGTCACTGTCGCGCCAACCATGGACCTGGTAGAGGTCGCTGTGCAGCTTGGGATGGATAACACCGAGGTGTTTACTGATTGGATCGAAGGCGGCAGTGTCTCCCGCATCAGCGATGAATTAGCCGAGGTTTGGAACCGGGAAGACCGAGAGCTGTGGGCCGTTGTAGCGCCACCCTGGGTACTGGTGCAGCCGATTTAATGCTTCGCGTTGTAGCCTATTGTAGAGTTCGTCGATTGCATTGTGATCGGTACAGATGATGAATTAAGCGGACGCCCAATCAATCTTTGGTAAATCAGACCCACCCGTACGCTACGTCCCTGCTTGGCTCGGGTAATGAAGCAGCCTTTGTCATCGCTGCTTCAGAGAGGAAAGCGCGCTTGCCACTTTTCGATGATTTGATGATAGCTACCATCTCGCTTGACCTCGGCAAGGGCGGCGTTGAATTCATTCACCAGTCCCGCTGGGCGGGGTACGGCGCGTGAGCCCGCGACATACAGCGCGCGCGGCGGTAGTGATATAGCGGCAACTGCGAAGCTGTCTCGGTATTCGCTAAGGGATTGCGCCACCGCCATAGCAATGACGCGTCGATCGCCCACAACGAAGTCGACCTTATTGTCGAGCAAGTTCTTTAGATTTTGCGCGATATTAGTCTCGTATACGAGTTCTGCCCCCGGGAGCTCGGAGAAATCAACGCCGTAGGCATAATCTTGAATGAGGCCGATACGGGAATCTGACATGGCACCGAGAGAGTAGTGTCGATCTGAGGTGTCACTGCGTTGGATTACCACGAGCTCGTTCATTAAATACGGTTTGCTGTAGATAAATCGCTCGTCGCGCGCGTCATCTCGCCAGGCGGCACCCAGCATATCTGCCTTGCCCAAAGTGACGTCTTCCAGTGCATTAAAAAAAGGTTCGATGGTGTTGTCGATACGATAGCCGGCTCGAGCGAAAATATGGGTGACGAGTTCCATGGCCAGACCCTGATTTGGCAAGCTCTGATCGATATAGGGTGACCATTCACTGGTTCGCATCGTCACGGGGTTGTCTGTCTGCGCGATGGTTGGACCACCGATCAGCATTAGGGCTAGCAAAAATAGACTGGTTTTCATCCCCTGTTCCTTTATCTAACGCAAACTTTTTATCAAGCCAGTATACGTTGCGCGCCGCTACCAGGCCACGCGATGATTCTAATTGATTGCGTTTACGTCTAGATAGGGCGGTCCAGGGAGTGTACTGACAGAATGATTCGCAGGAGATGCGCTGCCCGAGAGCGCAAAGTACAGACGCTCTTCGTACATGGGCTAGCTGCGCCGTTGATGAATGACACGATTACTTTGAAAACTGACGGGCGCTATGAGGTAAGCACTAGCCGCCTGTCAGCGGATCATTTTAATCCAATCTCCCGTGCGCGGCTCACCGCTGGGATACAGGCCGTTGATTAAGCGAAGCTGATCTTCCGCGTCCTTCATTCTCACGCTGGCAGCCAGGCTTGCCATGGTAGCGCCGCGCGGAACCTGTATGTAGTAGATGTGTTGGCCCTTGCCGGCCTGTTTTTCTTTTGGATGGATGGGACGAAAGCTCTCAATCATCGCCAGAAGCTCTGCATCGTCGCCACTGAAGTTATTCGCTGCGCCATCGAACAAGTACGAAAGCCTGTTGTAGTCGATGACTGCCAGACGCTTGCTGGTCCCTCCACTGCTGGCAACCGCTGTATAGCCTTTTAAGCCGGCTTGATCGAGCTCGGTACCATTGGAGAGCGCACCCTTGGCTGAGCTCTCAAGCAGCGCCTGGGGAGTGGTGTTCTTGTCTTGGCGGCGAAGTGTGACGGTGAGTGAGGCCGATCCATCCGGAGCACTCGCAATCACGGCTTGACCGCTGGTCTGAACATCCCACCCGGGCGGATGCTCAAAGGTGAAGCCGAGTTTATTGTGGTAGAAGCGATTTTCTTCGCGCTCACTTTGAATGCTCGGGCCCCATACCAGACCCTCCATATGACTGCGAAATTCTCCGGGTATGGAAGGATCCATTTTTGCCTGGCTGCTATCCAGATCGCTGGCAGTACGAATGACTGTTTGCAGCCGCAGATCATTGCGCGGGTGGGTAGCGTAGAGTCCGTGATAGCTCGCGACTCGCTTCCCAGTCGATTTGGCTTTGACTCGCTGATATTGCTCTTGATTTTTTAAGACTCCTATTACCTCCAGCAAAGCCTCTGGATCGTAGCCTGCGTTATACATGGTCTTCGCGCCCAGGCCGTCGGCCTCCAGTTCATGCTCGCGACCGTAGCCTCGCAAAATTTCGGTACCGTACATATTGGAAGCATCCGCCAGATCTGCGCTGCCGGTAAGGATGTAGGCAGCCGTCGAAAATACCTGGTTTGTCAGCCCAGCAGTCCGTTGTCTCGCAGAGTGTCGGGCCGTGATGTGCCCTATCTCGTGCGAGAGAACGCCTGCTAATTCGGCCTCATTATCCAGATAGGCCAAGAGGCCGCGATTGATATAGACATAACCGCCCGCCATCGCAAAAGCGTTAATATCCGGGCTGTCAATTACCGTGAAGATAAAGCGGTCATTGGGCCAATCACTCGCCCTAACCAGCCTCTGCCCAACTTTGTTAATGTAAGCGGCTAATTCAGGGTCGTCATAAACGGCGCCGCCTTCGACGATCTTGAGGTGCTCCTCGGATTCATCCGTATTTTCAACATTGACCTCTCGACCGCCAACAACAACACTGCTGTTGCTCGAAGGGGTGCTCGCACAGCCCGCAATAACCGTACTCAGGGCTAGCGCTACGCCTGCGATCAGTACCGGGCGAACCCTTCCAAGGGTTTTGGTCGAAGCCTTTTTTTTGCGAAACGCACGGGTTGTCGACATCACTTCACCAATTGCATTAGAGCTCAACAAACACAACTAATGACCTGCCGTGATTGACGCGATCGCTTGCGCTGTGGTCTCAGTATTCACTGGACAAAAACTGCAGAAGCTGATCGCCGATACCATCACAGGCGGTACCTTGAACAGGTGCGATGATTGGGATGGGTATCACCACCGCAGGCATATAGGATTGGCCACTCGCCTTGGTGCTGATGCGTCCAACTTCGGCGCTTTCACCGAAATCCCAGATCGTCGCCTCATAATTTGCGTCGCTGCCCCAAGTGCCAAATCCAAAACACCCGCCGCCGCCAGGCCCGATAGCACAGGTAACCGAACCCGCTGAATCTGTATCTTTGGTGTTGCCATCGATCCAAATCATGTACTGCGTATTCATTGAGGCCAGCTTCTGGGCAACTTTTGGCTCACGCTGCATTAGCCTTTCTAGATCGGCTATCTGAAGCGGTGCGGTACGCGGTTCAAACCAGGGATAAAACTCGTTGACGAAATCGAGCTCGCCGATCACCTGGATGCTCCTGTCGCCCGAGGAAATATGATCGCCTACGCATTCCACAAAATCCGGCTCTGTGTCGTAATCGCTGGCGTGGCGGCGCCCCAGTATGACGACCGTAGCCCCACCTATGCCCTCAGTGGGCTCATTGAAGACCATTTGATCCACTGTAGATGTCACGCAACCGGATGTGAGAATCAAGGTGCCTGCGGTGGCGAGCGCGGAAAACAGTTTTTGTATCATTCACCCGCTCCCTGATCGTTGCCTAGCTGCTGCTCAAGCCAGTTCTGTACGGCCGGCACACGCGTGAAGGTGCTTGCAAAGTTCGCACCAGCATCGCGCAGAGCCATCACCGCTGCCAGGTTAACCGCCGCCTGATCGGTTTGAAGGAATGCAGTTGGCGTTTTACCGTAAGCTGGCATTGTCCACTCCGCGATTGGGTCGCCGGCACTTGTCACCAGTTTGAATCGATATCGAATCCAAATTTCGTAGACCTTCACATTGGTATGTGACGGTATTGCATACTGTAGTTCAAGAACTTCAGGTATTAAAACCGCATCCACAGTAGGGTTTAGCTGGTCCGAACCCGGCGCACCCACCATTGGGACAACGTTTGCGAACATGCCCTGTAGCATACTGTCCCACATTTCTACTTGTGCCTGCCCTGTTGTCACTACCCAGCTGGACTCGGTTCTACTGGTTGCCTCATCAAACATCTCATGGTTTTCAAAGGCCGGGTCGTACCAGACCCCTAGCGAAATCGGTAGCTTTGATATCGTCGGCGCGGGGAAATCACCGTCCACCACGACTTTTGATGGCCCACAACCGGCCAGGAGCCCCAGCACCATTGCTGCTGCAAGCCAGAGGTATCCTCGCCACTCAGGGGCGGAAATCGTTGAGGCCAACAAAGGTCCCTCCATTGCGATAGGTAAGTTCTCGCATCAATGTAGCGAAGCGGATACCCGTGGTTTGTAACTCTGGGGCCCGAATAAATTGTACGGGGAAGCCCACTGCATGGATTCTAACCAGGCGCTCCCCGTCAGCGCTCGATCGATTGATTCGATCAACCGTGTTGACGACCTGCTCTATCGAATTGCCTGTGAACTCGTCTCCAAAGACATAAATGCTAATTTTTTGCCCGGGTTTGTGAAAGGAGCGGATAGCCGCCTCAATACCCTCCACAGGACTGGAGTTACTGAATACATTCCAATTGCGCAGGTTGTCCATAATGACCTTGCGGCGCCCTGCTGTATCTGGAATCCACTGCCCTGCGTAGCGGCTGAACATATACTTGCCCATGTCATTGAGCACCTGAATGCCTTTGACTTCCGGATAGATGGTGAGCGTTGCTTCGAGCTCTTCCAGCATCCGCTCCCAGGCATAGGAGTACATCGATCCCGATGTATCGATCACGAAGATAATATATTCGCTGTCGACAGGAATGCCGCCAACCAAGTCATTCTGGACTTTCTGTGCAGCTAATAAGCGCTTTTGCTCTTCGCTCAGCTTTTGCCTGGCGATTGCTAGCTGCTCGGTGACAACATCGTTGGTATTGGTTTGCACCTTTATGGAATCATAGCGCGAGCGCGCGGCGGCGAGGGTGCCGCGCAAGATCGCAATACGCTCCTCATACTCAGATAGTTGTTCATGCTTGGCATTCAAATCTCGGTTCAGGATGCGCGATTCACCGCGAATCTCGAAGACCTGTTTCTGCAGGTCGGCGATCAGGCCCTCTAGGTTTGTTGTTGAAGCTTCGATTATTTGCGGCTCAACGGTTTTAGTGATCATCAGCAGCAGAATAATCGCGCCGAAGCCACAGCAGATAACGTCGAGAAACGATAGCGACGTTTCGGCGGGAGCTCTTAATTTACGTCGCGCCATTAAGGCCAGTCCTTAGATGGACTCATGAAAGAGCCTTTACTGACCTGAGCCAGTTGCCAAAATTCTGATGCCGCCATCGGATCACCCTCCATTGGAGACAATATGATATTGATCGGCACATTGCGCGGCAGTTTGCGTACCGCCTGCCGATACAGCCGCTGGCGCTCGGCTCCACTCACTTTGCTGGAGCGCGGTGGTGTCGCGCCCTGGGTGGGTAGGCCGTCGGTGATCAAAAAGATGTTATCCGGAGCTGGTGACAGGGTTTGCAGTGCAGAGAATGCATTTTCCAGGCTGGTGCCGCCACTCGGGACCAGTTTTCGAAGCTCGTCTGAAATCTTTTCCAGTTGCGCCTGATCGGCAACCTCTAGCCACTCGCCTGCTGTATCCGGCAGTACAGGGCCCGCTTCAGTGTTAAAGGTAAACACCTGGTAGTCGCTGGATACGGGCAACTGCGCAGTCAGCCAGTCGACG
>JBCDFM010000051.1:0-19951 GCA_039178015.1 Pseudomonadota bacterium
CACCCAGCGCGAGTGTCTGGAAATCATGGGCTGCTATGGCAAGGGCAAGGCCTACAAACTGGTCGAGATCGCAGCCGGCCTTGTGGTTGCAGGCGAGCTATCACTGGTATCAGCTGCACGGACCGATAAAGAAAGCCGTAACAACGAATGGGTCAATGCACACGAGGCTTTGGGCAGAAATCGCTAGATGAAGCATTGCTGTTGATCTGATTTCGGAGGGTTACCCCTCCGGAATACTTTCCTAGGCTGTAACGTCCTGCACGCTCACCAGCATATCTGGCCATGTGCGCTGGTTTTCCATATCAAACTGCGCGCCTTGCTCATCGGCCCATTTAAAGCGGGCGAGGGCGGGTGTCTGGCTGGTAGCCTGATACAACCAGTAGGCTTCGGCGCGTAAGGCATCTTCAATCGGCTTATCAATCGATTCATATACCGCTTGCTTTGTCGCATTAATCGATTCTGAGGGCCAAAGGGCGATGCGCGCAGCGAGTTGATCGACAAACGTACCGATGTCCTCGGGGTCCAGCGCGCGATTGACTGTACCCAAATCTGCAGCTTCATCGGCGTCGAAGTCTCTGGCACCGAGCACAATCTCAAGTGCACGGCCTAATCCGGTCTGCCTGGCCATGCGCGACGCACCGCCGCCGCAGGGCAGAATGCCCATGCCCACTTCCATCTGCATAAACTTTGCTTTGCCACGGGCGGCAAAGCGCATATCGCAGGCGAGTGCAAATTCGTGACCGCCGCCTCGGGCGAAGCCTTCAATCTTGGCTATGGTCGCCTGCGGCAGCTTACTGATACGCTCCAAAACAACCTGCAAATCCAGCAGTTTCACTTCGTCCCGAGAAACGGCTTTAGCCGACATATCTTTCAGAAAATTGGTATCGGCGTGACAGACAAAGATGTCCGGATGCGCTGACTGAAAAATAACGACCTTGACACTGCTGTCGGCCTCCAATTTTTGCGCCAATCGAGTGAGATCAGCGAGCATCGGTAAACCCTGCACATTCACAGGTGGGTAGTCGAAGGTAACGCGTGCGATCGCGCTGTCGATAGCGACGTTGAAAGTGGTGAAGTCTTTATAGTCCATGGTTTCGGCCCTCAAATGAGACGTTGATAGAAAGATGATCAGCTGGACTGCTGACGAATGTGCATTAACCAGATAGCGCGGAGAGCTGTGCTTCTATAGCATCCACCACGCGCTGATTTTTGTCCGGGTCCAAGGCATCTGCGTGTGGCGATGCAAACTGCCCTCGGTCGTTATCAAAATAGCGGCCTGTGGCATTCGCAAAGTCGTCGCTCAGCGCAGCCCGAACCAGGATGTCTGCGCCCACTTTAAGATCGCCACCGGCAACGCCATAAGCATCTTTGACCATTTTGCTTCCAAGCAGGGAGGCAGGATTCACCGCTATCACCGCAGGACCCGTCGCTTTTAGGCTTGCGGCCAGATGTGCGGACCACATGGTGATAGCGAGTTTGCTCTGCGCGTAGGCATCACCATCCGAGAGGCGCTCCTTGCCTGCGAGCGCGTCTAGAGAAACACGCTGCTGCGCGGCGGAACTAAGATTGATAATACGTCCATGCGCGGGTAACAGCGGTAACAGACGTCGGCTCAGCAGATAAGGCGCAAGTGTGTTTACGACAAAACGCACATCCAACCCATCGGACTGAATGGGGTGTGACGTTTTTAGTACACCTGCGTTGTTGATCAATACATCGATTGCGCTGACATCGCTGGCAATCGCCGTCGCCATTGATGCCACTTGAGTGAGATCCGAAAGGTCGGCTTGATAGGTCGATAGCTGCCCGGCATCGACCGTCGCTGAGAGTGCCTCTTTAAGCGCGGCAAGTTTGCTCTCATTGCGCCCATGCAGCATGAGTTTGTGTCCCAGGGCTGCAAGTGCGTGCGCCGTCTCTTCACCAATACCGTCCGTTGCGCCGGTTAGCAGAATGGTCTTTTTCATGATGCTGTTTCCTCCAAGCTTTCCCTAAAACTGTCTTGCTAATAGCTACCATTTGGGTTTGCTCAATTCACTCTAGTAGCGAACGATGGTGCGCGTCTCGATACTTTTACGCGGCCGCGACACCTGGCCAGTTCGCTCCATATCGAGTGCGCTGTGGCCCACAAAGGGCAGACCAGTGTTGTCGTAGGTGTTAAAGATAACGATTTCATCTGGGGTCATCTGAGATCGATATAGCCATTCATGATGCTCGTTGGCGGCCACACCCAAAATCTCACCCTTGCGATCGGTATACACGAGATCGATCGTCACCCAGTCCTCAGGCTGCATAGAACGCGGTCTGATAAACCCCAAGGGAGAGGTCATGACAGGCTGCTCGACCGGGCGCCAGACATTAACAAAGCCATAGTGGCCATCGGCGAAGCGCTGTGCGCGTTCACTGCCCAAAACATCGGTCAGGCGTTTTTCAGCCGCTTGTGGAGTGTAATCGTTGTGCACGTTGCGCGCCGGCCGACGAATCGCTGACTGGCTATCGGTGCGCAGCGTATGATCGAAAACGACGACTTCCACAGCTCCGATTTCCCGTGCTAAAAGCGCTTGTAACTCAGTGTCGTACACAGTTTGCCATGCACGATCGACATCGAAGTGCTTAATCTCGGAAGGGTGCTGGACAAAAGTGACTCCATCAGATGTGAAATTCACTAACTGCAGGGGCGAGCCATTTGTACGCAAATCTTGCACGGCAACCCGCGTTGGCACTAATTCCGGCGATTCCAGGCGTCCGGCAATGCCGTCAGCATCCAAAAAGAATGCCTGAGGCTGGTTGCTCCTTACGTGGTAGTTGACTGTCGCCATGTCTCTCATGTCCTGATCTCCTCTTGCTGATGCAGACCCAGGTAGAGGTCGAAAACTAGGTTGGAGATACTTTAATAGCCTTTTTATTCCGTTTAAACGGGCTGAAAACTAATTCATTATTCGTAAATTCTATATAATATAAGTACAGTGTCTGACCCAAATCGGGGTGAGCGGATAAAAAGAGGGAGGTAAGCATGGATACCGAGGGCGTCAGACTATTTGTTCAGGCCGCGGATATGCTCAATATCAGCGCAGCCGGACGCAAGCTCGGCTTGGCGCCTGCTGTTGCCAGCGCGCGCCTGGCGAAACTGGAAACGCAACTGGGTGCAGATTTGTTGCACCGCTCGACGCGCAAGGTATCGCTCTCTCTGGAGGGTGCTGAGTTTCTACCCTTTGCCCGTGAGATACTCGCTCAGGAAGCGGCGGCACGCGCCGCGATGGGGCAGAGTACTCAAGAGATTAGAGGTACCGTGCGGTTCGCCGCATCGAGTAGCTTTGCGCAACTGTATATCGCGCCCCTGCTGCCTGAGTTTCTGAATCGGCACCCTAAGATCAATCTGGAGTTGAAATTTGCAGACGCACAAGCCGATCTGATCGAAGGTGGATTCGATCTTGCATTGCGTAACTACGCCATCGAGGACAGTAGCTTGCGCGCCAGAAAACTCGCTGACGATACTCGGATTTTGTGTGCGTCACCTGCTTATCTGGACAAAAACGGTACACCCAACACGCCCGATGAACTGGGCGCGCATCAGCTATTGGTGTTTATGAACGGGCCACCCAGAGTACTGTCGGCTGTCGACGACCGACCAGACTGCCTGTTTCCTCCGCGAGAAACAAAAGCACGGATAAGCTGTGACGATGGCACCAGCATGCGAGTCGCTACCGTGGCAGGCGTGGGCATCGCCATGAATTCTTACTGGAGTGTGCGACAAGACCTTCAGAAGGGCGCCCTTGTCAGAGTGCTGCCTGACTACGAGGTAAAGGATGGCTCGGCTCTGTGGCTGGTTTATCCCAAATCCAATGTGCTGACGGCCAAAGTCAGAGTGTTGATCGATTTCCTAGTCGAAGAGCTCGCGCCAAAGCTGCGTCCTTTCTCGGCTTAATTAGACGCAACCCTATTTTGTATGTCAGCTTGTGCGCGCATTCTTAGTCCAAAGACGAACGATGCGGGAACTGATCCATACTGTCACGATTCGCCCGTTCTCGACTGATATGATCACTGCTTTATTGCTCACATAAAATCGCAATGCCGCGTTTAAAGCCCTGAATTTAATGAAAATATAGTGGGAACTGAAATTGCATGCTGCTGTCCTATAGCGTCGGAAAATGCGGCTCAATAAGGCTGGCACGAAAACGCCAAAACCTGGGCCCTGAGGTGTAATCAAATGCTTTAATGCAAATAAGGGTTCCTTGGCTGAGTTCAGAAGCTGTTTGAATCCGCATATACCCACAAAGAAAAGTGTGCGCATAGGATGTGCATGGCGGTCTTTTGTGCCTTGAGTTTAGACCTTTCAACAAAGGGAGGTGTTATGAAAACTGTATGGGTTTTACTATCAGGCTCGCTGCTAATGGGTTGCGGACCTGCCGCTGTTAACTTGAAAGACCAGGCCTCTCACGACCTGGCTTGTCCTAAGGCTGATCTGCAAATTATGGAAATGGATCGCAATACACGTGGCGCTGTAGGCTGCGGCCAGTACGCCGTCTATCAGACTGATTGCGCGACTTCGGCATCGGCGTCATATCAGTGCGAATGGTCTCTAAGCCACCTAGAGAGCTCGATCGAAACGTCCGCGGGAGACTAAGCCATTTTACGCTCCTATTCCTCAGCTAAGTCATCTCGGACGAACTCAATGCCCGCAAATGCTTCGGCTCCCAAAATCTGAATGTCGGGACAGGCGCCATCCGTAAAGCCTTTAGTCGCGCCGTACTCGCAGTGTGTTATGGAAACCGTGATCATCAAATCACTGCAAGGTCCTTCAACGTTCAGCAGGCTGGTGGCGCGATCGGTTGAGTAGCCATCATCATCGAACCACCCGAACACGGACTGAAAAGGTATCACGGTTTCACCACCAGGCAGCGAGAAGACGCTTTCGCCTCTCACCGCATGCAGGTCAAAGCCCTCGGCGTTAGCGATATCTAGCCGCTGCGGCTGGCAACTGCCTTGCGCGTTATTGGCGGCTGTGTAGATGTAGACGAGACCGTCTGGGTTTCTGTCTGATTGTGCTGACGCCGCGAGGCCGTAGCAAAGGAGCAGTATGTAGAGGCCGCGCGTCATCGATAGAATGGTGTGCATCTATTAGCGTCCATTAAAAATGATTGTGTCGGCTTCAACACCCCGTGTTAGGACCTCTATGGCCGGGATCACTTTAGCACCAGTTCTACGCGGCGGTTTTGTGCTTTCCCGTCCTGAGTCACGTTGGCCGCAACAGGAGAAACCGGGCCAATGCCAATAGGTGTAAGCTTGCCGGCATCAAGACCGAACTGCTCCTGCAATGCCTTGACGACGGATTGCGCACGCGCGAAAGAGAGCGTGAGATTAGACTGATAGCTGCCGTCGTTATCGGTATGACCTACAATGAAATACTCGGTATCGGTGTTGTCTCTCAAATAATCTGCCAAGAGCTGAAGCTCGGTTTTGGAGCTCTCTTTGAGTGTTGACTTGCCGGTGTCAAAGTACAGTCCATAAAAGGCTTGCTTACCGGTCGTTGTCATACCTTCTTGAATATCCGCCAGGGTGATGTTGTCGGTGCTCATACTCTCGACTTCGATGAAGTGCAGCTCGTACGCGACATTGTCGCGCTCCTGCTTGAGATAGAGCGCGACATAGATGTCCTGACCACCGGCATTCATTTTGACGGCCTGGTAAGCGTGATCGCCGAAGGCCATGAAGCCATTTAGCAACTCTTTTTGATCTGCTGCGCTCCTCACCAAATCCTCATCGCCTTTTCCACATTCGTCTTCAAAACAAGCGAAAAGTACCTCCACATCATCAGACTGGAATACGCTTTCGTAGCTTTTATAAAGCTGATACAGCGAGGGTATCGGCGGCTGCGGGAACGCGTAGTGAATCTTGGTGATGGCGCCTTCCAATTCAAGCGTCTCTCCGAATGTCTGTCGGTCAATGGCAGGGCCAAGGGGGAGGGCGTAGCGATCAAACTGAATCTCTTCATATTTGTCGATCGCAAATCCTTCGAATCGCGAGACCAGCGGATAGTCTTGCGAACCTTTGCGGTCAGCTCGTTGTGCCAAGGTGATCGACGTCATCCCGATCATAAGAAGAGATAGTAGCATCGCTGTAAAGCGGTGTTTCATCGTTGGTTCCCAATGCTGTCGTAGCTTATCAATAGCGAAATGGTGGGGTATTTTTACGAGCTAGGCAACCAGTCTTTGTATCGTTTATCACACCTGTGATCTACAGCTCAGGGTAAGTCGCTACGAGCCTTAAGCTCGCTTGAATAGGGTAGGTGACGAACCACTTCCTTTGCCAGTAATTTACCGCTTAGCCTGCGTGCCGTGAAACTCGCTAATGCAAATCTATGCATAAGTGGGGCCGCCACACTTCTATTTAACATAATAAAATTATCATAGCGCTTTGCGAGACGGTCACTGGTATAGATCGATGCACAGGGTAAGGGCATCAACTGGCAGTTTCCCATGCCTTTTACGAGTCGTCTGAGTCACAGCAGCGATCTGAACGATACTCTACAAATCGAGGATCCTAGGCAGGCCTATACTACGAATGCGTTCCTTCACCCAGGAATGTCTGAATAGGCCCGTTTACTTCTTCGGGGGATAGGTTTGCGGTAAGGGTACGTCCGGTGCCTTGTCAACCTTCTCCAGAATGCTCAAAAATGCGCTGGCATGGCCATGCAGCATGCGGCCCATTTGCGAGAATTCGGCACTTAGCCCACCGTCATCTTCAATGATGCGGAAAAAACCGCTTCCGGAAATGCCCGGAAAGGTACTGTCTTTGGGATGTCCCGCCTCGATATAGGCGTAGGTACTTTCGAGCTCGTGAACTAGAACGCCATATTCGATGACGTTGAGATTGTCGCTGACACTCCACCAGTGGATTTTCACCGCGTACACACCGTCCTCATAGTCGAGAAACTGTAAATACACCTTTTGACCCTTTGCCTTTTCGATTTTGCCGTCCCGTGTGATCGACATACGGATATGGGGATCATCTGCCTCCCACACGGTGCCATTCAGAAAGCCGGGGCTTGTCATTTCATCGGCGACTGCAGGCCCAGACATCACAAACAACGCAAAGATCATCGGCGAAACAGTGATTCGTAGGGACATGAGCCTGACACCTCTTCATTTTAGGGGCCCTGTCATCGCAAAGGCACACTGGCCAAGTCAATTAGGGCATCTTGCTCTGGAGCGGTTTTTTCACTGAACTATCAGTGCTTATGTATCGCGGTAAGCTCGCAAGCCCACCGGCATCTTCGTGTTGTTGATCCTTAAGACTATGCGCGGCGATTACCGGAGATAAAGTCAGCGGCACGCTCAGCGATCATGATACTGGTGGCATTTGTATTACCGCTAATCAGTCGCGGCATGATCGATGCGTCTACGACCCGCAGGCCTTCAATACCTCTAACCTTTAATTCGAGATCAACAACGGAGGCATCGTCACTGCCCATACGGCAGGTGCCGATAGGGTGGTACACGGTATCGGCTTTGTTTCTAATGACCTCCATTAGGTCTTCATCAGTCTCCACACCCGCCAACGTGGTTTCTCCGGTGATGTAGTTGGCGATAGGCTTGGCAGCCATCAGTGCACGTGTGCGCTTGACGCCATTCAATAGCGTCTGCGCGTCCCGCTCGTCACCCAGGAAGTTGGTATTGATGCGCGGTGGGTCCAGCGGATTAGATGATTTAAGTGAGACGTCGCCGCGGCTCTCGGGGCGGAGAATACAGGTGTGTACAGAAATGCCGTAACCAAGCTTTAAGTCACGCCCGTGATTCTCGACTTTGCCGGGTACCATGTGCAGCTGAATGTCGGGCCAGTCTTCCGTGGATCCGTCAGCCTTAAAGAATGCAGCGCCTTCCGCGTAGTTGCTCGTTAACAAGCCTTTGCGCCTGATAAACCAATCAAAAATGCCAAGAAAAAATCGACACATCGCCACAACAGCAAACGCGAAAGTGTTATTCGTATTGACGTTGTAGCCAGCAATGAAATCAATATGGTCCTGCAAGTTTTTACCGACTTCCGGTAGCTCATGAACCAACGGGATACCGTGTTTCTCCAGTTCATCTCTTGGACCAACGCCCGAGAGCAATAGCAGCTGTGGCGACTGAAAGGCACCTGCGCAGAGTATGACCTCTTTGTTCGCCTGCAGTGTGACTCGCTTGCCTTTCTTTTCGTACTCAACGCCAACAGCTTTTTTGCCATCGAACAGGACGCGTGTGGCATGGCATCGTGTCAGCACGGTTAAATTCGGCCGGTCGAGAT
The DNA here is from genome assembly GCA_039178015.1 of Pseudomonadota bacterium. GTDB lineage: Bacteria > Pseudomonadota > Gammaproteobacteria > Pseudomonadales > Halieaceae > JARRPM01. Next base: position 8,281 of record JBCDFM010000051.1, read on the forward strand.
TGGGCTGGATAAATGCTGCAGATGACGAGCAACGCTCCCGGAGGCGTTTACCATCGTGAAAGGTTGTGGTTTGGAAATGACCAATCCCGGTATGCTGTTCACCGTTAAAATCTGAATTAATCGGAATACCTGCTTCGGGGCCTGAGGCTATCCATTCAGCAGTAATAGGCCGGGGAAACTGAGGATCTGATACATGCAGCGGCCCAGAGGCACCGTGGAAGTCATCCGCGCCTCTGATATTATTTTCTGAAAGTCGGAAGTAGGGCAGAACATCATCGTAGCCCCAGCCTTCGCAGCCTAGCTGTTGCCACTGGTCATAGTCTCTGCGATTGCCGCGAATGTAGACCATCGCGTTGATGGCAGACGAGCCGCCCAAAGACTTGCCACGTGGCTGATAGCTCTGGCGATTGTTCAAGCCTTTCTGTGGCTCCGTGTAAAAGCACCAGTTATTAAATTTCCATAACTTGTCGGAAATCATTAGGACAGAGCCCGTGGGTATACGCACAAAAGGGTGCTCCCCCTTGCCGCCCGACTCAACCAAACACACGCTATTATTGCTGTCTTCGCTCAGTCTGGATGCCAGTGTCGCTCCGGCGGAGCCGCCACCCACCACGATGTAATCAAATGCCATGTAGATAAAACCTTATGCTTTTTGCGCTAAACGCGCTTTTGCCCCTAGCCGGAAAGACTTTTTGATTCGCTACGGGGTATCACTTTTAAGTCACCCGCGAACACTTTAGTGGCATATTGATCAACTGTCACGATCAACAAGTGTCTCGGTGAACATGCCTGCTCCGTAGCCGCTCGCGGGTTAAATGCCAAGGCTTTAAACTATAATCGATCTCAAAGCCGTGAAGTTACTATAGATGCTCAAACACCTTTTTTGAATCCACATTATCTCTGACAACTGGGAAATGAAGCATGCTCCCTATGACTCGTATAGCGTCGTTCCTACTCTTACACTTTCTCGCCATCAGCACAGCGCCCGCTGTTCTGGCACAACAAACGTGCGAATCCAATGCGCCAGGCGGGCGGTGCGACTTCACGTTAAGCTGTTTCCCAGCCGTTAAGTGTTCTGAAGACTATATTGTCGAGCCAGGCAACGTAATCACAGTAGAATTCGTCTGCCCGAATGTGGGCGTTAAAAAGCACCTGAAATGCGCATCGCCAAATATAGACCAGAGTACATGCAAATGGATCGGTGATCAGTGTGACTGCGGACAGATGGACAACCAGAAGTTTAAATTAAATGTCGCAGCGATATGCAATCAATCACCTGGCTCATAGACGTCACTCAGTGCGCCTAGCTGCAGCCTAGACTGGTATAGAGCAGTGGACTGACTGCACTGTGGCAGACGCCTCATGCTCACAATACATAAGCACTGCAGGCGTTGGAACGTTTGCACCTTCACGCGTCTGGCGCCAGGGTTGTAGGTTGCCAGGCGATGGAGGGCAGCGAAGTCGAGACACAACTCAATACAATGAGCCGAATGCAAAACGGCCGCTGCCAAGCTCTCGTAAACCAAGTCGCAGCAGTCCTAGCCCGCATTACGAGTGGACATCTGCCATCACTTTTGATCGAGCGGTTAGGTTATCGTTAGTGCACTGACACGTCGCAGTCTCGGGTGACTTGCAGCCCATAACGACGCTTGGCGAAGTACACTCAAGCTTAGCTGGGTCCCACCTGTTTGAGGGGTTATTGGGCTCTGCACATTCCACCAGAAATTGGATCTTGGTTTCCGCGGGGCCCACGTTGCCCGGGTACATTTGGTGGCACGTTTCGCCATGTCCAGCCTGGCACAGTATCGGTGTGACAGGGACATCCGCCATGGCGGCTACCCAAGGCATTGCGAGCATTACACTGAACACGAGCGAAAAACCGAGCTTCAACATACGCAGAATTCCTTTGCCGGGCACATGCATCTCTAAACTAGCAAAAGCACGCTTAATTCATAATTGCAGTGCTGACGTGAGCTGCTGTTTTCCGCGCCATTTAGTGACCAAGTACGAGCTCGTAGGCTAACTGATATAGCTGAAAAGCTGTTCGCTGAAGAAGATGCAGCAGCAACCAGACAGACACCTATGATCTACCTCGAAGCCTCATTAGAGAACGATTAGCCTCAGCAATGGGTAATCTACGGAGCAACCAGCCATGAGCATTCTTATCCACAACTGCGCATAATATATATTATGTTAAATATAGTATTTAGCCACAAAAGTACTCACAGTGCAGAAGGCGCAGGTATAGGACAATGCCCTCTTGCGCTGTAAGTTGGTCCATTAGCCTGCGCTATATTTCTTGTTGTACGGACGAGTCTGTTGGCGTGCTCTCAAGACCCGTGATAACGTCTGTGGATCATTCATAGAGGAAGCACGCTTTGATGAGCAATCAGCCTGTACCTGTCGTTGCGGGATTTATCGAAGCGTTAGATGCAGCAAATATCAGCGCCCTACAAAACTACCTTTCTGAAGACCTTGTATCTGATGTGACCCAGCCAGACGGCTCAGTGGCCACACTTGTGGGACGTTCTAACTATATCGATGCGATCGAGGCAATGGACTTACCTGTTGTCCGACCCAGCATAAAAGCTACGCAGATTGCTCCCGTCTCAGACGAACAGGTTCTGGTGATGATTGAAGTTAGGGCCATTCGCAAAAACCATACACTGCATAATTGTGCTGCATTCCTGATGAACGTGGTTGCAGGTTCGATCTCACGCATCTGGATGGTAGAAGCCCTGCCCGCAGAAAGTGATCGCTTCTGGAAGCGCTGATGTATCAAACACCATGCGCTATCCGCAGGCTTCGAGTACGGTAGAGCATCGTTGTTCTATCAATGATGGTGCTCAATAACTCTTTGAGCCTGCGCTGTAAATTGCCCGCACGATAACAAGTGAGAAGTGCTAGCCGCCCTACTCTATTGAGTCACTAAAAGGATCTTAAATTGACTTAACCCGCTGCGATAATCGCAACCGTGCCGAGCAGTTCCCTGTTGCATGTGCCCGCTTGAGTAATGCGGGCTAGTCGACAGTCGGCCACACACTATCCCCTGCCGAGGCATTCGTCTTAAATACGATGTACCTTAGTGGCGTATCGAACGCATTGATTGCATTGTGAGACTCTTTTGGCTGAGTCGTCACAGTATCACCAGGCGCGAGATTAAGAGTATGTCCGGCAATCGTCATTCGACCCTCACCTTCGATGATATGGAATACCTCAGTCATGCGTTCATGATAATGAAATGGCACTTCTCAATGCGGGTCAATCACCACCAGCTGCACCAGTGTTACCGGGCAACGCAATTCTGCTTCTTCTAGTAGTATCTGTTTTCGATAACCATCACCCTGTATCCAGCTGTCATCCGAGGCGGGAATATAGTTCACGCTGGCCTCCTAAATGCGAGATTGACACCCCTATCTTGCCTTCGACTAACCTAGTCTCCTAGCAAATTTTGTTTCAGATCCCGATTAACCGTGTTATCGGAATCAATCAGTGAACGACTGGTGCAGCACCCGATAGCACGAAGAACCAAGCAGAGTCGCGTAGCGGGCTATGATCAAGCTGTGCAATACTAGGTCCCAGCGTTGCTAAATGAGGCTCAACTATGTCACCAAAAGAGGTGATGGAGCCAGTACTGCTGACCTTCGGTCACTGGCTTCGCCGCCATAGCGGGCTTCGATTGGGCAAGTATGAGCATGAAAGGCTTTGTGTTAGCACTATGCCATTCGTTGAAGTTCATTCCAGCCGCAAGCGACAAGCAGGTTTCTCGCCGTCTACCTACCATCTCCAAAGGGTGCAAAAACAGTGGTAGGGTCTTCATTGAGCGCTTCGCCTTCAGGCTGCATCGCATCCATTTCAAGCGCTTCCCCTGGCAGTACAGGTTCTGTCATTGTGTTCTGCATCTCCTGATTGGCTCCAGTCGCCATAACCTCCCCCGCTTCCGCCTCGCCAAGACCCACCATAGGGTCACCTTCGTCGGCAATGGCCTGGGCATAAACTGCGGAGGTAAATAGTGTCATCAATGCAAGTACGGTTATTCGTTGCATAGTCTTGTCTTGTTCTTTCAATTTGTTGATTAGGCAGCGATCACTCTTCAGGGATTGGCGCGAACTGCGGTTCAGGTGCGTCTGCGTCCGTGGCCGCGCCATCAAGCTGATACCCAGCGTCTAGGCCTTCCTCTTCTAAGTCGAGATCGCTGTCCTTCGTTTCTCCGCCCACTGGACCCTCTTCTTCGAAACTGGTCACGTAGGGCGGTGTGCGGTCTTCGTGCATCTCTGGGTAGTTCTGTGCCAGCAGTTGTCCCATAGGCAAGAGCCAGAGGGCTGCAATCGGTAAGGCGGCTGGTGCTTTCATCGTCGTCTCCAAAATGGTGTTTTTAAGGGGCTGAGGCCGGTAGTCTGACCAGCTAATGTGCGGGTCGTTCCAGAATAAAATGAGGACTTTTCTTTATCCCTTATTATGATTATCGAGCCGGTAGTGCTGGCTCCTGATGGATCAGGAACCATATCTCGAACAAAGGAGAGGCTTCTTAAAGTGTTGGCGGACATCCTGAGGGGGTGCCAAGACAGACACGATTTACCTTGAGCTCGTTGGCGCAGGTGTTGAACACCCCCCCGCGCTGTCTTACCCAGCGATTTCTTGTTTCTCCGGGATCGTTAATCAGGTTGAAGCATCGCTCAATGACGTTGCTTCCGTCGTAGAAGTGAATGTACTTGCGAGTACCGTTAGATATTGCCCATTGATCAATACCTTGACCCGGATTGTACTGCTCTGAATAAACACTGCTGCGCTCGATAGGGTCAGGGGTTTCGTCCAGGTATCCCACCAGGGACCGACTGTCTAAGGTATTCCCGCTCGCCGGACTAGCGTTACCTACAACGACGAGCGTTTGAAATATATCCATGCCATAGAGAATATCAGTCACCTCTACCCCAGCGTCCACATCCAAATTGGCACCGCCGTAGATAACCATTGGCACGTTAAGGCCCCCTTCGTACACGGAGTTTTTGCCATGCCCTGAGATGAAGGGCGTACTATCCGTCTCCTCAATAATCTGAGGGCTCGGCGTTCCGTTATCGGCGATGAATATCACTAGCGTGTCTTTTAACACGTCAAGGCCATTGGGCCCGGGGCCGAGTTTGTCGATGATTTCGCCGATGTAATAGTCCATTGACTGTATCGCGGCTCGATAGCAATCTTTGCTCGCTTGACCGTTGCAAGCCGACAAGGCGTAACTGTGCGTAGACGCTGGTGGTATGTGCCAAGGAGCATGCGGTGCATTAAACGCCACATAAGCAAACCACGGCGCTGAGCTTGTGTTCTCTTTCGCCTCGATCCAGTTCATCGCCTCTGTCGCAGCGTCTGTCGTGGCATAGACTGGATGGTCTTCAATCGTCGACACGCTAACGCCATCGTAAAGGGTCTTCGTCCAGCTGTAGTAATCACCGTCGAGATTGCCCACGCTACCAGCAAAATAGTCAAAGCCCTGATTGTAAGGAAGGCTTTGGGCTTGGCCGCCAACGCCCCACTTTCCAAAGGCGCCGGTTAAGTAACCGCTTGCACCGAGTACCTCAGCTATAGTCTCTTCGTCCCCCGACAGATTGCCGTAGCTGCCTTGATGAGTCACACCGGTCCTAAAACTGTGTCGTCCAGTTAGCAGTGCAGCTCTGGCAGGTGCACAGGAGGGGTGCGTCCAGGCGTTTCTAAAAAAAACACCCTCGCTCGCGAGTTGGTCGATATGCACCGTTTGGGGTGCATTATTATGTTCTGCATATTTGCTGATGCCGTCCACTCCCATGTCGTCAGCAACAATTAGCAGTATGTTCTTCGTGCCATCGGTTGGAACTGCAGCGTAAGCGCTCGTTTGAAAAGCCGAAAAAACCAATAGCACTAGCGCCGACACAACGATCGACTCGATCGATAATCTCATTTTTCTTGTCCCCGGTTTGCTATTTAACAGACCAGACATTTAGCCTAGCCTTTTTGTAGGAATCTCGGATTTTAAGCCGCCGCGTAGATGGGCGAAAGGGTTGCTTACAGCTTTTCTTAAACTTTAATTTACTCGAACGCGCCTTATAAAGGCCCCTCTAGGCCGTTACAGGTCGGCGCTGAAGCCCTGTCGCTAACATGGTATTCCCCCCACAATTTAGGTTTACCCTCCTACTGTGTGAGCGGTTTCTCCTGTAAACGAGTTTGCTTTGCCGGGCCATTGACATTCTTCAACAGAATTAACATGTCAAAGAAGCGCCGCTCCCGCTCTGGTTTAAAACCGAACTCATTTTTTGCATGGCTGGGATTTCGGTAGGTCCCAAACAACATATCCCACCACGGCCAAAAACCGAAGTTGTAACAATGCTGCCCACGGTTATGGTGCACGATGTGCATCTCTGGTCGCATCACGAAATACCCGATGAATCTTGGCGTTTTTATATTGGTATGCTGAAAAATGTCTACCATCCCAATAAACAGCCCGAAACAGGCAGCCTCTACTGGCTTCAGATTAAACAGTCCGTAGTAGATTCCACTATTTACAAACACATTGATATAGATTTCTAGAGGGTGTTGATAGGTGCCAACGACTGCTTCGATTCTTCCCGGGCTGTGGTGCAGTTGATGCCCCGCTCTCCAAAAAAAACCAGTGTGCTTTAAACGGTGCCACCAGTAGTAGATGAATGTATAGACAACAAAGACAATCAGATAAGCGAGGTCACTGGGAACAAGCGATGTTAGCGTCATGAAGTGCGCACCCCCCATCCACGTGCTCCAGACAATGCCGCCCAGATATACTGCGCTCACCTGTATCCCGATGATAAATACAATTTTTGCGTAGAATCGTGGCGATACAGGTAAGTCTTGGCGCGGAAACAGTCGTTCCAGCAACATCATAAGGAGAATGAAGCTGCCGAGAATATAGAGTAGATTCATAGCCTAGCTTCTTTTTTGTCTTCAGCGATTGGATGGTTAAATCCTATTACCCTATACGCTGATTCCGCGACAGGCAATTGAAAAAGTCCAGTATTCCGACTCTGCACCAAGCCGCTTGTTATGGCCTCTTCGTAGAAACATCGTGCTGTGCCCTAACCCCGCACTTTTCGCTCTAACCGCACTGCGGTGACAACATGTTGCTCTCGGACACTTCATAGGCTGAGCTTTTCGCTCATCTACTCCGCCATTTCGCCAACAACGTCAGTATTGGAGAAAATTACCCTCATGGAATCAATGTCATCATACTTTGCATAGATACGTTCTATTTGTTGTGAAATCCGTAGATGCTCTTGTATCAGAATGTCGGGCACTTCGCCGAGTGACTCGGTTTGTGGATAAATAGCTTCCTGAATGTCAGTTAGCCGATCGAGCTTCCTCAGATGCCTGCTGAAGGCAGCGAACATATCACCCTGATTAAAGTGCCTAAAGGCATCACGCCAAATGGCTTAGAAGCCTATCTCCATCCAATCGGACCCTTCCACAGCGCCACCGTGCCTTCGTCGAAGCCGCGTTGAGCAGGCCGAAGGGCCGCACGGCTCTATTTTCAGGTAGGCGTCAGTGCTCTTCCCGGCTTCCACGTAAGAGGCTGCTAGAACTGCCCGTGTCGTCTGCATGTGTTGGCCCATTAGTGCGCCGTACTGCACATGCCTTTCGTACCATGACCCTTGCAACACAAGGGTTAAAAGGGAGGCTTGGGCTATCTCGTTGAATCCATAGCATCGCACTCCGGATCGCAAAGAAGCCTTCGATGTTCAGTAGGGGTTCGATTATTGCGATGGGTCTCTATAAGTCCCGAACGCCAATCAGCGCGCGGAGCAGATAGTAGGGCTTTCGTGATGGAATAAACTCGATATAACATTAGTTTAGCGCTTTAAACTATTGTATATATTATCTATTGTGAGTTTTACAGAGTATCACTGTAGCTGCACTCTCGCTGTGATCAACCGCGCATACAATGAGCAGCCCGCCCTGGCAACAGCAATTCGATTCATAAAGCGGTGATTCACGGGCATAGACAACGGACGTACGCGACGAAAGCTCTGGGCACAGTTAGCTGCACAAGTAACTGCCAGTCCCTACGGCGACAAGCTCATTTTGCTCGTTCTCGAATTCAGTGCGCACCACAGCAACCTTGTTGCCACACCGCATCAGATTCGCAGTGCACGTAAATTCAGTGCCCCGCCCTGGCCTTAGAAAATCAACTCGCATGTCAATCGTGCCCGATTTAGCCAACCGCGACAGGATCGCATGTCTTTCAGACTCGGGATCACGTGTTAGCCCAGCGACGAGTGCCATTGTGCCGCCGGCCGTATCGATCAGGCTTGAGATCACGCCGCCGTGGAGAATCCCGTGAACGAAGTTGCCAACCAGCTCATCTCGCATCGCTAACGTAAACTGCACTCTTTCATTCTCAAGCGAGGCCAGTTCGAAACCGAGGAAGATATTAAATGGAATCCTATTTACGAACTCATTGACGAAGTCGTAAACGAAACCATCTACCTGTGCGCTTTCCCTTGTCAACATGCTAGAGCCTCTCACCGTCATATGGGGGACGCGCAGTATAGGCTTGGGCATGCAATATGCAATCGCTGGATGCGCGGTCATAAGCGACTTGGGCGTTAAGAACTAGCGAGACCGCCTGGTTGCCAAGCCTATTCCGCTTTGTTTTTGTATTCGAATACATCCTGACACCGCTTTCTAATAGGTCACAGACAATAATGTCTTAGCCTTGCAACGGAATTCCAGTGACGAACTACCTGGCGAGTCCTATTTCATCAGTTGAAGCGACCGCCGGCATAGCGTTGAAGATATTCGCCAATTCGGCGGCTGCCGCGTCCGATCGCAGTAACGGGTCGCCCGACGCGATCAACTACAGCGCGGAAAAGTCATGATACGCTTTTGGCAAGGCAACACCCCGGCGCTCCGCCTCCTCCTTAAGTCTTGCAAGAAGCCGTTCGCGACTCGATGAAAAATCTCCCGCCGTCTTTCCCTGCGCCATTGCCAGTCGTTCAACACCGAACAGCGCGACCTCGGCCTTGCTCGATGGCGCTTGCTCGTCCTTGAACGCATATTCGCCAACCTCGAAATAACCGGCGGGCGGATAGCTCGAGTTTTTGGGCACCGGCCGGCCCTCTGGCATGTAATGGAAAGAAGCCGTCAAGATCTGAGGTGTATCAGGGTAGCCTTTCGGGCTGAAAAAACCGGATCCGTCTCCGGCTTTCCGCGCATCACTCAGCTTGCGAAATACGACCTGTTCTTCAGCAATACCGAAAGGTTCGAGCTGGTTCAGAAACGGTCGGAATTGTTCCGTGGAAACAAGCAACAGGCGGCTGGGCTTGAAACCAAGCTGCAGGATGAGATACTCGAGCGACTGGTCGAGAAGTTCGCCAGGATATGCCGGAGCATTGTTCTTGAAGGCCAGGACGTGGAAGTATGCCAGCACACCCGGTTCATCTTTTTTGGCAATATCCTCGACACGGGCGCAATCCTGTAGGACGAACCACTTCTCGGGCTCGCCCGTGGGTGAATTGGCGTGATAGTCGTGGACATAATCAAAGGCCACGCTGCCGTTGAAGCTATGTGACGTAATCAGATCGGCTTGGGGAAAGCCCTGATACCCATTGCCTGCAAGAAAGCTGGTCAAAGCCTCAGCGTTTCCGGCAGCTGACGCGAGCGATCCGGTAAAAACATTGGAAAGAGTCGCAAGGGCCGCCGCCCCGGCGCCGGATTTCAACAGAGTCCTTCGATCAACCGGCATGAATAACTTCTCCAAAACTGTGAACTGTTCCTGGTCGCGGGGGCGGCGACCGCACGCCTCACCATCAGGGCTTCGACCTAACCCGGCAAATTATAGTTCCGTCGCAGAAGGCAATCGCTGGGAAAGGCAACCGCACCGGTAAAAGCACATGACAGAATCAGAACCATCCACAAGACGGGATACTCCCATCCCCCGGATGACCTTGCCCAAATGAAGACCAGCGTCAAATGCTTTCTCAAGTTTAAGAAACATTTACGAAGGCAGTTCCTTTAACCGTAAGGTAGACTCGAGGACAGAAACCAGAATGGTACACGTTAGCAAGAACTCCGCTCCAGAGGCTACCTATCTTAGATAAAACGTTAGAACGGGTGACCAGCTGTTCTGCATGCGATGCCCTTCCGCTGGGACCCAGGCCCATCTTACGGCTCAATCCAAACGCTCGGATACTGATCGCGGGCCAGGCGCCTGGGCAAAAAGCACACGAAAAGGGCATCCCTTTTGCCGATGCCTCGGGCAATAGGCTTCGCGAATGGATGGGCTTATCGAGGGCTCAGTTTTACTCTAGTGAACTTGTGGCAGTTTTACCCATGGCGTTTTGCTATCCCGGCACAGCTAAAAGCGGCGACTTACCCCCTCCCCCGCTTTGCGCAAAAAAATGGCGTAGCGACCTATTGAAATTGTTGCCTCATATCGATCTCACTCTACTGATAGGCCAATACGCATTGGACTGGCACCTGAAGGAGAACCAGTCTCAAACGCTCACAGAAACGGTAAGGAATTGGAGAATCTACTGGCCTGAAATACTGCCCATGCCTCATCCAAGCCCGCGAAACAATCGCTGGCTGAAGAAAAATGCTTGGTTCGAACAAGACGTACTCCCAGAGCTTCGTCAAAGAGTTGCGTCATTCACTGCCTAGAGCGTGCCTTGGCTTGATTATTTCTAAATATGCGCACTGCGACTTGTATACCGAGCGTACATTCTCGGCTTGTTTACACAGAGTATTCCAAGAGCGACAAGCCTGTATGTTTGATACGCCAGTCATCCGCGGCTCCATGGCATTTGGCATCCGTACAGAGTGAAATCGCGCTAGTGGTTTACTAAGCGCATCTAATACTTGGGAACTATTTCAATTAGAATAAATCGATAGAGCGCAATGAATCGAACATACACCGCTTGTTAGACATAGGTTCTGTCGCATGCTGACCACACGAAGACGCAGTCTTATTAAATCAGCTTTACTCGTATCCTCTGCCTACGCCGCGGTCCCTGCGAGGGCTGCACAGACCTTTGACTTTAGGTCTTCTTCAGCCGGCAAAGCACAGCGCTACCCCCGCCTGGTCTTAGCGGGTGGACAGACGGGTGTCGATCAATCATCTCAAAGGGCGGCGATGGACAGCGGGATATTATGTGCCGGATGGTGTCCGCCGGGTCGCATTTGCGAGTCAGGTACGATCCCGAGCATGTTTCCTTTGGTCGAGACCCCGGTAGAGCGCAGTCCCGATGCGCCCGATGTGCCGCGCTCGTTGCGCACACAGTGGAATGCCAGAGACTCCGATGCCACCTTGATTCTCACCCCAGGGAGCAACTACAAGACTGATCCGGGTACGGATTGGACAAGTGTTGCAGCAAAATACTACCGCAAGCCTGTTTACATGGTCGATCCCTACTCCGCATCCGCTAAAGAGGCGATCACGGATTGGATTTATATCAACCAGATTCATGTTTTGAATTGCGCGGGGCCAAGCGAAAAGACCTCGCCTGGCATCAGCCAACGCGTAACCGAGCTAATGGGCGAAGTATTTTCGGTATGAATGGCAGAGTTTGGCTCGCGAATGCCCCTGCCCTTTCCTCGGTATGGATGCTGGGCATTTCCTACAACGCACATTGGCCGTCAGACGATCAAATGCCGACGAGCCGACGCTGACATC
>JBCDFM010000052.1:0-19884 GCA_039178015.1 Pseudomonadota bacterium
GGAGCCATAAAGCGTGCCCTGAGGGCCACGCAAAACCTCAATACGCTCAAGATCAAAAATCTTCAAGTCCGGCTGTAAACCGCCAGCGCTGATGGGGACGTTATCGACGTACACCCCTACCGTCGCCGGGCTTTGAGTGACAAGCCCTGTAGAAACACCTCGCAACGTATAAATGCGTTGACCGGGTCCCCGATCGACAACGGAGAAGTTGGGAACCGTACGGTAGTAATCCTGAATCTCAGTGGCTCCTAAGTCATCCAAAGCCTCACCGGTCAGCGCTGTTACTGCCATAGGCAGATCCTGCACCGAGACAGACCGATAAGTCGCAGTGACGACCACCTCCTCTAGAAGGCCCATCTTTTCTTCATCGTTTGACTGGGACCAGGCGCTTGGCGTTAGAAGAATCCCGGGCAACACAGCCGTTGCCGTGGTTGCCAAGATATTTCTCTTACCCTCTCGTTTGAAGTTCATGTGCTGCTTACCCCTCCCCAACAGGCTCAATACTTGTGATCAACAAAGCCAGACTAGCACCATATTTGTACACTGTACAGTTAAACTTTCAATCGCCAGATTCCTGCAGATTGCTTTACCTATTGTCGACCACCCCAGGTCTGGATTTGATGCAGAAGATAGCGCTGCAAAGCGGTTTCAGCCCGATTCTTGGCACCCACCGCAGCACCTGTGTCATCTAAAGAGCGTTTCATCTTCATCACTTTGCGGATGCCTGAAAATCAATGCTTGGCTGAGAGCACGCGTTTATCCAGCCAAGTTTCGCATGTGTAGGGCCAACCTACTGCGATACATCGCGATAAGAGAGGCTCCCATCTCTTCATTTCGGATCGCTATTTCGATGCGTGACACCCCGCTGAATTACGAGCCTTTACAGTATCTACAGGCAGGAGCAAGGGTATGCGGACCTGACAATCGTTCTCATTACGAAACAGACTGCTCGGATCGCCGCCGTGCACCATTTTAAGTAGTGAACTGCTGGACGGACTGCCTAACACCTCCACTATACTCAAACCGAAAGTCTGTGCAATGCCGAATGTAGTCGCCACTGTCGGGTTGGCTGGGTCTCATTCCGCCTCACCGAGCAAGGAATGTGAGCCATCTGAGACCAGTAGGTATAGTGTCTGCTTATAAGCTTGTGTCAACTTAAGCTCTTATTGGTCTAACTGGAACGCGACGGGGCCCACCTAGACGGTTATTTCTGCAACAGCACATTCCTGTATAGGAGATTTATTTCCGATATAGCGGTCATCGGAATCTTCATGCTATCGGCTCGTTTTCTGCATAGCGAAATAATCAAACCCTGAGCCGCAAAAACAGCCGTTGCATCGAGACGCTGCCCCAACTCATTTGTGCCGTTGTAACGCGCGCGAGCCAGGGCGATACGCTAGAAACTTGTGCAAGACAAAGCCGGCCAGTAGAAATATCACCCCCGGTATCACGACGCCCGGCTGCTCAAGCACAAGCAAGAGCAGGAAAAGCAGAGAAAACCCGATATAGGCAAGCGCTACAAAAGCCAGTAGCACTGGGCTGAGTTTGAAACTAGAGACCGCATAGACCTCGGGTAACTTACTAGGCAGCTTCAATAGCGCCACTCCCGTAATGATCTGGACAATCATTAAGCCCATCACGGCGATCTGAGCGTATTGGACAACAGATCCACTCATAGCAACGCCGGCTAAGGAGAGAGCGCCTAACGCAAAGACCGCTCGGCTTGGCGTACCAAATCGGGGATGTACACGCCCAAAATAAGTGGGGAAAATGCCAGATTGCGCGCCCATGAAGAAATCGCGGCTTAGGCCCATCAGGATTCCGTTAATCGAGGTAAATGCCGCTAGCAATGCGCCAGCAAAGATAAAATTAGCCGTCCAGTCAGGCCACACTTGACGCGCGGCCGTTACTACCGCGACCGGTGTAGAGCCCAAAGACTGCCATTCAAGAATGCTGCTAAGTGCCATTGGTACCAGTGTGTAGAGCAGGATGATGACGGCGAAGCTGAGAAAGATCGCCCTGGGAATGTTTTTACTAGGCTCCTTAATTTCGCCTGCGACCTCCGCAATGACAAAGACCCCGGCGTAAGAAAAGTAAGCTGCTGTTGCCGCAACTACAATCGGAGAGAAGCCTTTTGGAAACATCGGCGTCAAACGTTCCGCCTCTCCGTAGACCAAACCGCCAAAAATAAACACCAAGAGCGCCAAAACAAAGCCGATGACCAAGATGTTCTGCAGGCCGCTGGCGATGACCATACCAAAATAATTGAGTGCCATGACCAGAACGACCACCGCCAGAGCGACCGTCGTGCGGTCAATCCCGCTTCCGAACAAGGAGAAGTAGTCCGCAAATCCGGTTGCCACCAGGGGGATGACGACTGCCGAAAGTGACACCATTAGCCACAGATACATAAAACCGAGAACGGGGGACAACACATCCCGAATCATCAGATAAATACTGCCGCTTCTCGGGACTGCGCTACCAATCAACGCCATGACAAAACAAGCGAAAACCGCAGGTATTGCCGCAAATAGATAGGCCAGATACACCGAGGGCCCCACCTGCTCTGCCAAACTCCCTGGGAGTATGAAAATGGTGGCTCCGACTACGTAGCCGATGACCAGGAATACCGCCCCGTGCAGCTCGATAGTACGCGGCAGTGAGGAATCATTCATTTTTTCGCCGAAACCTTCTATTCGCTGGTCTGAATTCAGACCTCAGCGCAAACCTCAGTGATGCCAGTGTGCAAGGCGGAGACAATGTCATCCATTTGTGCTTCCGCAATGATAAAGTGCGGCGCTACATTAATGATATCGCGCACTGCTCCCGTACCGCCGAAGTAGGTAAAAACGCCCTGCTTCACGGTGGCCTCCATCACTTTAAACGTAACGGCGGCAGACTCGGGGAAGCGCGTTGAGGTCGATTTATCACGCACCATTTCAACAGACCAGAGAAAACCACGGCCGCGGACTTGTGCCACGTTAGGGTGACTTTCCAGTGTCTTCAGTTTCGCTTCCAGCACGGGCGCAAGCGCCTGAACTCTACCAATTAGGTTTTCTTCATCCATAATTTCAAGCACTTTGCTGGCAGTGGCGCAGTGCACGGGATGTCCGCCATAGGTATGGAACATGGGCATCATCCCAGCCGTCGCCAGGGCATCTGCAACGGCGTCGGTGGCGGCAATACCAGAAATACTCGCATACCCGCCACTCATACCTTTTCCGAGCACGACTACGTCCGCTTCAATATCCCAGTGATTTAATGCGAAGCGCTCACCCGTACGGCCGAAGCCCGTCAGGACTTCATCAGCGATCAGCAAAATGTCATGTCGCTTACAGATGGCCTCGATTGCAGGCCAGTACTCGTCCGGTGGAACCAGGCTGCCGCCACTCGTGCCGACAATAGGCTCCGCCAAAAATCCAGCGATAGTGTCTGCACCCTCGCGTTCAATGACCGCTTCCAATTCCTGTGCGCAGGCCACCTTACAGCCCGGCAGAGTTTTTTCCAGAGGGCAACGCAAGCAGTAGCATGCCGGCGCATGAGGCATCGGAGGCATCAGCGGTTCGAATCCTCGCTGACGTGCCGCATGGCCACCTACCGCTAGGGTTGCAACGGATGTGCCGTTATAGGATACATCACGCCCAATGACTTTGTAGCGCTCCTTGCGGCCCTTGGCTAACTGATACTGCCTGGCGAGTCTTATAGCCGCTTCATTTGCTTCGGTGCCACTGCCGAAGAAGCTCACTTTTCGATTATTCTCGGGAAGCCAGTTCTCCCTGAGGCGCTCAACCAATTCAACGCGTTCTGGTGTGGCAAACGGCGGCAAGGTGTAGGTTAAGCGCGTTAGCGCTTCTGCCGATTGTGATGCAACTTCTTCTCGGCCCCAACCAATATTTCCCACGACCGCACCGGCGGAGGCATCAAGAATGCGCTGACCCTGTTTGGTATACAGGTAAACGCCCTTGGCACTGACGATTTCCATCTCATCAAAAACGGCACTTTTGAGGGGAACGAATGGCCAGGCATCTTTCTCAACCGTCTTCATGAATCTACCTCCTGTTACTCCGCGCTAACATTGTTTTCGGCCAACAACGATCTCGCTCAGCATTTCAAGCAGTCGGTGCGCGACTTCGCCATTGTGGAAAACACACTGTTAGCGATGCCGCATAGACCAAACCCTTTATCTTCTGGTGAGAGAGTGATTGCACTGCGCGGCCTGTTCATCAAACTTCTGCACCAGCAACCCCATTCGCAATGCAATTGAAAATGCTGATTCGAGTGTTGGCATCAAATCGGCCGAATACTCCTTGAGATTCGTCATCATCGCGACAATGATTCCTGAATCTGGGTCCAGCATGGTCAATGACACGTAACCATGTATGTTTCCACCGTGCCCCCACAGTATGCGCCCGTTGAAATTCCAACCCATAAAGCCCAGTCCGTATGTTTCCAAATTTCCCTTGGCACCTGTATCCACGATGTCATGCCTAAAGTCGGCAAGCGTCAATCCAGTAGGATTGTCTGGGTCGAGTAAGGCACGAGACCAGGCTAGCATGTCCTCCAGATTACTCACCATGTCGCCGGCGGAGGAAGCCCAAGAGAGATCGGGTGCGGAGACATCTTCATGCTCACTGCTTGTGTCGTCCCTGACGTAGCCGCGAGCCATTTGCGTCTCTGGAAAGGTCTCCAGCGCACCTAACCACGTCGATGTCATATTCAGAGGGTTGAAAAGCTTCTCGTGTAGATACTCGTTCAGATCGTCGCCGCTGACGCGCTCAACAATTTCCCCAAGAACAATATACCCCAGGTTGTTGTACGCCCAATCTGTTCCAGGCTCAAACTGCTGGCCCTCTACTTTTGCAAGAAACAGGTGGTCATCCAGACTGACCGCATAATTCGGCCTCTTTGCTGGAGGATCAAATACAGACACACTGTCACCCACGCCGCTCGTATGAGTCAGCAACTGCTCAATCGTTGCGTCAGGCGTTCCAGTAAGACCAGTTACATAGTCGGATACTGGATCTTTAATATCGAGCTTGCCCTCGCGCATCAAAAGAATAACCGCAGCAGCGGTAAACATTTTTGTCTGACTACCAATCTGGAAAAGACGAGAAGGGTCCATGGCATCGCTGTGCGCAAGGTCCACGTAGCCATCACTTAAAAATATCGTCTCACGGCATGGAATATCGATAGCCATGGACACGCCTAAAATGCCCACCCGATTCAGATCATGGAGCACGGGTTGCATGACATCCGCAAAATATTGCGGCGCATAGTCAGGTGCCGGCCCCGTCACTACTTCTGCATCAGCGTACACACTCGTGAGCGCCAGCGTGCTCGCTAAGACGCTTCCACAACGCGCTGCCGCCTGGAATCGGCTAGTCAGGCTTAGCCAGCTTCGCGTGCTGTACATAATTGAGGTCGATCTCGCAAAGTCATCGGGCTCTAAACAAGTCTCGCTGCTCCGCAGTGTATATCTATTTACTATACACTGTACAGTTATCGGCAGGATTGAGACGCCAGTTAGACTCAGTTAGGTCAAAATGGAGGGACCAGTACTGCTGCGCCCCAAAGCCCAAACGCTTAGCGTGATAAAACCGTGTCTCGTCCAAGTCGGGAAGCGAAGTCTGTTGCATCACAGGATGACCGTAACTCGTGTGCTCAATGGTGATACCATCCGGACTTTTGCGGTCCGAGGTTTTGACAAGATTTGCACCGGACACGACAATTCGGTTCGCAATAAATACGGTTAGCCGAGTGTTTTACTTCAGCGTGAGAAGACAACGCCCTCATTCGGAAAGAAAGAAAATATGAGCAAAAAACAACGCCAAGCCAGAAGACCTGATCTCAGGGCGGAATTGCTTGAAGCTGCAGAAAAACGCGTGAAAGAAGGCGGTGTCAGCTCGCTAAGCCTACGCAACCTCGCCGCCGATGTGGGTGTCACTACCATGGCAACCTACCATCATTTTGCCAATAAAGAGGCTCTACTGGTCCAGATTGCGATCAATGGCTATGAGGAGTTGACTGCTATGATGGTGGCGGATCTGTCCGATGATGCCTCTCCGAATGAAAACGTCAAATCTATTATGCGTGGCTATTTTAAATACGCGCTTAATAATCTATCGGTCTATCACCTGATGTTTGGCCAGGAAATTCAGGGCAAGCAGACGATTCCAGAATTCAAAGAAGCGGCTAGCAAAAACTTCTATATCTGGGCGAGCGCTTTGGCAAAACACCTAGAGGATATGGATCACGAAGTCGACGTAGACGACGTTGGTATCGCCTTTTGGGCATTACTCCATGGCCTGGTCTGTCTGGTTAGCGACGGTACGATACTGTTCAAAGCAGGCAACGATAAGACCAAGATCAACAAGCTGATCGATAGAGCAGAAAGGGGTTTGTACTATCTAAGATAGCCGAAAACAACTTGAAGAGAAAAACCACGGCCTGCGTAGACTCCAAATTACTTCGAAGCGACTTCCAAGCATTTTAGCTTTCTGGGTGGTCACCCTCCTCGCAGCAGTACTCAGTTTTTTCCTCTTCTTCCCCTTCTCTGGCCTGGTAGTAATGATAGCGGCCTTTATCGTCATAGCTGTTGCGTTCTATAAATCCTAATCAACAGAGGAATCACCAACTCTGTGTCAGCCAGCCTTTCTATAGCCGAAGTTCCGTGCGTGATCAGACTACTTGGCGGTATATCGCACTTTTTCCAGCTGGCGGTTACCTCCTGGCCTCTGCCAAGGCGCAGAACCGCATAGCGCATATATAAACGCTGCTGCCACCATGCGAAGGAGACGACCCGGTTATCGAGTAATTAGTAGTGAGTTTAATAGCCATGGCGCATTTCGATTGTGAGAACACGCGCATCGCAGCATCAGGATCGGTGCAGAAGATTGCACGTTGCGTTGCGCTTATCAATAATCGACGTCTCTAACATCTTCAATCTCGTTGAAAGCAATAACTGTACGGTGTACAGTTAGGTCTGGATAAGCCGCTATTACGGCACAATCCCAGGCTTTCATTTTCAGTGCGCAATATCGAACTACTGGTACTGAAAATCGAAGGACTGGCCAAACTATCAAGGGCTGTCAACTTTATCCTTAAGCTATTGTGCTGCCGATTTAATGCCATTAGCGGATCACATTCTTGGATTTATCAAAGTTCACAGGGGCATCAATGTCTGCCCTGGGTATTGAGTAAGGAAGGTCAATAGTGAATTACTGTCTTCATCGCGAGTCCTGGAGTACACGATCGCCGTTTCGAATCACTGGTGTTGAATTTAATGAATTTTGCAATGTCGTCGTAGAATTAGTCGAGGACGACTCGTTGGGTAGAGGCGAAGCGCTAGGTATCTTTTATCTCGATGACACGCCATCAAGTATCGTTGAAACACTTGAACATTTGCGGCCTCGCGTAGAGGCAGGCATAGACCGTGTAGCGCTGCAAACCTTACTTCCCCCAGGGGGTGCACGCAATGCACTTGATTGCGCACTATGGGATCTTGAGGCCAAGAAAACTGGAAAAAGCATCTGGCAACTAACTGGGGTCGAGCCCAAAACTTTACAAACCGCCTACACGATTGGTATCGAATCGACTCCTGACGCTATGGCAAGTCGAGCATCGAATGCCGCTGACTACGAATTGCTTAAAGTGAAGTTGGACGGGCATCAACCCATCGAGCGTATGGAAGCCATCCGCAGTGCCCGACCAAGTGCGCGCATTGTGGTTGACGCCAATCAAGGCTGGTCACTGCAACAACTCAAAGAGATTGCGCCGAATTTTGCAAAACTTGACGTCGAGATGATCGAGCAGCCCTTGGCGCGTGGGCAAGACGAAGGGCTTGAAAACTATCGTTCCCCCATTCCACTCTGCGCTGACGAGTCCTGTCTCCATCTCGGAGAGTTGGAACAGGCCAGGCGTCGATATCAGATGATCAACATCAAGCTCGATAAAACCGGCGGCTTGACCGAAGCATTGGCATTAGCCGAACGTGCCCGGGAATTTGATCTGGGTTTGATGGTGGGCTGTATGGGTGGCACATCGCTCGCCATGGCTCCAGCCTTTGTCATGGGCTGCCTCTGCGACCTCGTCGATATCGATGGACCCCTGTTACTGCGCAATGACCGTCCCACGGGTCTCGACTATGATGAGGGTATGGTGAAACCGTTTGCTGCAGACATCTGGGGGTAGCGCTAACTAGCCGCGCCTAGCTTGCAATTGAGAAGTGCTGGTATGAATGAAGTGATAGAAATACAAACCCCTTATCTGCTGTTGTTGGGAGACATTGATAGCTTGGTCTATGCTAAAACCGCTTTCGGTCTCAAGCAGTGGTGTCCCGAGAAATGTGCCGGGCAGTGGCGCTTCGACGGCTGCACTTTAGATTTGAACCTACCTGAGATGACACCAGCCATCGCTGCAGAGCAAGGGATCAAAACAGTTGTCGTGGGCGTAGCGCCTCGAGGTGGCAGCATGAGTCAGGCGTGGATCAACAGCCTGCTGGAGGCAACTCGAGCAGGTTTAGACATTGCCAGTGGCATGCACCTGAAGTTAAACGACATACCCGAACTAAAAGCTGCCAGCACACAGTACGGGACGACTCTGCATGATGTGCGTGTTCCGCCGCCAGACTTACCGATAGCAACGGGTGCCAAGCGCAGCGGCTCGCGCGTTCTGACGGTCGGCACTGACTGTGCGGTTGGGAAGAAATATACCGCTTTGGCAATTCATCATTACCTACAGCAACATCACGTACAATCTGATTTCCGTGCCACTGGACAAACGGGAATCCTCATCAGCGGTGGCGGCATTCCTATAGATGCTGTTGTGTCCGACTTTGTCGCCGGCGCAGCAGAGGTGCTTAGTCCTGCAAATGACAATGACCATTGGGATGTTATCGAGGGTCAGGGCTCTCTCTTCAATCCCGCCTACGCAGGCGTCACACTGGGATTGCTGCACGGCTCTCAGCCCGATGCCATCGTGCTCTGCCATGACCTAGCTCGCACATCCATTGCTGGCATCGATGGGTTTCCGGTTCCCGCCATCCAGGAAGCGTTAGAGCTGTATTTGAGCGTTGGCAAACTAACCAACTCCTCCATTCACTGCGTGGGTGTGAGTGTCAATTCATCATCGCTAGGCGGGGCCGCAAGAAAGCAAGCACTAAAATCGCTAGAGGATCAGCTAGATCTCCCTTGTGCTGACCCGCTTATTGATGGAGTAGAGCCTCTTGTCAGCAAACTACTGGCCAACCAATAGCATGGCGTTCACAGTCGAACGCCTCCCGCCCACACATTGGCCAGGTGCCCTTCCTCAATAATTCCCTGAGCCGCGAGAATGTCCGGGGCGAAGTAT
Organism: Pseudomonadota bacterium; assembly: GCA_039178015.1. Taxonomy (GTDB): domain Bacteria; phylum Pseudomonadota; class Gammaproteobacteria; order Pseudomonadales; family Halieaceae; genus JARRPM01. Next base: position 9,349 of record JBCDFM010000052.1, read on the forward strand.
CGATCTTCGTCATAGAAGGGAATCTTGGCCCGGACGCGCTTAAGTGCCTCAAGCAGCGTCGGTGAAGTTTTCAATGGCGCCCGAAAATCAATGCCCTGGCAAGCTGCCAATAATTCAACCGCCAGCACGCCCTGCGTGTTCTCTGCCATCGTACCCAGTCTGCGCGCCGCAAACGTTGCCATACTCACGTGATCCTCCTGGTTAGCGGATGTGGGCAGGCTATCGACAGATGCGGGATGCGCCATACTTTTGTTCTCGCTGGCCAGGGCTGCGGCGGTAACCTGCGCGATCATAAAACCAGAGTTCAGGCCCCCATTGTTCACCAGAAACGAAGGTAGCTCACTGAGATGACGATCTATCAGCAACGCTATCCGGCGCTCCGAAAGCGACCCGATCTCGGCAATGCACAAGGCGAGCAGGTCAGCGACGATCGCTACCGGTTCAGCATGAAAGTTACCACCGGAGAGAATGTCATCATGTTCCGAAAAGACCAGAGGGTTGTCTGAAACGGCGTTTGCTTCAATACACAGCACCCGGCCAGCGTGGCGCATATTATCCAGGCAAGCACCCATCACCTGAGGCTGGCACCGCAATGAGTAAGGGTCTTGAACGCGTTCACAGTGGAGATGAGATTGTCGTATCTCACTTCCTCCAAGCAATTGCCGGTAGGCCGCGGCCACTTCACACTGGCCCTGATGACCACGGACATCATGAATCCGAGCATCAAACGGTGCATCGCTGCCCAGGGAAGCATCCACTGACAACGCACCGGTTACCAAGGCACTGTTAAACAGCCGCTCCGTTCTAAACAAAGCAGACAGAGCCAATGCCGTTGATACCTGAGTACCATTGAGCAATGCCAGGCCTTCCTTGGGCGCGAGCTCCAGTGGCTCAAGGCCAGCCACGGTCAGGCCCTCCCGAGCGGTTTTAATCACACCGGCAACACGCACCTCACCCACGCCAATCAGTACGGCGCTCATATGGGCAAGCGGCGCGAGGTCACCTGAAGCACCCACGGAACCCTTGGATGGTATACAGGGGTAAACACCGGCGTTTAGCAACGCGATTAATGCCTCGATAACAGGCAGGCGTATTCCCGAGTGACCCCTCGCAAGACTGTTCACTTTCAGTAGCATGATCAAGCGAACTTGTGCATCACTCAAGAGTTCGCCAACGCCACAGGCGTGGGATAATACCAACTTAGCCTGTAGCTCCTTGAGATCAGAATCAGCTATGCGCTTGCCTGCCAGCAGGCCAAACCCAGTATTGATCCCATAGACTGGCCTATCTCGTTTCAGGATATCTTCAACCGCCATTGCGGCAGCATGGATAGCCGCCTTGCACTCCTGATCCAACTCTAGGCGCAGCGCAGTGCTGTGCGCCTGGCGCAAATCGCTCAAGCTTAAGCCACCCGGCTGCAAAAGCAGTGAAAACGGGTTCACGGGCTACTTTCCCAACATCGGCAGATTGAGTCCCTGGGCACGCGCGCAGTCTACTGCTATCTCATATCCCGCATCAGCATGGCGCATTACACCGGTGCCAGGATCATTCGTTAGCACCCTTCCTAGACGTGCAGCAGCGGCTTCAGTGCCATCGGCTACGATTACGACACCTGCATGTTGGGAAAAACCCATACCTACGCCACCGCCATGATGCAAACTGACCCAGGTAGCGCCACTGGCGGTGTTCAGTAGCGCGTTCAACAACGGCCAATCCGAAACTGCATCGGATCCATCGCGCATACGTTCGGTCTCTCTGTTAGGGCTAGCGACAGAACCGCTGTCAAGATGATCACGACCGATAACAATGGGTGCCTTAAGCTCTCCATTAGCGACCATCTCATTAAACGCCAGGCCCAGTCGGGCACGATCGCCCAAACCTACCCAACAGATTCGGGCCGGTAGGCCCTGAAAAGCGATGCGCTCCCGGGCAGCATCGAGCCACTGATGAAGGTGCGCGTTATCAGGAATCAGTTCCTTCACTTTGGCGTCTGTCTTGTAGATATCTTCAGGATCACCAGAGAGCGCTACCCATCGAAATGGGCCTATACCCTGACAAAACAGCGGACGAATATAAGCAGGAACAAACCCCGGAAAGGCAAACGCATCTTGAACACCCTCCCCTAGTGCTTCCTGACGAATATTGTTGCCATAGTCAAATGTCGGAATATTTTTTTTCTGGAATTCCAACATCGCTTTCACATGCACAGCCATTGACTCGCGAGCAGCTGAAACCACGCGCTCGGGCTCCGTCTTGCGCACCGCAGCCGCTTCTTCCAGGGTCCAGCCAATGGGTAGATACCCGTTGAGAGGATCATGGGCGGATGTCTGGTCGGTGACCGCATCTGGCAGAATGCCGCGCTCCAGCATGATAGGCAGTATTTCAGCGGCATTGCCGAGAAGCCCTACAGAGATAGCGCGCTTCGATGCAACGGCTTCGTCGATAATGGCCATCGCCTCATCAAGGTCGGCTGCTGCCTGATCGAGATAACCCGTTTCTATGCGTTTCGCGATCCGCGTCTTGTCGCACTCAATCGCCAGCATCGATGCGCCGGCCATGGTGCACGCCAGCGGTTGAGCTCCACCCATTCCGCCCAAGCCGGCGGTTAGAACCCAGCGGCCTTGAAGATTACCGCCATAATGCTGCCTACCCATCTCAACAAAGGTCTCGTATGTCCCCTGGACGATGCCCTGGCTTCCAATATAAATCCAGGAACCCGCCGTCATCTGCCCATACATCATGAGCCCGGCTCTATCGAGCTCATTAAAGTGGTCCCAGTTAGCCCAGTTAGGCACCAGGTTAGAGTTAGCCAAAAGCACACGCGGCGCATCGGCATGAGTCTTGAATACACCTACCGGCTTTCCGGACTGAACAAGCAGTGTTTCGTCGTCTTCAAGGTCCTTCAGCGTTTGGACAATCACGTCATAACACTTCCAGTTGCGTGCAGCACGGCCAATACCGCCATAAACCACCAAGGATTGGGGATGCTCTGCAACATCGGGGTCCAGATTATTCATCAGCATTCGTAAAGGCGCTTCCGTGAGCCAACTTTTTGTGCTCAGTTCCACGCCCTGTGGTGCGTGTATAACTCTAGAGGAATCAAAACAACTGTCCTGCACGGCTTAACTCTCCTTTGAAAAGCTTGAAGGTTTTTGTGGGACAAACCGGCCGCCTATACGATAGCGATGGCCAGGGTGAATTAACCGGGAGACGCTGATAAGCGCTCCCGCCCAGGTACGCCTGCGCACCAATAAACAGGGCTGGGCTGCCTCTATTTCAAGCAGTTTCTGTGCTCTGGAATCGGGCAGGATCGCCTCGATGATATGCTCGGCCTCAGTGATGGGTGCCACCGCAGTTAGGTACACGTTGGGAGTCATCGACGTGAAGTCCTGTTCAATGTATTCAGGTACCAACGCCGCATTGACATGACGATCCTCTAGCTGAACGGGGATGCCATTTTCGTAGTGCACAATCACGGATCGATATACTTCCGTACCTTTGGCCACTTCAAGCTGTGAGGCAATGACACTACTGGCCAAGGCAGCTGTCATGAATACGACTGTGGAGCTGTGACGCTGTCCACGCTCCTCAATTTCATCGGCTATGTTCTTAACCTCCAGAAGCGGTGTCTGAGGTATCTGTTCGGCGACAAATGTGCCCACACCCGCGACGCGCGCCACAATTCCCTCGTCTGACAATTCACGCAGGGCGCGATTGGCGGTCATTCGACTCACACCAAACTCGGCTGCTAACACATTGTCTGAGGGCACTTTATCGCCCGGTTCCCAATCACCGGCTTCGATGTGCTCACAGATGTGGTGCTTAATAAGCTGATACTGCGGTCGCAAGTCGCTTACCTCCGGTCTGGCTGCTTGGACTATTCTTGCACTGCTCTTGGACTATACTTGTATATACAGGTATAGTGCAACACGCAAGTTATTTTCTCACCAGCTGTTTTTTTTTCAGGACACTCGCTCAATGCAAGCGGTTGAACTCATCAAAGGATCGCAGCCAATGCTAGTCAGCATGCCGCATCAGGGACTACGACTGGCGCCTGGGATGATCGAGAGAATGACACCACAAGCGCTACAGCTACCTGACACAGACTGGCACCTGCTGCAGCTCTATGACTTCGCGGCCGGGCTCGGAGCCAGCACCCTTCACTCTCCGTACTCCCGATATACCATTGATTTAAATAGAGCCCCTGACAATACCAACCTGTATCCTGGACAAGACAGCACCGAGTTGTGTCCCACCAGCACCTTTAGCCGGTCGCCGATATACAACAGCGGTTGCGAGCCGAGCCCAACGGAAATTCTGCAAAGGGTAGAGCTGTACTGGAGCCCCTATCACAAAGCACTCCGGGCCGAACTTGATCGATTGAAAAAGCAATTTGGCACCGTAGTGCTGTTCGAGGCCCACAGTATTTGTTCACATGTACCACGGTTGTTTGACGGGCGCCTACCGGACCTCAATATAGGCACCAATGACGGTAAGAGCTGCGGTATCGATCTGGAGACGGTCATATTCTCTTCGCTGCAGAAGCCAAATATGCACAGCGTCGTCATCAATCAGCGGTTTAAAGGTGGCTACATCACCCGAACCTACGGCAATCCCGGTAAGGGCTGCCATGCGGTGCAGCTGGAGCTGTCACAGCAAACTTATATGCAGGAGTCCTACCCCTTTACCTACATAGAAGAACGCGCCGCGACAATTAAGCCCGTATTGCAAGGCCTACTCCAGACAACTCTCAACTGGGCCCAGAGCCAATGAGCGAGGATCGCGCCTGGGATGCGCTTTGGCTCAATGTTCATCTGGCAACAATGGAAGAAGCTAGCGGTGAGCCATATGGAGCAATCCACGATGCTGCTATTGCCGTGCAGGATGGGAAGATTGCCTGGCTGGGACAGAGAAACGAAATCCCTAAAAATAAAGTCACAGGCCAGGGAGACGCGCTACAGGTGTACGACGGCGAAAGCCGCTGGGTGACACCTGGATTGATTGATTGTCATACCCACCTGGTGCATGGCGGCAATCGATCACGAGAGTTCGAGCAACGCCTGAGCGGACTCAGCTACGAAGACATCTCAAAACGCGGTGGCGGCATTCTTGCTACCGTAGCAGCTACCCGCAATACCAGCGCAGCAGAACTTTTCACCTCCGCCTCAGCCCGCCTAACTCGCCTACTCGACGAGGGCATCACAGGGATAGAGATAAAGTCTGGGTACGGACTCGATCGGGAGACTGAACTGAAGATGCTACGCGTCGCCCGTCAACTGGGCAAAGAGCACCCTGTCGATGTTCACACTACCTTCCTTGGTGCCCATGCGCGACCCCAAGAATTTGCCAGTAATGGTCAATACATGGATTGGCTCTGCGATGTACTGCTACCCGAGGCAATCAATGCAGGACTGGTCGATGCTATTGACGTCTTTTGTGAAAACATCGGATTTACCCTGGCCGAAACCGAGCGGCTGTTTCGGCGTGCCGCCGCCCTCGATATACCCGTCAAGGCACATGCTGAGCAATTATCCAATATAGGCTGTTCGCCGTTGGCCGCAAAGTACAAGGCACTTTCAGTAGATCACCTGGAGTACATTGACCAGACTGGCATAGACGCAATCAAAGCGTCGGGCACCGTCGCTTGTCTGTTACCTGGCGCGTTCTATTTCCTAAAGAGCGAGCAACTCCCTCCCGTTGAAGCGCTGAGAACCGCGGGCGTTCCCATGGCTGTCGCCTCTGATTGCAATCCAGGTAGCTCGCCCTGCACGTCCTTACTGCTGATGATGAACATGGCATGTACGCTGTTTGGTCTCACACCCGAGGAATCTTTGGCGGGCGTTACACGTAACGCATCCCACGCGCTAGCGCAGCAGCATTCCTGCGGCACTCTGTGCCGTCAAAAACGTGCAGACTTCGTACTATGGGACATCGATCATCCTGCCGAACTGGCCTATGGTCTTGGACACAACCCCTGCGCAATGGTCATAAAGTCCGGGGAAATCGTCCTCACGCGCGCTACAGCCAACCATGACAGCTAGTTTATTTGCCAGACATGCGCTGCTCGAATGCGGCTGGGCAGACAATGTCGAGATTCGAATAGACACAAAGGGTGTTATTCAAGAGGTTGAGACCGATCTCCGTAAACCTGCAAGCACGACAGATTACGTTCCAGGCGTGGTCATTCCAGGAATTAGCAACTGTCATTCTCATGCTTTTCAACGCGCCATGGCAGGACTGGCGGAGACTCAAAGTAGCAGTGGCGATTTTTGGGGATGGCGAGACATCATGTATCGCCTGGTGGCAAGAATCAGTCCAGAAGATCTCAAAGCCATAGCGGCTCAGCTCTATGTTGAGATGTTAAAAGCTGGCTATACGGGTGTAGCGGAATTTCACTATCTCCATCATGCGACTGACGGGTCACCCTACGACGATCCGGCAGAGATGTCACACGCCGTTGTGGATGCCGCAGAAACGGCCGGCATACAACTCACGCTGCTACCGGTTCTATATCAATATGGCGATTTTGGTCATGCGAAGGCGGGACCGCATCAGCGTCGCTTTCTACATCACACAGACACATTTGAACAGTTACTCCAGCAGCTATCTAAGCGCTATGGGCAAAGCGAGCCTATTAGATTAGGCATGGCGTTTCACTCGCTCCGGGCGGTAGATGAAACAATGATAAGACAGGGCGTGTCTGCTTTGCAGACGCTGCCAGAGAACTCCCCCATACATATACATATCAGTGAGCAGCTGCGCGAGGTCGAAATGTGCCTCTCAACAACGGGGCAACGGCCTGTAGAGTGGCTGTTTGACCGCGCTGAGATAGATTCGCGTTGGTGTTTTGTGCACGCAACACATTTGAGTAGCGACGAATGCCGGCGGCTTGCTGATAGCGGTGCAGTGGTTGGACTGTGTCCGACCACTGAGGCCAACCTGGGAGATGGCATATTTCCAGCACTCAGTTATTTTGAGCATTGCGGTCGTATTGCACTGGGGTCTGACAGCCATATTTCTGTCAATCCAGTGGAAGAAATGCGCTTGCTCGAATACGGGCAGCGACTACGGCACAAGCGCCGCAACCTGCTGGCCGAACCTTCGACACCCTCTATTGGTGCATCTGTGTATCGCAAGGCGATCAGTGGCGGTGCACAATCCCTAGGTCTGGCGACCGGTGCTATCACCCCGGGAATGCGAGCAGACTTAATCGTATTGGATGAGTCGGATCCGGTCCTTTACCAAAAGCGCGGAGATCAGATTCTTGATACGTGGATATTTGCCTCGCAAAGGCCCGTGGTCACCGATGTCATGGTTGCTGGAAAATGGCAGGTGCGTGACAATCGTCATCCGCGGGAGGAAGGTATAAAGGATGCTTTCTTTGAAACGATAAGTCAGCTGAAACTGGTTGTCTAAGGTCTTACCAGGCCATGAATACTGAGAATCCACGGCGGCAGTAAGTAGCAGGACTAACCCCTAAGAAGTACTGAGGTCAAGACTGGAGGCATCGCCTTTTTAATGGCTTTGTCGATCACAAGATTCAACCATTTGTAAGCGCCACGCGTTATTGATGACAGTATCGCTTTCGGTAAATACTTCCTCTTTCGAGCTACCGAAGACGACTTCTTGATCAAACTGAGGTGAACTGAAAATGAGCCGAACTATATCTGAACTGAAAATGAAATAAATCAAAGCACTCACGAGTAATCGGTGATACCAGAGGTGGGCAATTCTATGGGCATAAAAGTGGGTTTTATTGGGCTCGGGTTGATGGGTGGACCTATGGTAAAGCGGCTTCTCGCAGCACAGTTTGACGTCGCAATTTGGAATCGTAGCACGGAAAAAATGGCCGCGTTCAACGAGTACGGTGCCAGAAGCTGCCAGAGCATTAGAGATCTGGTAGAACAAAGCGATGCAATACTACTCTGCGTAAGCGATACGCAGGCGGTTGAAGCGGTCGTCTTTGACTCCGACGGCGTCGCCGAAGCAGGCGCGCCTGGAAAGGTCATTATCGATTTCTCCAGCATTGATCCGATGCGAACGCGGGAGATGGCTTCAGAGCTGAAAAACATTTGTGGTATGGACTGGATCGATGCGCCGGTATCGGGTGGTACGGCAGGAGCCGAGAACGGGAGTTTGATTATCATGGCAGGTGGAGATGCCACCGTATTGGACGCCGTGCGATCCATATTTCTGCCGCTTGGCGAAAGACTCACGCATATGGGGCCTGTCGGAGCAGGTCAGATGACCAAACTCTGCAACCAAATGGTTGTGGCGAATAACGCAGTCGTCATTGCCGAGATGATGGCGCTGGGCAGAAAGGCGGGAGTGGATGTCGACAAGCTTGCAGACGCACTCGCCGGCGGGTTCGCTGATTCCAAGCCCCTGCAGATTCTGGCACCGCAAATGGCCGCGCGCGACTTTACTCTGAAGTGGAAGGTTGCAACGCTGCAGAAAGATTTGGAGGGGGCGATTAATTTAGCGCAAGTGCTAGAGATGAATGTGCCGATGACTTTGCAAGGCAATCAACTACTTAGTAGGCACATCGAGGGCGGTGCCGCGCAGCTTGACCTCTCTACCGTGATAAATCTTTACGAAGAGCACGAAAAATAACGTGCGACAAGGTCACGGTCCTATCGCGCAAATTTGCTCGTGTTCGCTCTAGCCAGTCAGCGAAGTTTGGCAGCGCGAGCTTTGCCTCTCGAAAAATCGTGTATCTGGTCAGGTAGGACGACTCGCAACAGAGAGTCGCAAATTCCTGCCATGAGATAGCGTTCCGTCATCGCGGCCCAACGGCCCCAGCGCCGCTGCAAGTGATCAAGAACCCGCCCCTAGGGTCCACTAAATCTTCTGTCAAGCTCATCCACCACTGCATAGAACAGACAATCGGATTCCGCGATAGCGGCATTGTTGGTGATCATAAACAGCTTAAGGGCTTGCGCAGGGTACAGGATGCCGCGCTGCGTGCGCACGATTTGAGTGACCGCACAGTTGCCACCGGCATCCGTTGCGTTGAACAGCTTGAGTTCCGGACTGCTTGTCCAGCCCAGGGCAGTATCTTCGGAAACTACACCAAAATTATGGTGCTCAATATCTCGCTTTAGAGTGATATCGTGGTCTGGGCTTGGCGCGTCTGCATAAGTAAGGGTCACGTTGTCCTTTAGTTCAAGACGAATTGGGTCGCGCAGAATTTCCAATTCCCAGTCCGCATCCGCTGTGTGTAACACCTGTGCCCGGCTAAAGTATTCACACAACCCCTCGTAAGCCAGTTCGTGTGCAGGTTCGTCCAGTCGCCCTCCCACCTCGATGGTCACAGCAGGGCAATCTTCGCTGCTGATTTCCATAAGAGCACCCAACCCCAAGTCAGATATGATCAATCGCCGGGTAAACAAGGATGCCAGCGCTTCGTGCCGTCGATTTACCCCAACGGACACCGCAAATGCGGGGCCTGATCCGGATGTATTGTGCATATCCACGATAGCCTCCGGGTGATGAAGCTTGAGGATCTCCAGTATTTCCGCGGCCAGCACGCCCTGTGCACCCTCAAAGGGTGGCCTGAAGCAGCGATTCAGATCCCGGGCGCGAGGCAGCATGCGATGGCTAAACAGGGGTGGAGCCAAGGCGGCGGCAACGGAAGCAACGACGCACACCACATTAACCGCAGGGCGTTGCCCGGAACGCAACCAGCGATGCAAGGCGATCGTGCCGGATGGTTCATTGCCATGCAGTAGCGTGACCAGTGCCCGCGTACGGCTATCATCTTCACCAGAGAAAAATAGACAGGCTGGGCCATCAAGCTTGCGGAGAAAGGCTTCTACGGAAGCATCCACGTCTACCGGTTTGAGATCTCTGATAAACTGAAAGCGTCTCACAGCGGCCACTCCGCCACAGGCAGATTTGCTTCGCTATGCCGCATAAACACTTCGAGCATCCCATGTTGTGCGGCATCCAAGGTACTTTCGCGGTGCAGTTCCTGCAGTTTTTTCAATTGCCAGATCGAGCCGGTCTGCTTCTTGCGCAGCCGATCTTCAATTACACCCAGGTAACGATCTGACTCCGAGGAGCTCACACCGATGCGGCTCAATCCTTCTTGTGCCAGCGGCAATATCTGTGCAATTACGTCAATGATGGTGTGCTCACGATAACCAGCCTGGAGAAAGCTGGGCCACATCAACCTGGCGTCGAGCCCGTGCTGCGCAGCTCGATAGAAATTGTACTCAGCCAGGGAAAATGGTAGCGCGGGCAGTAGCGTTTCTATCTGCGGGCGAATACCTTCAGCTGCACCAATCAAAAACGCAGCGTTGGCCACCATGTCCACTGCCGTGGGGCCAGCGGGCAAAGCTCGCATTTCGATACGTAGGTGGCCACCATTCACATCATCGTATACAGGACGATTCCACAGCCACACCGTACTTTGATGCAGGCGCAGCTCTGATAGCGACGGTGCCTTGCGCGCGTCAATATCTGACCCTTGCACAGGTTCGCATACGGGCAACAGCGGTGGGTAAATTCTGACCACCTCTCTGAATAACTCCA
>JBCDFM010000053.1:0-19760 GCA_039178015.1 Pseudomonadota bacterium
ACATCGATTTCCACATTTTTCATACCCAAACCCCGGAGACATCAATCCATGGCATCAGAAGAAGATCAGGCGCATTACGAGGCTATGCAACGTTTTTTGAAACTCGCCAACGAGATGACCGAAGAGGGTGTACCAACCCATATAGCAGGTGCCAGCCTGATGACTGCTTCGTGTGTGTACGCGAGTTTTCAGGTCAAAGGCAACAAAGGGCGTCTCAGCGCAGAGGAAATTGAAAGCGTCACAAAAACCTATCGCCAACATCTCGAAAGGTTGCAGGGACACCGCGAGGAAAACGCGAGCGAGGGTTAGTGACACGTTTGTCTCCGGAGAGAGATGAGAGAACGCCAATCGCTAAGGTGAGTTGCGCCCGCGCTGGTTCATTGTCTGCCTGACTGCTCTGCTTGAGATTTGCATGCCTGTGCGCTAATGGCTATCTTAGCTTCCAGCAACGGCTCCGGTTATTCGGGTAAAGCTTGCGTATTTTCATGAGCCTCGCCAGGCTCTCAGCCAAGTAGCGATAGCATGTACACTAGCCAATTCCCCACGATAAGTTTTGAGGATCTCGTTAATCTCAAAGCATCCGAGGCCTTGGATGCGGCCTGTCGAGACTGGGGTATCTTCCTGCTGAAGAACCATCCGATTCCTCCAACAGATTGTACCCGGCTGCGCACCGCATCGAACCGGTTTTTTTCTCAACGGCTGGAGATCAAACGTCAGATTGAGCGCTCGGAATCAAACCCTTGGGGCTTCTATAACCAGGAGCTGACAAAAAATACCCAGGACTGGAAAGAGATTTTCGACTACGGGCCTGAGGATAGTGCAGGATGGAAGCCCCAATGGCCCGGGGGGTTGCCGGAATTTCAAGAGGTGGTCACCGCGCACTGGCGTGCTTGCGAAGCTGTTGCGTTTCAGCTTCTTGAGTGTATCGCTCACAACCTTGGTGCTAGCGCAGACGCGCTCCAGCAGGGTTTCAAACCCTCGCACACCAGCTTTTTGCGACTCAACTATTATCCGCCCTGCGCCTCACCAGAGGCACCTGCGGGCATGTCCACGCCCACTGATGGACATCTTGGCGTGAATCATCACACCGACAGCGGGGCTATTACGCTGCTGCTACAAGACAATCATGAAGGCCTGGAGATTTATCGGCAGGGCCGCTGGCACCGCGTACCGGCAGATCCAGAACTATTGGTCGTGAATATCGGGGATATTGTCCAGGTATGGTCCAATGACCGCTACCTCGCACCGGTACACCGAGTCCGCGCCAATAAATCGCAGCAGCGACTAAGCGCACCCTTCTTCTTTAATCCTCGCTACGACTACGTATATGAGCCATTGCAGAGTTCTCTTGCAAGCAGCAGGCCACCTCGCTACCGAGCAATCAAGTGGGGGGAGTTCCGCCGACTGCGTGCTCTCGGCGACTATGGCGATTACGGGTCTGAAGTGCAGATTAGCGATTACTCGACAGGGTCATAGCACAGCCTGCGCGTTTGATCTTAGCCTATACGACCCTAGTTCGAGTCTGCAGCAACTCCCAATGCAGATGTATTGAGGTCGGTTTCAACATAGCCTCACTACCCACAGCAATGCTCATGCGCTTTGCATCGATTCACGGCAGCGATTCGGTTATCCTTTCGCACCCGAAACCCCACGCCCTAATAGGACCTCGTGTACGCTGCAATAAAACCACTGCTGTTCGCGCTCTCACCTGAAACCTCGCACAACATCAGCCTGAGTGCACTGCGCACCAGTGAACGCCTGGGAATAACCAAACTCACCCTGCCTCAACCCGTTTCTGATCCAGTGACGGTCATGGGTATTCGGTTTCCCAATCGCGTGGGCCTGGCCGCTGGCCTGGACAAAAGTGGTGATTTCTTTAACGCACTGGGCGCTTTGGGGTTTGGATTTGTCGAGATTGGCACGGTGACACCGCGAGCGCAGCCGGGAAACCCGCTACCCAGGATGTTTCGCCTGCCGGAAGCACAGGCCATCATTAACCGCATGGGGTTTAACAATAAGGGTGTGGACCACCTGGTCGAACAGGTCAAACAGAGACGCTATTCGGGTGTACTCGGTATCAATATTGGCAAGAACCGCGATACCGCGGTCGGCGAGGCGGAGCAAGATTATCTGCTTTGCATGGATAAGGTATACGCCCACGCTGACTACATCACCATCAATATTTCATCTCCTAATACACCGGGTCTGCGGGAGCTGCAGTTTGGAGATCAGCTCAATCAGCTTTTGCTTGCCGTCGCTGAACGCAAAAAATTCCTGTCTGATCAACATCAAAGAAACGTACCGATCGCGGTCAAGATTGCGCCCGATATGGAATTGACTGAGTTGGAAACAGTGGCCAGACTGCTAACGTCCCACTCCATTGATGCTGTGATCGCTACCAATACGACGATTGACCGATCACAGGTGCAGCATCTGCCTCACGCAGACGAACAGGGCGGCCTCAGTGGCGGTCCCTTGAGTCATCAATCAACAGACACCATTGCTGCGCTGCACCGGGTGTTGCAGGACGAAATCCCGATTATTGGCGTCGGCGGCATTATGACGGAGCGAGACGCAGTCGCTAAAGTTGAGGCGGGCGCGGCACTGGTTCAACTCTATACCGGCTTCATCTACGCCGGCCCCAGCCTAATTCGAGCGTCCGCACTGGCCCTCTCGGCCACCACGACCTGAGCAGGTTCACGCAAAAGTTGCTCCCCTGCCACCCTGTACAGGACACGAGCTACGCTGCCACTTAGACGCGAAACGGGCATTATCCAAGCCAGGTGATGCCCATGAGCGACAACGTCTAAGGCACCAAATATCCGTCTACGCCAGAGACGGATACTAGGTCATAAGCGCTCGCCCCGTCGCAAAACAAACGGCCCTTTTGTATGGAATTGCATGCATAGACTGCTAATATCGAGCGAAAGGCACTCGATTTTTATGTGGCCTGAGAGCGATATACTGCATCCGGTCGCATCACTAAAACTGGACCGCCATAATTCATACGGACACCATTCTCAGAAGCCAAAGACGAATGAATGGAGCGAAGACATGAGTGATTTTGCCTCGATACACGCGCGTCATGTCCAGGATGCGCGTGATTTTACGCCGCAGGCTATTGCTCAGTTGGGTTGGAGTCGCGACCAGATCGCAGAGGCCCAGACAAGAGGTTTGCGCAAGACAGTTGACCATGCACAGCAGTACTCACCTTACTATGCGAATCTCATCGGTTCGCTGGAAGCATCCACTCTCGATCTGAGCGACCTCACCAAGATTCCACCGCTGACCAAAGCGATTGTCATGGACCATTGGGACGACATCGTCACAGATCGCTCACTCAAGCTGGAAGACGTGCTCGCCCACCTGGATCAACTACATCGCGGAGAGACTCAGAACCCCTATTTTCGCGGAGATCTCTATGCCGCCGCCACTGGTGGCACATCTGGCAAGCGCGGTGTTTATCTATGGGACTGGGAGACGTACATCGTCACCGCAAACATTACCTATCGCATGGAGATGCAGCGAGATCTCATGCAAGCTCCCGACGGACCGCGACGCACCGCCGTGGTCTGCGCCGGCTCCTATGTCCACGCCAGTCGGCTTCTTTACCCCACCTCATTAGACCCTAAGCGTGAGATGCAGGTATTTCCCGCTGATACACCGCTGGACGAAATGGTTGAAGCGCTGAATCGCTATCAACCAGACCGACTCGTTGGATACGCTTCCGTCGTTCAGGAACTGTGTGCGCTGGCTCAGGATGGAAAATTGAAGATTAGCTTAAATCGCCTCTCAACCAACTCGGAGCCCCTGTTTCAGGAGGCGCGTGATCTGGCGAAAGAAGTCTGGGGCATTGGTATTAATGACGCCTGGGGTTCAGTAGAGATTGGCCTTGCCGCTACAGAAGGCGACGATTATGGCGGTGTATCCCTGGCGGAGGATTTCGTTATTTTTGAACCGGTCGACGACGAAGACCAGCCTATGCAGGACCCTCACTTTGCGGAGCGGGTGCTGTGCACCAAACTATACGGCACTGCGATGCCAATGATTCGCTATGAAATGACCGACAAGATGACCTTCGATATTGACGACAACCCGGATGCACCTGGCTGTCGCCGCATTAAAGAAATCAGGGGTCGTGCGGATGACTGGTTCGTTTACTCAGGTTCAATAAAAGTGCATCCCATGAGCTTTCGTGGGGTGTTGGGACAGGAACGACACATCAGCGAGTACCAGGTCATTCAGACCGAGCGCGGCGCTGACGTGCGGGTGATTACCCACGGCGATATCTCCTTTGAGGCACTGTACAGCGCAGTGGAAGGCCTACTAAAGGATGCTGGCGTGTCGCAGCCCGAAGTGAACTTCAAGCGCGTGCAAGAACTACCCCGTCATCCGCAAACGAATAAATTAAAGCGCTTTGTGCCGCTAGATGAATAAGCTCCGTACACAAATCTACCGCCGTTGCACGACGACCGTGTGAACCAGCGCAACCAAGAGGATCGTGACGGTAAACCAGCCGAAGAACAACGCAATAGCCGGCATAAAGTCCAGGCTGTAGAAAAACAGAGCAGCGGCCACGGTTAACAGCAGAAAACCCATCGTTCTAAGGGACAGTGCCTGTGCGCGGGTCAGCGTATAACCCCCCAGCAGCGCCCGGTGGCGGCGCATAGCAACACATAGGCAGATAGCAGCGAGCAGTGTCAGGATCAGTGCCAAGATTTCTGCCATATGGATCAGGCTAGGGTGCCGCCGCATTGGCAGGCTCAGGGATGCTTACTGTGGTTTTACTGGGCCGCAATTTCAGCGCAACAGCCAGGGCGATAAGGCCCGTGGCCAGGGATAGTAAATCAAATCCGGCCAACACCCAATCACCCGCGGGCAGTGTATTGCCCAAATGCGAACTGGTTGTCATAGCATTAATCAGTGGTAGCCCCAAAAACAGTGCAGCTACCGCATAGAGCTGTTCGCACCAGACCCGCGCCTTGCGCCGTAGCGCCGCATGCACAAAGCATCCGCCCCAAACCAAAAACATGCAGTTGGCCTCCCAGTCGGCACGATGCGCCATCTCCACAGGCAGTAAACGATTTGCCCAGAAATAGGCGGCGACAGCGGTGAGCAGACCGGCAATGGTAGCCGCGTTCATGCACTCAACAAATCGCATACCAAAGCCCTCAGCTGTATTCTTTTTCTTCTTGCGCGACTGCACCCAATAAATGGCGCCGGTTGCAATCATCGCTGTACCCATCAGACCCGCCAAGAAGTAAAGCCAGCGCAGCAGCGTATCGGCAAAGAGCCCCTCGTGCAGATCGACCATAGTGAGCGCAAATGCGACGGACGCATTGGGAACCTTAAAGGCTTCCTCATCGACGGCTTCACCAGTCACACCACTGAGCGCAATCGACTTGCGTCCCGAACGACCCACGCCGGAATTGGTCAGCGTCACCTGGCTGTTGGCATCACCGGGATAGTCGACAATCACGATACTGATCGGGCTGTCATGCCAGTCAGCATTTACTTCGGTTGCCAGTTTCGCGAGCGGCATGAGCGGCGCCGCAACCTGTGCGGGGACGGGTTCCTCACCACCAAACACATCTTGCAGTGCACGCAATCGCTCTGTATCAAATCCATAGCCGCCAAGCGCGACTAGCGGCATCCAAAACAGGCCAAGCGAAAAGATCAGGCCGCTATATGTGATCATCAACTGGAATGGTAGTGTCGAAACGGATAGCAGATTGTGTGCATCCAACCAGGAGCGCGAACCGCGAGCCCAGCGGAAGGTGAAAAACTCCTTAAAGATTTTTTTGTGCGCGACAATACCCGTGATGAGCCCTATGAGCATCACCATGGTTGCCAGAGATACTATGTAGTAGCCGATGCGATGCGGGAAGTAATGCAACAAATAATGCATTCGATACAAAAGTTGTCCACCACCGGTATCACGCGCCTCGGGCAAAGGCTCGCCTGTTTTTGGGTTGAGCTTTTGGCTCTTAAACGTACCGCCCTCCCCGTCCGGTTTTGGCTCCAGCCAACCCACCATTAAATGGGGCCTAGTGCGATTTTGAGAGGGATAGATAAACCAACGTTCCGAACCCGGCGCAACTTGTTCCAAGTAAGCTTGCCCCAGCGCGATATTCGACAAGGTATCGGTGCGCTCCTGAGCCGGATTTTCGGGTGTCATCCAAAGATCGATCTCGGTATCAAAGTAGCCGAGCGTGCCGGTAACAAAAATGAAATACAGCATCCAACACAGAACAAGACCAGACCAAGTGTGCAGCCACGTCATGGATTGGCGAAACGCTCCGTTCATAGCGCGGGATCCATCAAATACAAGCGCCATGCGGCTGCAGAGAATATTACCGTGCAAATCAGCATGGGCACGGCTGCAGCTCGCATCCGATCAACAGAGAAGATCCACATAACGGCTGCCGTCCAAAAGACAAAGGTTAGCAACGTGCCTAAAACAACCCCGTGCAGGCGATCCAGTGGCAAGATAAACATCAAGAGCATCGATACGCTGTTGGCGAACAAATAGCCAAGAAAAATCGCTACTAGCGTACGCCAGGTGATATGCCAGCGAGTTCTGTTGCTTTTAATGCCCACGTTTGTGCCTTTACCTCGTCTCGTTGATAGGCGTGATCGGGATCTATAGCACCCGCCACCACTTGAAGGCGATAATGAGAAGCGTTCGTCTTAACAATACGATGCTATGGAGTCATTGCCAAGCCTGAATCGTTCCCATCACATGAACCAACCTTGTCAACAGGCAGCAAATTGCGGCGCTTGTGGTGAACACCGGAGGATCAACGACTCTCGTCTGCCGCGCCCAAACTCACCCATCGATAGTGCGGACTGATACAAGCAGGCAGTATCTCAATTCAGGCATTCCAATCTACGTTTCCTTCGAAACGCTGATACAAAAACTCGACAAAGGAGCGAATGCGAGGCGATAGATATCGGTTTGGCGGGTAGAGCAGAGTCACATAAATTTCCGGGGCGGTGTATTCATCCAGAACCGTCACGAGTTTTCCCGACGTGATCTGCTCGCTCACGATGAACATAGGCAATAGCGCAAATCCGTTGTCTTTCAAAGCAGCATCGCGAAGCACTTCGCCGTTGTTCACCGACAATACGCTGTTAACACGAACTTCGGTAACACCCTCCGGCCCGATGAGCTTCCAACTCGGCCCTCTTGGCAGATTCCCATACTCCAAACAGGGCAGATTAGCTAAGTCTCCAGGCGTCTGTGGCGCGCCTACGCGCTCTATTAGATGCGGCGAGCCAACAAGCACTCGCCGCGCTTTCGCAATCGTACGGCAGATCAAGTTCAGATCCTCCGCTTTTTCGGCGACTCGAACCGTAATGTCATAACCCTCGGTAACTGGGTCAATAAAGCGGTCGGTCAGATAGAGCTCAACTCTAAGCTTGGGATAAAGCTGGATAAAATCAGCGATCGCCGGGCCCAGGTACATGGTCCCGAAGGACATCGGCGTATTGACGCGAATCAATCCCTGCGGTTCGTCTTGGTCGTCCTGCAGCTCTCTTTCAGCTTCATGCAGATCGTCCAGAATCGTTTGAGCACGCTCGAAAAAAGCCTTACCCGCGGCTGTTGGTGTCACGCTCTTCGTGGAGCGATAGAGCAGTTGAGTTTGCAGATGGTTCTCTAGCGCAAGCACAAGTTTGCTCGCCTGCGACCGCGACATCTTTAGCTTGCGCCCCGCTGCGGCGAATCCACTTTCTTCTACTACGGCGACAAAGGCCTGAATGCTTGCGAACCTATCCATAGATTGTTTCCCTGACACTGTCGCACATTTGGAACCGCTGCGTTTCCATTTACGGCCCTAGACGACAAAACAGTCGCGGCGGTACTCTTTATTCATGCGTTGCAGGGGCCAGCGCCCCCTTAAGGTCGTTCGACGTGTGGGACTCAGCAGTCACACTGCGGACCTCATTTCTTACATGCGGCAATTGTCAGTGAAACTGGGTAAATTCTACAAGTCCTACAGACCGCGAGCTTCGCAAATGTTTAGCGGCCTATCAGTTATGGCATCAACAGTTCAATCAGCAGGATGCCATTGCACTCATCAACTGTCAGATCCACTTCCACGGCTCACTCGAACAGCACTCGTCTGCAGCGTGTTGCTGTGGCCATCTGCAAGTTGAGCTCAAGACATGTTTAGTCTCGACCCGGACAAAGTCGTCTCTGACAGACTCGGCTTTGGCCACGTAGTCTCGCCACGCAGTTCAGCTTTGCGAGGGTATTGTGCAAATCGCATTTCAATCTCGGAATTCAGCATAGGCAGCGAATACCACCGAGAAAACACATACCATAATGGTCTAGGTTCGGATGGTTTCCAACAAGGTGACTGGACGTAAATGGCTGCAAACCTATTACGTTCTTTATTACTTAAGCCCGCAGCCAATACTAAGCGTCTGATCTTTTACTCTTTATCTACTTTAGTTATTCATGGCTGTTCCCTACACGGGCCTGACATGATGAGGAGTTCACGCATTGCCTACAATCAGGCGATGCAAATGAGCGACCAACGAGAGCAGCTACTCAATCTCGTTTATTTAAGGTATGAAGAAGCTCCAGAGTTTCTGTCCGTTAGCGGCATCTCGACACAAATGCGCATACAGCTAGATGCTTCACTGGGCGCTGAACTGGGGGATGATGGCGGTGATACCACGCTTTTGGGTTCTCCGGCTGTTGGCGTCGGCTATTCCGAGTCGCCAACAATCACCTATATACCCCAGCGTGACGAATCTTTTACACGCCAGCTCGTTGCACCCGTCGAACTCGACAACATCTACCTGTTAACTCAATACGGGTGGGAACTGGAACGTGTACTCACTCTCTTGGTGAGTCGCCTCAACCAGCAGTCTTTTCAGTCTCGTCAGTATCGAGACCTAGTTCTCACCTTGGGTTCGCTACAAGCACAGGGACTGATATCGGTGGAATCCGTAAGACGTAGGGAGGCGGTATCGCCACCGATTAGCGCGGAAGGGCTAGGTGCAAGTTCATTCATCAATGCGATTGAAAAGGGGTACCGGTTTGAACACAAGAGTGAGGGCTACATACTGACTGAGAACGTCTTGCATTACACTCTGTCACTAAACCCGGATGCCTGGAAGAACGGCGATCTAGCAACACTAGCAGCGAACTTCAAACTCAAGCCGAACGTTGCTTCTTATGAGCTTGACCCAACGCCTAGCGAAAACCCGAACGCGATAGCGCTGACAACTCGCTCTGTACTCGGCGTTATGAAATATCTGTCCGGTGCCGTCAGCGTACCCGCAGCGCATGCCGATTTTGTTAGAAACATCAGCTCACCCCCCGATCAAATGTTAAACGTGAGGGTAGCCGAGAGGCCCGTGGATGATGCTTTTCTATCGGTCCACTATCGCAACCATTGGTACTATGTTGCCGATGATGATGTCGACAGCAAGAAGACACTTGGCTTATTGACATCACTTGTTCGACTGAATATCACAACCGGTGGTGTGCAGAACCTACCCGTGTTGACTCTACCGGTAGGTAGATAGTGCAGACAAACAAACAGACATGAGGCTACTCGTAAGCATGGACTCGGCGTTTTTAGCGTTGGCAGCATGGACGCCAACTATTGATTTGAAACAGCTTTGCTTCCTGGCATTTTATCAGCGGGCCTGTCAGCGATACAGTGTGGTGGGTAGCACGTCAACGCCACGCGCGTGGCTCGCGCGGAAGGAAAGCTAATGCCCTTTCGTAGGTTACCTCCAATGCACGCACTCAGGGCATATGAAGCAGTGGCACGGTGTGGCTCATTTAAACGGGCCGCTGCAGAATTAAATGTAACCCCCGCAGCGCTAAGCCAGCAGGTTAAAAAGCTCGAGCAAGATCTCGATGTGGCTTTGCTGACACGTCACAACCGTTTGATCGTTCCAACCGCAGAGGGAATGCGTCTTAAAACTGGTCTTAGTGATGCCTTTCTTCGTATCCGGGAGGCCGTCAATTCAGTCCGCCCTGGGGGGAACGAAGAGAAAGGCTTGACCGTGTCCTGCGGCCCGCCGGTGGCAGCCAAGTGGCTAGCGCCAAGAATGCATCAGTTTCTGGATCTGTATCCAGATATCAATTTGTCAATCGCTTCCAAACGCGAGTTGGTGAACTATCACGACGAAAATATCGATGTAGGCATTCGCTTGAGTCGCGATGACTCAGACGACCTAGAGCGTGAATGGCTTTATGAGGAGACCGTGGTTGCGCTTTGTTCACCCAGCTTTGTTGCCAAACACAAACTGCGCGAACCCAAGGACGTACTGCGTGTGCCGATCCTAAGGGACGATGGTTTGAACTACTGTCGAGGGCCGGTGTGGGAGGTTTGGTTAAAAGAGGCCGGTTTAGCACCAACAGCTGCGCAGCGAGGCACGCATTTTGGCTACTCACCTGAACAAGGGCTCGATGCCGCCGTAGCAGGTGCTGGCATCATTGTGGCCTCGAAAACCCTGGCCTCGCAGGATTTGGAGTTGAAACGGCTCGTGATTCCGTTTGGCCCAGAAGTGAAGCTAGGAGTGCGCTACCAGATCGTTCACAGAAAGCAGGCCAAACGCTGCGAATACTTAGAAGCCTTCAAAGCCTGGTTGCGAGACGAGTTAAAGCCCTCTGATTTCGCTCCAATGATTTCGACAAAAAGATCTTAACATAGCCAAGCCAAGACAGATGAAACTGTTATTTGCGCACTCACTCGATGCGCGTGAGCAGGATACCCCCTTCACAAGCGAGTTGTTGCACATAGCGTTATATCGCGATTTCGATAACGCTTGAAATTCAACTTAGCGCAGCTAAGGCGACGCTAAGAATTAATCACGTGACGCAAATTAAGCATTGACTCACACTAAGCTCAAAACTGAGATAGTCCCAACAGCGTTGATTCAGCCTGCACACTTGGAGATGAAATATGGCCTGTTACTCTCTGATCAGTTCCACACCAACCACTGAGAATTGGATCGCGAGCTACGTTGAAGCCGTGGGTGCAATCGTGGCAAGACATGGCGGTAAATACCTAGCGCGCACGGGCAACTTCGAGCGCCTCGAAGGCAGTGGCGAAAACCCTGCTGCGTTTGTCTTTATAGAGTGGCCGGATAGAAATGCCGGCTTGGCTTTTATGAATGACCCCGAATACCAGCCATTTCTCAAAGCGCGTCTAGCGGGATCAGTCAGCCACCACTTTTTGATAGACGGTGCAGATGAATTGCTTCCCTAGAACCAGATCACGGTCGTGACACAAAAAGGTCACAGCGTCTGGCTTTCAGCGTTCGCTGAATGCTCGATTAGTGCGGGCCGCCTTTCCCAACAAGGTGCCGACGGGACTCCAGACCACGCACACGGTAAAAACCTGATTAAGCCTTCCATATTTGCACCGCCCTACTTTGCGGGGTCATAAACACGCCTTGGCATCACACCGCAAAACAAGAGCAACCCAGTGCCCCCCAAAACGCTTTCATCGATTTTTCCGGAATTGGCAGCGGTGTTTGCCAGGCAATCAGATGATTATGGCCATGCAAACCACAGGTGTTGCTGCAGCAGCTGGTGCTCGCAGCTCGTTGCTGGGCCGCCACCACAGAGGAATTCGGCAACCCATAGTGGCCACCAAACCGCGAAACAGGTGACCAATCCGGTGCGGGCGGTGGTAACTCCGGCGCGAGCGACGAGAACGATCCATCACCGTGAACGATACGCCCGCCGACGATCGTCATGACCGAATAAAGATCTTTGATCTGCTCTTCCTCAACGCTGAGATAATCGCCTGACAACACCGCCATATCCGCAAACGCTCCTGGTTCCAGCGAGCCTTTGACATGATCCTCACCAGAAAACCAGCTAGAACCTTTTGTCCAAAGGTAAAGCGCGGTCTCTCTATCCAGTCGATTGTCTTCCTCATATAGATTCAAACCACCAACCGTTTTACCCGTCACCAACCAGTAAAGGGCCACCCAGGGGTTATAGCTCGCCACCCGCGTAGCATCCGTACCCGCGCCGACCGGCACACCCATCGCCAGCATCTTACTCACAGGTGGTGTTTGTTTGGCCGCATCAGTTCCATAGCGATCAACGAAATATTCGCCTTGGAAGGCCATGCGGTGCTGCACTGCAATACCACCGCCCAGCGCCTTAATGCGCTCGATATTACGTTCACTGATGGTCTCTGCATGGTCGATGATAAAGCGAAGTCCGTTGAATGGAATCTCAGCATCGACCTGCTCAAACACATTTAAAAAGCGCGTAATGGTTTCGTCATACGTCGCGTGAATCCTAAAGGGCCAACGTTTAGCGACGAGCAGCTTCACAATTTCGATAAGTTCAGACTCCATTGTTGGCTCTAGATCAGGTCTGGGTTCCAGAAAATTCTCAAAGTCTGCAGCAGACCAGGCCAGGTTTTCACCTGCGCCGTTAAGCCTCAGCAACTCGTCGCCATCACCGTACTGGAGGTACTCAACCCACTTACTGTAGTCTGCGAATTCCTCTCCCTTGCGCTGTGCGAACAGATTGTATGCCACCCTAATGGTCATCTCGTCATTGCGATGAAGTTCCTGCATGACTTCATAATCTTCGGGATAATTTTGACCACCGCCGCCTGCATCAATGACTGAGGTGATACCCAGTCGATTCAATTCCCGCATGAAATGGCGCGTGGAGTTGTACTGGTATTCCTCAGGCAGCGTCGGGCCCTTGGCAAGGGTGGAATAGAGGATGAGCGCTGATGGACGCGCAATAAGCATACCTGTGGCCTCCCCATCGCTGCCCCGCTCAATCACACCACCAGGCGGGTCAGGAGTGTTTTTATTGATACCCAGCACGCGAATCGCCGCCTGGTTTAGAAGCGCTCTACCGTACAAATGGAGGATGAAAACAGGCGTGTCAGGCGATGCCGCGTTGATCTCTTCTAGGGTTGGCATACGTCGCTCTGCAAACTGAAACTCACTCCAGCCACCCACTACGCGCACCCATTGCGGAGGGGGCGTACGCAGTGCCTGCACACGTAGTTTTTCGAGTGCGGAAGCCACGCTGGGCTCGCCTTCCCACCGGAGTTCCATGTTGAAGCTCAGGCCGCCACGTATTAGGTGTGTATGCGAGTCATTCAATCCAGGAATCACCCGGCGACCCTCAAGGTCGATTACTTGAGTGACGTCCGTACGCAGTTGCAATATCTCCACGTCACTACCGGTGGCAGTGACCTTACCTGCACCAACAGCAATCGCAGTCGCCTCAGGTTGGGACGCATTGAGTGTCAGAATCTTACCGTTATGCAATATCAGATCAATGTCAGATTGTGCCTTCATTTTGGCCTCTCAATCGTTGGCTGGACTAGAGCATCTGGCCCTGGCGCCAACCAGTGTTCAACAACGGGTGGTTTGTCCCCGTGGTGATATAACCTCACCTGCTCTTGTAACTTGCGATCAGACTGCGTCACGCGATCGTGCTGTCGAAGATGCTCTGCCCAGCTGCTGACTTGAAAACTCTCCACCCACAGCCGCGGATTCTCCGATTGTTGAAAGATGCCCCACTGAAAAGCGCCGTCCCGATAACGTTCACCAGATAGCTGCTGCACGGCGGTAAGGAATGCTGCTGTGTGTTGTTCAAGCACATGGTAGGTAATTGAAATCATCACCGGACCGCGATCGTACTGATCTTCCTCAGCGCCTTGGACAAGCGGCTGTGGCCAGTGCGATGACGGGGCAAGGTCTAATTCCTCAGCCGGCGTCAAAGCCACGCGATGCGAGCACGCAAGCGCAATAAGTGCTGTAATTGCGGCGGCAATCAGGGCAGCCGATACTGAGAACTGCTGTGCAACCTGACCCCAGATTACCGAGCCGACTGCCATCGATCCAAAAAACACCATAAGGAAGACAGACAGTCCTCGCGCCCGCACCCAAGAAGGCAAGGCAGTTTGCGCAGACACATTCAAACTCGTTAGCACGGTAATCCAACCGAGGCCCGCCAACACGGACGCAACCAGAGCCGCATTGGGATGCGTAGTAACGCCGAGCAGCATCATCGCTGCGGCAGTCAATACCACTCCGAGTGCAACGGTGTGCTGGGCGTTCAGATGCGGCCTTAATTTCGGCAGCAGCAAGGCACCGGCGACAGCACCACTGCCCACAGCCGCTAACAGCAGGCCATAAAGCCCGGCTCCATCGCCCGGTAGTTGCCGGGCAATCAATGGCAATAAAGCCCAAAACGCGCTGGCAAACAAAAAATAGGATAAGGCACGGAGCAACGCACCCTTGAAAGGCCCGTTATGCCGGACGTGCCTCAAGCCGGTGATCATGGCGGGAATAAGCGGTTCAGGTGGTAAGCGTGTCGCTTTCTTAGCAGCCGGCTTCCATGCGAGCAGCACCAAAATAATGACCAGATAGCTGACCGCATTAACAAAAAACGGCGACGATAGGCCGACCACGGTAATGAGCAAACCGGCAAGCGCCGGACCAATAGCCCGACTCACATTGATACCCATCGAGTTGAGAGCGATCGCAGGCGCAAGCTGCTGCCGCGGCACCAGTTCGGGCACCACGGCTTGCCAGGCCGGTGCGATGAATGCTGCGCCTGTCCCTAAAAGAAAGGTAAACGCGATTAACAACACAGGCGTCATTGCCTGCTGCGACACCAGCCATGCCATCAGCACTGCAACCACGCAGAGTATGATATTGATAGTGACCAATAGGCGCCGCTTGTCGAGGCGATCGGCTAAGGTTCCAGCCAACAATGCAAATAGGAATATCGGCAGGGTTGTTGCAGCCTGCACCAGAGACACCACTGCGGGCGACGGATTAAGCGTGGTCATCAGCCAACCTGCCCCCACGTCGTTCATCCAGGTGCCCGTGTTGGAAATCAACGTGGCGCTCCACAGCAATAGAAAAGCCCGCTGGCTAAAAGGTGCCCAGGCAGACACGACCTGTTGTTGTGTCGCGGCCGCCGTGCTCATGACGCGCGGTAAAAGCCGCCAAACTCAGTCACTGGAGACCAGGCCGGCTGAATAGGTGGTAGGGCTTCGACCAGCGACTTGAATTCGCCAGCGGCATAGACCGGTCTGCCGCCCGTGATTGTTAGGTCGCTTTCAATGAAGGGCAGTTCCTCGTCGTCCACACTAAAATAAGGCGCATTCAGAATGGCAATGTCGGCGAACTGACCGGGTTTGATTCGGCCTTTGAGGACCTCCTCTTGGCTGAACCAGGCCGAGCCAACGGTGTGATAGAACAGTGCCTCCTCTCGAGAAAGCTGCTGCGACTTACCGTGAAGCTTCGTTCCACCGACACTTTTCCCGGTTGTCGCCCAATACAGTGTATTCCAGGGGTTGTAGCTGGCGACGCGAGTCGAATCGGAGCCCAGTCCCAGCGGCAGGCCAGCGTTGACAACGTCCCTCAGTGGTGGCGCATTGAGCGTGGCTTCCTTGCCGTAACGCTCCAGAAAATATTCGCCCGCGTAGGCCATTCTAGCCTGCATCGCCATGCCACCTCCCAGCGCCTTTATGCGCTGTAAGGTCGGTTTTTGCAGCGTCTCACCATGATCAAACGCCCAGCGCACATTCGCAAAACCGCCGCGGCCGGCGGCGACTTCCAGTGCATGCGCTTCTTCAAACGCGTTTAAAATATTATTGACGGATTCATCGTAAGTGGCATGAATTCGCAGCGGCCAGCGGTTACGCAACAAATGCCTGGTGATGCCGATGAGTTGCTTGTCCCAGCCGGGTCGCATAGTGATGTCAGGTCGAGCTGCGAGAAAGTTCTCGTAGTCACCAGCCGCCCAGGCCAAAAACTCCCCGCCACCCTGAAGCTTGTAGCCGTGCATAAGAAATTCTGCGCGGTTTACACCCACCTGCCAATTTTCAGTCCACTGCTGAAACTCGGCCAGTTCCTGTCCTTTGTTTTGGGGAAAGAGATATTTCGAAATGCGCACAGGCAATTCACCACTGCTCGCCAACAGATCAGAGCCTTTGTAGTCCGTGGGGAACTTGTGTCCCCCGCCACCGGCATCAATCACGCTGGTCAAACCAAAGCGGTTCAATTCGCGGTAAAAATGCTTGGTCGAGACCTCCTGCTGCTGTGCACTCATAGCGGGTAGTGCACCGATGGTTCCGTACAGCAGATCTGGGTTAGGAATCGCATGCAATATAGCGCCACCATCTGGCGTAAATTCATAACGCGTACCAGGTGGGTAGGGCGTGTCTTTGGACAAACCCAAGCGCTCGACTGCCGCCCGATTCAGGAAGCCCTGACTGTAGAGGAACAGCACATAGACAGGTGTATACGGTGCGGCCTCCGTCAGTTCGGAAGGCGACGGCATACGCTGCTCTTTGAACTGAAAAGGTGACCAGCCCCCGATGACGCGCACCCATTGGTCTGAGGGTGTACGCAATGCTTGCTCTCGAATTCGCTTCAGACCCAACTCTAACGACGGCATACCATCCCAACGCAATTCCGTGGCATAGAAGCGACCCGCGCGTGTAGGGTGCATATGACTGTCATTAAGGCCGGGAATTGCCGTGCGACCTGCCAGCGAAATAAGCTGTGTATTGCTTCCAGCGAAAGGCTGAATGGCTTTATTGTCTCCAACCGCCTGTATCAAGCCATTGCGGATAGCGACCGCCTGCGCTTTCGGCTGAGTAGGGTCCTGCGTATAGATCTCGCCATCGAGCAGAATCAGGTCCGCTTCAGAAGACGCACCCCACAGGGCAGCAGGCAGAGTGGTGGCGACAGCGCCTACACCTGCTGCCTTAATAAAGTCGCGGCGGGAAAAGCAAGTTTTCGGATTCATGGGTGCGTTCCTCCAAGATTTAGAAGCGGGCCAATACGGTAAACTCACCGAAATTGGCCGTATCAGACGGCCCGGTCTCGGATATAAATTCCTCTGGCTGCGAATGCGTTAACGATAGCGCCAGCAACCAGCGCGGATTCAGCTCCCACTCCACACTGAGTGACACCGCCGTGTTAACAAATCGCTCTCGGGAGCCGCCCGGCGTGCGCAACAGGTTGCTAGGGGGAGAGTAGATGCCGTCATCCTTTTGCAAACGCCAGTAGAAGTTAACGTCCAGGCTAATAAAAACATCTTCCCGCGGCTGCAAGGTGAGATACGGATTCAGGTTAAAGAAGTTGGCCGGTGCTAGCTGTGCAAGATCCGAAAAGTAATTGCCGCGCGGATACAGCGCATTAAACGTTTCCAGACGTCCATCGCCAGGATTTTTATCGCCCGAGGCAACATTCGTTGACAAGGTCAGTTCTGGATTCCAGCTCCCTGGCAGGCGTACACCGGTGTTGCTGGCAAGTGTCCAGGCGCGAATAGTTTTTCCTCCAAAGGTACCGCCCTGAGCGACGGCCTCCCAATTCCAAAAGACGCTCCCGCTTTCGCCGAATATCCGCATACCAAGGCTTTGTCGCTGCTCATCGGCAACACCCTCGATCGTCTCCCTGTCTTTAAATCTGGCGTACAGGTAGTACACATCGAGGCCCGTCCATGGCAGCATCTTTGTCGCATAAACGCCCGCTAACTGTCTGCCACTGGTGCTTTCATCGTTGAATGCACCATCGGAGTCGACCTGTACCAGCTGTAGTGCAATAGCCTGCACATTCCAATCGGCGAGCGGGGTTACCAGGCGCATACCCTCCCAATTGCGACGAACATTGGTGCCATCACGCGTTCCGACTAGCCGCTGTGACCCCAGGGCTATTTCCTGTCTTCCCAACGTCAGTTCGGCCTCAGCAACTGGTAAGGTGATGTAAGCCTCTTGGATATCCAAGTGGTTGTCGTGCACAGGCGATTGCTCGATTCCTTCCTGGATACCGCTATATAAGCTGATGCGTCCGTGTACACCGTCTACCGCGCCCATGTCGGCATTGACGCGAATTCTCTGTGTCCAGAACCAACCGGTTTCCGGGTTATTGTCATCAAAATCAATGGCGGAGACGTAAGTTGCTCGCTGTCGAATGTCGCCGCTAACATTCACAAGATCCATGCCCTCTGCAGCTGCTGGCGCGGCTTGCAGAAGCGATAGTGAGACTAAAAGCCACAGCGGAATTACATGTTGTGTAGTGAGTGTCATTACTCAATACCGGGCTACTGTCGTATCACCAACAACGTCACTGGTAAGAACAGGTATGCGATCGGACGCCTGCCAACACTTGACGAAAGGGCCAGCTTCGACTTTCGACTTATCCGTCTGTTTGACGCACTGGCTCATGACGCTTTTTTCCCAAGCTGATTGCGAATGCAGTCCCTCCGACGAAGGAGTGCAGAGTAAAAGAATGCTTTGCTGACAGCGCAGGTAGCGCCGAGCCGACTACCTGCGCATTGGAAGGGGCCGGCTAAGCCGCCTTGGTATTGGCTATTTCAGCCGCGACGGGCTCGAGGCGCTCGCCATGGTCGGAACGCTCCGGTGCACCATGTACCATGGTGTAGCAGTAATCGACGCCCATACCGTAGGCACCTGAATGCTCACGAACAATGTCCATTACGGCATCATAGGTGTCGCGCTTGGCCCAATCGCGCTGCCATTCCAGCAGAACCTGCTGCCAGGTGACCGGCACAACGCCCGCCTGGATCATGCGCTGCATTGCATAGTCATGCGCATCCTTTGAGGTGCCACCTGACGCGTCGGCCACCATGTAGATTTCATAATTCGCGTCGTGCATGGCTGAGAGCGCAAAAGAAAGATTACATACCTCAGTCCACAGTCCCGATACCACGATCTTGCGGCGACCATTCTGAGCCAGTGTATCTCGTACTTTTTGGTCGTCCCATGAATTCATGGATGTGCGTTCCAGTAGTGGATGCTCAGGAAAAACGGCCAGTAGCTCCGGGTAGGTATGGCCTGAGAAAGAGTCTGTTTCCACCGTTGTAATCGTAGTGGGGATCTCGAAGACTTTGGCGGCCTTAGCGAGAGCAACGGTGTTGTTCTTGAGTACCTGGCGGTCAATAGACTGCACACCAAATGCCATCTGCGGCTGATGATCAATAAAAATGAGCTGACAGTTATCCGGTGTCAGCACCTCCAGTTTCTCGCTTGTCATGATGATTCCTCCTCAAGTTTGGCATTAATCAAATAGACTCGTATGAGTCCCGTCTCGTGAAAACCACTATAGATTTGAGGAGAAAAAGCACAAACGAGTAGTTCTAATGTCTCGACTTAGCAAAACTAAGTTCACTTGGGTGTCTTATTTTTGTTTAGATCGGGTATTGCCGCGCTCTGGCAGCGTGTATTCACCCCGATGGATGTAGAGTTAGCGGCACATTAAATAGGGAATTAGGCAGGCAGATGGCAGCAATTACTTGCCTTGACCTGATGGTAGGAACTGAGGCGACAAGTACTTCATCGCCGACCTCGAGACGCTTCTCACTATTCTTCGCGCACTCAATGCGATAGACAGAAACAGCAGCCCAGTTGTACAGACGCGAAGCTTGCTAAGAGTCGCCTTCGCTGACCAGCCGATTGTAATCATCCTGGGTGATGGTGCCGCCCTCGTGCTCTGCCCTGCCCTGATCTTTGGGGACCAAAACATCCTGGAGCAGTTCGATACGTTTCCAGGCAGGGAAGGGCTGATTGCCCTGTTCGTCAGGTACGTACTTCGATGTTCCAACCCGCTTGAATCCATGGATATAGCGCGCGCAATTGTAAAAAACGGAGTCGATTTCAACCACCACCACCATGTTCGCCCCCGGATACACCTCCATCGCGCTCTCTTTGGTCGTGAGCGTAGCCGTGCCCTGCACGCGTATGCGCTGTGGTGTTTCC
>JBCDFM010000054.1:0-19665 GCA_039178015.1 Pseudomonadota bacterium
GTCTCATCCGGCAGGATGTCACTCATCCCGCGGACAGCTCTAATGTTGCTCACGCGCCCTCCGGTGGTCGCAATCGGTTCAGGTAGAAGATTTGACGATGAGTTTCTCGTCCTGCTCGGCCCGCGCCTGCTCGAGGGCGCTCGCGCGTTCGCGTATCACCTGTTCTAGATGATCGATGAAGTCTTTATTGCTGATCTTATGATCGGCCTCGCCACCAATATAAATCAGGTTGTTCGGACTGGCTCCAGTCAGGCCGACGTCGGCTTCGCGCGCCTCTCCGGGCCCATTCACAATACAGCCAATGACTGCCACATCCATGGGGGTTCTAATATCTTCCAGACGCTGTTCCAAGGTGTTCATGGTTTGAATCACATCAAAGTTCTGACGTGAACAGCTCGGGCAGGCGATAAAGTTGATGCCGTTGGTACGCAGCTTAAGGCTTTTTAAAATCTCAAACGCGACCTTGACTTCCTCAACCGGGTCCGCTGCTAGCGAGATGCGTACGGTATCGCCAATGCCGTCCATTAACAGCATACCCAAACCGACTGCCGACTTGACCGTGCCACCGCGCAGCCCACCTGCTTCGGTGATGCCCAGATGCAAGGGCTGCTCAATTTTTTTGGCCAGCAAACGATAGGCCTCAACTGCCATGAATACTTCTGACGCTTTGACGCTGACTTTAAAGTCGGCATAGTCATGCTTTTCAAGTATCGCAACATGGCGCAGCGCCGACTCAACCAGCGCTTCAGCGGTTGGCTCGCCATACTTGCGCTGCAGATCCTTCCCAAGAGAGCCCGCATTAACACCAATACGAATAGGTATAGCTCGCTCCCGCGCGCAATCAATAACGGCGCGGACTTTATCGTCATTACCAATGTTGCCAGGATTGATGCGCAGGCAGTCGACGCCATATTCAGCAACTTTCAAGGCAATCTTGTGATCAAAGTGAATGTCGGCCACTAGCGGTACCGATACACGGCCGCGTATCGCTTTAAAGGCTTCTGCGGCCTCCATCGTAGGTACTGAAACCCGCACGATGTCGGCACCTGCGTCCGCTATCGCCTGCACTTGAGCAACTGTCGCCTCAACGTCACAGGTTTCTGTGTTGGTCATGCTCTGCACGCTGATAGGGGCGTCGCCGCCCACCGGCACGTTGCCAATCATGATCCGTCGACTGGCTCGTCGGACAATAGGACTCTCGCTTTTCATAGTGCACCCGCCTTGTTTAAGGTTGGCAGAAGATCATGCGATCGCTCTAAATATAGTGCAGAGTGGCCCGCTGTAGCGAATTCATCTGGTGCGGAGCCTCGCCACCACCAAATCGCGGCAACTAACAATGCTAACAATACCAAGCCCACCACCACGCCAACACCTGTGTGTTGCAGCTGCAGTGGTGCGGTTCGAATTTTTTGTGGCGCTGGTCTGGTCGCCTTCGCCTGCAGGCTGTCGAAGGCGTGCAAGAGTTGTTCCTCGTCGACGTTCACCAGCTTCCCGTAGGCTTTGACATAGCCCCTGGCAAAGGCTGGATGGCGCAGGGTATCGAACTCATCGCGCTCAATAATGGCTGGGTAGCCGGGCATGAGATGGAGGCGATCGGCCACCTCTCGCTGACTCAGCTCTTGCGCTTCGCGTGCGCGACGCAACATGTCTCCTGGACTGAGATAGGACCCTGCCGCAGTCGTGTCCGTCTTGCTCACGGAGCCACGGTCCGCTGGTAGGCTTCATATTCAATCGAATTGGGGTAACGATTCGCCAGCGCCAGAGCATAGCTGCTTTCATCGTTGACATTGCCTGACTGGCGCGCCAGCCGAATGCCCAACCACAAACCTTTCGCTGACTGCTGGCGCACTACATTGCGGTAAGTGCCATAGTACTCGCGGGCGTTGCGATAATCCCCTGCATTAAATCGAATCTCCGCCATCTCCAGCAGCGCTATCGAGTTCGTTCTATCCATTGCCAGAGCGCGCACAAATGCCTCTTCCGCTCCTTCGGGATCAAACAGTTGGACGCGACACAATCCCAGATTAACAAAGGCCAGAGGACGCCCGGGATACAGTGTGTCTTTTACGACGATCTGAAGTTGTTCTTCGGCTTCTTCGAAACGCTGCTGCGTGAACAAGAAGGCTGCATAGTTGTTTCTTGCTCTAGGGAACTTGGGGTCAATTTGTAGCGCTTTCTTGAAGCTCTCTTCCGACAGCTCAAATTCACCGGTGCTCTGATACACCAGCGCGAACGCCTCGTGAACTCGGGCATTGTTCGGGTCGATATCGTACGCGAGGCGCAGGTTGCGTTTGGCCGCCTCCCAGTTACCCTCTCCGATATATTGTCTGGCGAGCTCGACCCTCGCATTCAGCGCTTTTTCGGGCGAGTAATCGTCGGTAAACACACTTTCCTTGGTCGAAATACAACCACTGAGCACCGTGAGTAATAGCGCTACTGCCGCCGCGCCAAAATAGTTATTCATATGCACTGGTAGCCTCTGTCTTACCCTAGCTGTACCGACGGTATCTCGGCTGCGGCGCGATAGCGCTCGCTGCGACGGGTACGATCCACAACCTGCCCTACTAACTGACCACATGCTGCATCAATATCATCCCCCCGGGTGGTTCTCACAGTAACCACAAAACCGGCGTCGACCAGCACCTGCCAAAACCGACTGACCGCATTCCCACTGGGCCTCTGATATCCGGATTGCGGGAACGCGTTGAAGGGAATCAGGTTTATTTTACAGGGAAAGTCGGCCAGCAGAACAGCCAGATCGTGTGCGTGTTCGCGCTGGTCGTTTATACCGGCGATCAGGGTGTACTCTATGGTGACGACCCGTTTGCTGTCAGTCTGCGCATCAATATAGTTACGCGCGCTGCTCAGCAGCATGTCAATCGGGTATTTGCGGTTGATGGGCACGAGTTGGTTACGCAGTGCATCATTAGGGGCGTGCAGTGAAATGGCCAGGGACACCTCACTCACCTTCGCCAATTTATCGAGAGCTGGCACGACTCCAGAAGTGCTCAGCGTAACGCGACGTTTTGACAGGCCGTAGGCAAGATCTTCTAACATCAAGTCCATCGCCGTAACCACGTTATCGAAATTAAGCAAGGGTTCTCCCATGCCCATCATCACCACGTTGGTAACAACCCGTTTACTGCCAGGTCTAAACGCATCGTACGATTGAATAGCCAACCAAACCTGACCAATGATTTCTGCCGCGCTAAGGTCGCGCTGAAAACCTTGCTTGCCCGTGGAGCAAAAGCTGCAGTCAAGCGAACATCCAGCCTGGGAGGACACACACAGAGTGGCTCTGCCCGCTTCGGGTATCAACACGGTTTCTACCAACGCACCGCC
This sequence comes from Pseudomonadota bacterium, assembly GCA_039178015.1. Lineage (GTDB taxonomy): Bacteria > Pseudomonadota > Gammaproteobacteria > Pseudomonadales > Halieaceae > JARRPM01. Next base: position 3,343 of record JBCDFM010000054.1, read on the forward strand.
GTCGACTCGGATGCTCCATTTGCGCGTGCCGTCGTCAGAATCATGCTGACTGACGATCTCTGGGGGCCGCACTTCGGCACAGCCGAGCAGCCTTTCTCTCAGCGCTTTGCCCAGGTTGGTCATCTGCGCAATATCCGTCACACCCGTGTGATGAATCCACTTCAATACTTGCTGCGCGCGAAACTTCTTCTCGCCCAGCTCGAGAAAGAACTGCTCCATCTGTGGACGCGACAACCCGAGCAAATTGACTTTGCGGGAATCAGGGGCTGCGCGATCAGTGTTCATTGAGTAGGCTTGGGTCGCTGATACTTGCGATGGCGATTAGCGCTCGCAAATCTCGCTCGCAGCAAAAAAGTAAGCGATCTCTCGGGCAGCAGACTCGGGCGAATCGGAACCGTGTACCGCGTTCGCGTCGATAGAGCTGGCGAAATCCGAGCGAATGGTGCCTTCGTCTGCCTCCTGTGGATTGGTTGCGCCCATGAGTTCACGGTTTTTCGCAACCGCACACTCTCCCTCGAGCACCTGAACCACCACCGGGCCAGAGGTCATGAAGGTGATTAAGTCAGGATAAAACGGTCGCCCCTTGTGCTCGGCATAGAATCCTCCGGCCACGCCTTCACTCAGGTGTAGCATTTTGGCAGCGACAATACGCAATCCATTGGTTTCAAAACGGGAATAAATTTTGCCCACAATGTTTTTGCCAACGGCATCGGGTTTGATAATAGATAAGGTGCGTTCTACCGCCATGCGGGTCTCCTTGTCAGATAAGTTGCGGGTCTGGCCACGCCGCTGCACGTGCGGATGTTGCATTACCTGCAGGTCGGCCGCTTTAGCGGCGGCAATTATACGGTCTTTAGCGCCGTCTTTCACCCCGTTTCGCGTAACTCTTACATACTGTTTTGCTTGTAAATCAGTGCGTTAGATGTAACAAGAAGCGGCCTGAAAGAAGCCAAGGAGATCTTCGTTAGTCCGCGCGCATGGCACCCGGAGCGGGTAGGCTATTGGCGCAACGAAGTAACAACACCGCGAAGCGCATGCGCCGCCTGGTCTACTTCTTCATTTGTGGTGAAGCGCCCAAAGCTAAAGCGCAGCGAGCTGTGTGCCAATTCATCGCGCAAACCAATGGCGCGTAACACGTATGAAGGCTCAATCGCCGCTGAGGTACAGGCAGAACCCGTCGACAAGGCCAGATCTTTCAACGCCATCAACAGCGCTTCACCATCGACACCGGCGATACTGATATTCAGCGCGCCTGGCAACCGCTGGTCGCCGTCGCCGTTAATACGGACACCGTCCAATGAACATATACCCTCCCAAAAACGTTCTCGCAGCGCTGCAATGCGATCCATCTCATCATCCAGTTCCTTAACTGCGATGTGCGCCGCCTCTCCCATACCGACGATTTGGTGAGTCGCTAGCGTCCCTGAACGCATGCCACGCTCGTGCTCCCCGCCATGAATTTGCGCTTCAATCTGAACCTTGGGTCGGCGTCTGACATAGAGCGCGCCAATGCCTTTCGGTCCGTACATTTTATGTGCCGAAACCGACAGCAAATCCACGTCCCAACTGGCGAGGTCTATCGGAAACTTGCCCGCGCTCTGGGCAGCATCGGAATGAAAGAGCACACCCGCTGATCGCGTTATGCTGCTAATGGACGCGATATCGTTCAGCGTGCCAATTTCGTTATTCGCATGCATCACGCTAACCAGCACGGTATCGTCACGCAGCGCCCTGGCAACAGCGTCCGGCGTAATCAGTCCATTTGCGCCAGGCTCGAGATAAGTGACCTCATATCCCTCCCTTTGCAACTGTTTGCAACTGTCGAGTACTGCCTTGTGTTCGATGCTGGACGTAATGATGTGTTGGCCACGATCGCGGTTAGCATGGGCTACACCTTTCAACGCCAGGTTATCCGATTCGGTTGCACCGGATGTCCAGACGATTTCCCGTGGGTCACAGTGCAAAAGCTCAGCAAGTTGCTGTCGAGCATGCTCAACCGCTTCCTCGGCCTTCCAGCCATAAACGTGCGAACGCGAAGCGGGGTTGCCGAAGTTACCTTCGATGGATAGACACTGCACCATTTTCTCAACGACCCGAGGGTCAACTGGTGTGGTGGCCAGATAGTCCAGGTAAATCGGCCCACTCATAGTGTTTTCATTCCTACAGACATCATTAAAGTATGAAGTATCAAGCAGCACGCTGCCAGTTGCTTCAGCTGCGCGGTTTGTGAGCCCACTTCTGTGTCTCGGTGAGGATGCCCCGCAAAATGTTCAGCTCCATCTCATCAAGGCGCACGCGGCCATACAGGCGCCGCAATCGGGACATTAATTGCCTAGGGGCAGCTGGGTCTAGAAATTCAATATCCGATAGTGTTTGTTCCAGATGCGCATAAAAACGCTCCATGTTTTCAACTGTGGCAAAGGGCGCGTCCCACTGTGCATCTTCTGCATCAGGCAGCGCACCCTGCAGCATCGTCATGCGCAATTCATAACAAACGATCTGCACCGCCATCGCCAAGTTCAGCGAGCTATAGTCATCTGAAGTGGGCACGTTGACATGCAGGTTGCACAGCTGCAGCTCCTCATTTGTGAGCCCTCTATCCTCCCGCCCGAACAACACTGCAACGCTCTCGCGGCTGGAAAGCGCGCCAATGCGTTGTGCACATTGCCGGGCATCCAGCAGGGGCCAGGGGATACGCCGCGAGCGCGCGCTGGTTCCCACCACAAACTGGCAATCAGCTATCGACTCTTCCAACGTCGACGTCACCACTGCCTTGTCTAAAACGTCCGCAGCGGAAGCGGCGCGCCACACCGCCTGCTCATCAGGAAAGGTGTGAGGATCAACCAGGTATAGCTGTGACAGGCCCATATTCTTCATCGCCCGCGCAACGCCACCTATGTTGCCAGGATGTGTCGTGTTAACCAGTACGATGCGAATACTGTTGAGATTCATGTCTGCGAATGCTGTCCTGCCGGGCGCGCGATTATAGCAACAACACATCATCTCAGTCAGCGCGATCGCTGCTTGCGCGAGCCTACGTGAATAACCCACAGAAAAAGGCAAATCACGCGAACAGGAAAACCACCATTCACACCCATAGATGAGGGCGCAGTCAACCGAGTCTTCAGCGGCGAAATATTGAGAGAAATGCCGATGAAGATAGATTCACTGTAGATAGCGCTAAACGCTCAGGAGGGCTCGCGGGGTCGTTACTCGGGACCGTCTTCTGCCATGAATGGCTGTAACGAGCGACTCGGAAAGGTCTATCACGCATCGCAGGGGGTGACATCGAAAGCCCGACCTGCATATCGGCCTTTATGTACAGCCACACCATGCTGCTATAATCCCGCGCCCAAGCTTTGCCACCTCAAGGCCTCTCATGGAACCAATGGTCAACATCGCCCTACGCGCCGCACGCAAAGTCGGCGAAAACATCGTGCGCGCTTCAGACGATCTGGAACGCTATGACGTCGTCACAAAAGGGGTGAACGATTTTGTCACCGAGGTCGATATCAATGCGGAAAAGGAGCTGATCTACCATCTGCACAAGGCCTATCCAGACCATGCGATCCTCGGCGAGGAGACCGGTTTGAACGGCGACGAAGACGCGGAGTATCGATGGCTGATTGACCCGCTGGACGGTACCACCAATTTTCTTAGGGGCATACCACACTACGGGGTGTCGATGGCCTGCCTGCGAAAAAACAAGCTGGAGCATGCGGTGATAGTCGACCCGGTACGACGCGAAGAGTTCACCGCGTCACGCGGTCAGGGCGCACAGCTAAATGGACGACGCATGCGAGTCAGCAAACGCTCCAGCCTGGACGGCGCCTTGCTGGGCACGGGCATTCCCTTTCGAAATCATCATGAAGCAAAACTAGAGGGACACGCCAACAGCATAAAAGTGCTGGCTGCGAAGACAGCCGGCATACGACGTCTGGGGGCGGCCTCGCTGGATTTAGCCTATGTGGCAGCCGGACGTTTCGATGCCTTCTGGGAAGTAGGACTGGGGCCTTGGGATGTCGCAGCGGGCGCACTGCTAATACGGGAAGCCGGCGGCCTGGTATCCGATATCGATAGTTCTGACAATTTCATAGAGTCCGGTAACATCGTGGCCGGCAATCCTAAGTGTTTTAAAGCCGTGTTACAGACCGTCAGGCCCCTGCTGTCGACTGACTAGCGGTTCGATTGCAATGCGGTTATGTGTCAATCGGGCAGCATATCCTGATATGGCGAATTCCAATCAAGCTCGACTTCACGCCCGGCGATTCGCAGTGCACGTGACGTCATCTTCACATCGTCATCGCCCAGCACACCGTGGTCGAACTTATACACAGGCTGTATCGCGCCAGCCGTGACGCCCTCATCATATTCGTGCTGTCGCTGCAAAACGGTTTCGTTGGCTGCCTGCCAACTGGCCCACTCTGACTTGGAATAGCGCTTTTGCAGCATGTTGGTAGTTTGCATGGGACTCAACATGGTCGCGGTGGCGTTATTGCCGCCAAAGCCCTTTGAATTCACGATAGCGTAGTGTTGCGCCGACAGGTCAAGCTCTCTGTGTTCTAACTGGAAGGCGAGGCCGTCCTGGTGGACGTCTTCCGCGACCGCGTCGATAGTAGCAATACCGGGCAGGATGCCACGCTGCCAGCTGCCCAGTGTGGCGGCGAATTGATCACCCGATGCGGAACCCAAAGAGTGCCCCAGGTAACACTTGATTGCTGCAATAGGCCAGTCATCGATGCCAAATGCACTCGCTACTTGGCTTAAAATGGCGGACTCGGTGACGCGGTTCTGTGGGGTCCCGGTGCCGTGAGCCTGAACCAAACCGCCCGTGAGAAAGGCCCGTTCACCGACGAGCGCTCTAGCAGAAGCCGCGGCTTTGGCGACCGTAATATAATTACCCACCCCCGGCCCTGAAATAGATTTCTTAAAACCATCGGCATTAACAAATACATCTGTCGCCGCGCCATACATAGTCGCTCCCAACTCCACAGCCAGCGCGTCATCAAATAACACGACCATTTGTGCGGATTCGGCGATGGTGAAACCACAATTCTCGGAGAATGGTCGGCAGGCGCGTCGATGATCCGGCTCGCGCCCATCCTCAATGCCTTCAATCGCTCGCAATCCTTTATCGGTGGCCAATGCGCCCATGGTGCTGTAGCCCTCCATCACCTCTGGCGTGACCGGTGCTTCCGCGCCGCCGACAAACACGACCCGCGCCCTTCCCTGCCGGATATCCTCGATGCCCTGTCGCAGGTTGTATAGAAATGAAGCGCAGGCGCCTAGCGTCGCACCGGTGGACCCCATGCTGCCGAGCACGTAGGCGTTGACAAAGTCGGCCGGCATCTCCGCCAGCCCTAGGGGGCAGTACTTGGAGGTGACGCGCTGCCCCAGGTAGCGAGACTTCAACATGCCACCTGCTCCGGCGTCATCCAGCTGACCCATCGCGCTGCCGGCGTAGACGCTCATTTGATCAATACCAACGCGCTGGCGTAGTTGATCCCAATCCAAGCCCAGACTACCCAGTGCGTCAGAGGCGGCGTAGATCGACATTTGCAAACCGCGCGGATGATTGCGCGAAGGATAGAGCTTGCCTGGATCAAATCCCGTCGGCAGCTGCCCCGCTGCTTTGACTTCAAAGTCCCGGTGGGTGGGTAGCAGAAAATCCTGCTGACCAACGATCTTGACGTTCACATGTGTGACTGAAGCGGGTGAGATTTCCCAGTAAGACGGCAACTCCTCAGGCAGATGCTTGCGAGCAATATCAAAACTCACAGGGTGGCCATTACTCTGGGTTGGAAAACGTTGATTCCAACGCACGGAATCCACATCAAAATGGTTGATTTCGACTCGTCTGATCAAGGTGTGGTCCAGGATATAGCGCTCTCTGGGTACCCCATCGGACTGTGCATAAGGGCCCATCAGCGCGGCCAGCGAGGCAAGTACCCGTTTGCGCTCGGCCTCCTCTAGCGCGGAGTACACCATACGCCCGTGCGCATGCAGGCCGGACGATCTACCCGCCCCACTTATTCCGCCAAAACCCACAACCACCGGCAACCGCTCTCTGGCCATAAACCACCACGTCTCATTGCGTTAAACGCTCTTCAGTCTACGGGGCCGATGCCGATCAGACTATGATATATTGGACATAAAATACGGTATTTTGGACAATCCTGCCGTGGGGCGGAGACCATGTATACGGCGGCAATACTGCTCTATCCGCGAGCACTCGCAACAAGTGTTACCCTGCCCATGGAGATTCTGTTGGCAGCCAGCCAGATGGCGAGCGTGAAATACCGCAGCGAGCCACAGGTGCGATGCATCATCGCAGCGCCGGACCGACGTTTGATGACACTCTCCAGCGGCGTTTCATTTAAACCACAGCTGAGCTACGAGGAGCTGCCCGAACTCGACTTGTTATTGCTACCCGCCATCTGGCGTAATCCAGCCCCCACTGTCCGGGCTATGACGCCGTGGCAGGATCAACTGCGTGGCTACGCGTCCTCGGGAACGAAAATTTGCAGCGTCGGCACCGGTAGCTGTCTCCTGGCTGAGGCAGGATTACTTCACGGCCAGCCGGCCACTACCCACTGGAACTACTTCGATCAGTTTGCGCGACGCTATCCCGATGTCGTATTGAAAACGCGACATCTGATCACCCAGAGCGGCAACATTTACTGCGTGGGTAGCGTCAACTCCATCGCTGACCTGATGGTGCATATTGTTGAGGAATGGTTTGGTAGTCGCATCGCCAGAGCAATTGAGAACCAGTTTTCGCCTGAGATTCGCAGGAGCTTTCGAGCGGCCGCCTACCAGGACGAAGTGGACAGCTCACACCATGATGAAGTTGTCATTGAAGCACAGCAACAGCTACAAGAGCGACTTGGTGAGCGCATCAATATGGAAGCGCTTGCGGTCGATCTAGGCCTCAGCTCGCGCAGCTTGAGTCGACGCTTTCGGGACGCCACCGGGATGAGCCCCCTGGCCTATTTGCAGCATCTGCGCATCACGCATGCCCAGGACCTGCTAAAGCACAGTAATCTTGCTGTGGGTGATATTGCCTGGCGCCTGGGCTTGCAGGATGCGAGCTATTTTTCGCAGCTCTTTACGCGCCACTGCGGTATCAGCCCATTGAAGTATCGCCAGGCGGTCAGGGGCAAACTGTTCAACCCCGACATGCAGGCGTCACCGCTTGAGTAAACACATGGCCTGTGGCTAAATGTCCGCCCGTTTTTGCACGGCTCATTCTGCCCCACGCAGATTAGGGCGACTCATTTTTTAAACGAATGGAAGCGCATCATGAGTAATGACTCGGTAGTAATTGTGGACGGCGCACGTACACCTATGGGCGGCCTGCTGGGTGCTTTATCTGCCGTGTCCGCACCCGCCTTGGCCAGTACCGCCATCAGTGCCGCGATCGCTCGCAGCAACGTGGCCGTGAGCGACATCGATGAGGTGTTCATGGGCTGCGTGCTCCCCGCTGGCTTGAAGCAATGCCCGGCTCGACAGTCGGCCATCGGCGCAGGCATTTCCAATTCTGCCGGTGCTGTTACCATCAACAAGGCCTGCGGCAGCGGGATGCAGGCAACAATTTTCGGGTACGACAGCATTATCGCGGGCACCAATAAAGTCGTGGTTTGCGGAGGCATGGAGAGCATGAGCAACGCGCCACATTTGCTCACGGGAGCTCGTGGCGGGGTCGGCACCGGGCACAAATCTATTGCGGATCACATGTTCCTCGACGGTCTGGAAGATGCCTACACGGGTCGCGCAATGGGCAGCTTTGCACAGGACACCGCTGACGCACGCGGTATCACCCGCGAGCAAATGGACGCCTTTGCGATCGAATCATTAACCAGAGCCAAGCAGGCCATTAAGTCTGGTGCCCTGGCGGCAGAAATCGCACCCGTTACCGTGCACTCACGCAAAGGCGAGCAGCTTGTATCGGAAGATGAACAGCCACGCAAAGCCGCCATAGAGAAAATCCCCGCCTTGCGGCCTGCTTTCCGAGATAACGGTACGATCACCGCCGCCAATGCCAGCTCCATCTCTGATGGTGCTAGCGCACTGGTGCTGATGAGTGAGTCGGAAGCAAAGCGGCAGGGGCTGACGCCGCAAGCACGTATAGTTGGGCATGCGCGGCACAGCCAGAACCCCTCAGAGTTCACGCTGGCACCTATCGGCGCGATCCAAAAGTTGATGGAAACATCTAATTGGTCAACCCAGGACGTAGACCTGTTTGAAATAAACGAAGCCTTCGCCATGGTGACCATGGCGGCCATGCAGGATCTGGATTTGGATCACTCTAAAGTCAATATTCACGGCGGTGCCTGCGCAATGGGCCATCCCATCGGTTCAACAGGGTCGCGGCTGCTGGTCACGCTTATATATGCACTACGGCGGCATGAAAAGCAGCGTGGCGTGGCGGCACTGTGCATTGGCGGTGGCGAGGCAACGGCAGTGGGTATCGAACTACTGTGAAACCGCGCCCATGGGCCGCGAGGTTGGCTCGGAGGAAAACCTATCATGTCACTCAGTAGCGTACCGGATCTTATCGACGATATCCGGGACGGCAAAATGGTCATTTTGATGGATGACGAAGACCGTGAAAATGAGGGCGATCTCATCGTCGCTGCGCAATCGGTCACGCCTGACATCATCACTTTTTTTTCCACCGAAGCATGCGGACTGATTTGCATGCCGATCACGGAAGAGCGAGCGAGGCAGCTGCAGCTTCCGCTCATGGTGCGCGACAACCGCTCCCAACACGAGACCAACTTTACCGTGTCCATCGATGCAGCGGAGCGCAAGGGGCCTGGGATTAGCTCCGTTCAGCGCGCCCACACTGTGCATCAAGCAGTAGCGGCCAAAGCCACGTCCGCCGACATATCGCAGCCTGGACACATCTTTCCCCTGGTCGCTAAACCTGGCGGTGTACTTCGGCGTGCCGGCCACACGGAAGCAGGTGTCGATCTCGCCCGCATGGCCGGATTTGAACCCGCAGCGCTAATTGTCGAGATAATGAACGAAGACGGCACGATGGCGCGCCGCCCAGAGTTGGAAACATTTGCCCACAAGCACGGCCTGCGCATGGGTACGATCGCCGATCTGATTCAATACCGCGCACTTCATGAACAGTCTGTGCAACTGCGCAATGTCAAAGCCGTGACGACAGAATTTGGTGACTTTGTCTTGCACACCTTTCTCGACCTCATCGATGATACTGTGCACTACGCCCTGACCTGCGGCACGATCAGAGAAGAACAAGCCACGCTGGTCCGCGTGCAGACAATCAATACCTTGAGAGACGTGCTGGGCACCCAAATCAACGGCGCATCCACGGGTTGGTCATACCGCAGGGCTATGCAGTCGATCGCGGAAGAAGGCTGTGGTGCCGTTGTCTTGATAGGCCAAGCGAGTAACGCTGAGCGCAGCCTGGCGGAAGTTGACAGTTTTCCCAATCCGCAAGGTGCCATCGGTCGCAGCAGTTCAGACGGCATCCAAAATTACCGTGTCATTGGCACAGGCTCGCAAATCCTAAAACGCTTAGGTATTGGTAAAATGCGCTTAATGTCGGCGCCGGTACGCTTCAATGCCCTGTCCGGCTTCAACCTGGAAGTGATCGACTTCGTCCAACCTTAGGGCGAGGAACCCAACCTGACTACGTGCTTGGCCAAGGACCGCCAGAGGGCTCGCTAGAGATTGCTGAAATCCGGCGAGCGCTTTTCCAGAAAGGCCGTCATCGCCTCGATATTCGCTGGCGAACCCAACTGTCTGTTCATCGCCGCCTGTTCCTGATTAATTGCTCTATCGATCTCAGGTAAGTGATGGGCGCGCAGACAGCGCTTTATCTCGCGTAGGGAGCTCAACGGCCATTGGCCAATCTCCTGCGCCACAGTCAATGCTTGCGCGTAAAGCTCGTCGTCAGGTACCACCGCGGCTGCCATGCCGTACTCCTGCGCGAGTTTGGCATCCACCCAGCGGGCCGTGTAGAACAGCTCCGCGGCTCGCTGCGCTCCGATGTTCGCCTGCAACATATAGCTGCTGCCCCACTCAGGCACCAGACCCAGGCTCGCAAAGGGTAGTCTCAGCCTCAGGCTTTCACCCACATAAACCAGGTCAGCATGAAACAGCACCGTTGCACCACCACCAACCGCGTAGCCGGTGGCGGCAGCGACCAGGGGTTTATCAAACTCCACGACCGCTCTGGCAGCTGCCTCAAAGGGATGCTCTGTGCCCTGCTCCGACTCACTCATACTGGCCAGATCAACACCGGCACAAAAATGATTGCCTTCGGCTGCGAGCAGCAAACAGCGCACCGAGTCGTCCATCCGGGCACGTTCAAAAACATCCTGTAGCGCCATCCACATGTCATTAGTAATCGCGTTTTTCTTGTCGGCACGATTGAACTTTACAATCAATATGCCGTTGCACGACTCTGTGAGAATCAAATCTGTCACGGTGATTGACTTCGCTAGGCTCAGCTGTGAAATTCGACGTGGTCCGGCACAGTCGCGCGATCCGTAGCGCAGCGATTAACTTGCGCATCCGGGTCGGACAAGCCAAATGAAATACCAAACAACAGCTTGTTGCTAGCCTCAAGACCTAATACTTCACGCACCAGACCTGCCTGAAAGCCGAGCGATGTTTGTGGACAGCTGCCAATATTGTTCGCCGTCATGCCCAACATTAATGTTTGCGCAAACATGCCAAGATCTGCGGCCTCCCTTAAGCCGAACGGCTCTGGCAGAAAGAGAAACGCTACGTGCGGCGCATCAAAAAACGTGAAATTGCGCATAAACTGTTCGTGCCGTGCTGCTTTGTCTTTCCTCTCGATCCCCGCCGCGTCATACATCGCCTGCGCAGACGCATATTGGCGCTCCTTGTACACGCCTTCGTAGGCGCCGTCATAGGGAAAATCCAAAGTCATGTCGCCAGCCATAAACCGTTTCGGCATCTCCCGACGCAGGACTTCTAGCTTAGCGCCCGATACGACATGGGTCAGCCAGGGTTGCGTATTACAGTTACTGGGGGCACGCTGCGCAACGTCAAACAACCGATGTAGTAAGGCGTCAGGCAGTGGCTCCGGTAAAAAGGCTCGCAGCGATCGTCGCTTTCTCACGACCTCATCAAACACTGCTGCTGTATCAGTCATTGCCACCTCTCATCACGTTTAGGACTGCTATTATGCGTACGACACCAACCCTTATCCAGTCCCTCATGTAGCCCCCCTGAGCCCAAGGGCTCGCCTGGACGCCTTCGTTATGCCCAAGACGCTGACGCACATAACAAACCCGTCTTCGATTTAACACGATGGGGTAATCGCCAGTAGGAGTCCGGGCTGATAGAAGGGTTCGCGCCAGTGGGCTCGGCTGCCACTGGTGTTGCGATGCATTGCTGTCACACCGACAACGGCGTCTGCAAACGCAGTTCAGATCGAGACCGTTTGTGCGGTTCATTGTACTCAGCCACAGGCGGTCAATAACTGAATGCAGGCAGCCCGAAGGTACCTAGCGGTCCTGGCGAGTGGTCAAGTCGCGCTTGAGCTCGAAGCCCTCAATGTACTTCGACCCGCACTGGAATCCAGCGATTGAGGATGTATTGCAAAGTCCCATTGCGTTTCATCGTATCCAGCGCACGGTTAAGCTCCCCGGCAAGGGCATCGTCATCCGGACGCACCGCCCAGGCCAGCATCTCCTCCGTCATGGGAGAATATAGGCTCAGCAGGTCCTCGTTCTCAGGTGTGGTCGCCAACTGCCAACTGGTTGGAGCGTCATGTATGTACAGATCAATCTCATCACTTCGCAGTCCAGCAAAAGCCGCTGCGGGGTCTACGTAATATTTAATTTCAGCCTCGTTTAGCTCGCGTTCGGCAAAGGCAGCGCCCGTGGTGCCGGGTTCCACTCCAATACGCACACCCGGTCGATAGACTGACCAGGGTTGCGAGAAGCTGGCAATTTTGTCCCGATGTAATATAGCCATTTGTCCGATCAACATGTACGCATCTGTAAAGATAACTTTTTCGCTACGCTGCGCCGTCACGCTGAAGCCCGACATAATGACATCGATCTCACCGGTCAATAACGCCGGCATTAATGACTCAAAGGCCATATTTTTAAGCTCTATCTTGCGCCCGATAATCTTGCCTAAAGCGAGGGCGTTGTCGGCCTCAATACCGACGATCTGACCCTCCTGCAGGAAGATCAGAGGTGGATAATCAGCGCTCACTCCTACACGCAAGGTCGCCGCTAAGGCGCCGGAAGAGGTGGCCAACAGCAGCGTGAGCAAAAGGAAAGATCGGAACATGAGAATTACCTGTTTCGGTTGTGTAAGAGCGCGGACAAGAGATAACGACAGGGTCCCATCGAGCACCTACGGCTGTGAGAGCGTGGGCAGAGTATAAGGCCTTTAGCCCCATCGTGCCGATACTCCTAGGCGACTTTGCCGTGCTATTCTCGAGATTTTAAGCAAAACCCTCCCTCAATGGCTGGCACAAAAAACACGGCAGTAATGCATCTGAATCCCGCCGACCTGGCCGGCAGCGGATGGCACCGAGAATGTTACATCCACCCCCAAGATTCAAACCGTTGTATTAAGGTAGTGGTTTCGGGTTCAGATGGGGAGAACCGCCGGGAGCAGCGCTATTATCGGCACCTGATGCGACGCGGTATAAGCTGGGAGATGTTGCCTAAGTTCTATGGCACGGTGGAGACTAACCTGGGTGAGGGCGCAATATTCGACTTGATTAGAGACCATGATGGGATGATCTCACGACCACTAGAGCACTACCTGCAGAGCGAACGCCTGACAGAGCGTTACGCTGAAGGGCTAATAGGTGGGCTGCGTGCACTGCGGGAGTACCTGTTCCTAGAACGCATTATCACAATGACGCTAAAACCTAAAAACATACTGTTTCAGCGTAGGACGCGTGACACGCACAAGCTCATCCTGGTGGATAACATAGGCAATTCTGACTTGATTCCTCTGGCCAACTACAGCGCGTTTTTCTCCAAACAGAAAATATCGCGCAAATGGCGGCGCCTGGAGGACTTAATACGGGCGGAGTTCACCCACAATCCTGCAGTTATCGGCCTTCTAGATGGTCAAATGAGCGCAACATGCGAGCGTCGTTGAGACGGGCTTAGAACAATCAGCCCAGAGCGAAAACTTCTTTTTTTGTGGGTTTCGCACTCGGCGTGGGCGTTCCCTGACATAGCGTTCGCCGACCCCTGTTGGCAGGGAACCGCTTGCATGCCGCACGGGTCTAAACCAGTCCCGGTTGGCTTGCTCTGGGTAGCGTTGTAGTCCACACTTTTGCGCACCCAAAGTTAAGGACAGCTATTCACTCTAATAAGGAGATTCCTATGCCATTGAAGACTACCTGGTGTTACCTATACGCTCTACTTTGCCTGCTGTTCGCCAGCGCTGCATTCGCTGAGAACAAGCTCCCTGAGGTCAGCCACGATGGTCTGCATCTGGTCAAAGACAGTGAGCTCAAAGCCCTCTACATGAAGCCGGGCGCCAGCCTCGCCGAGTACGACAAAGTCGCGCTGTTGGCCTGCTACGTGGCCTTTAACAAGGACTGGCAGCGACAGTACAACGACGAGCAGATGGATCTGATGAGCCAGGTGACCGACAAAGATATGGCGGCGATTCGCACTCGACTGGCGACCGAGTTCAATAAAGACTTCACTGAAGTCCTAACCCAGGCGGGCTATCAGATGGTGGACAAGGGCGCCAGCGGCGTCCTGATCGTGCAGCCAGCGATCATCAACCTGGAGATCACCGCACCGGATACCATGACACCAGGAGAGATGAATTTTGCCGCCGATGCAGGGCAGATGACGCTGTATATGCAGCTGTATGACGGCAAGACCGGCGATCTCATTGCCAGAGTGATTGACCCGGAAACGGTGGGCGGTAACTTCGATATCATGCAAGTGCGCAACAGCGTGACTAACACAGCAGATGAAAACCGCACAATCAAGCGTTGGGCCACCATTCTCAGTGAACATCTTGCCAAGGCGGGCGCGGCACCCGGCGCAAAAAACTAAATTGGCACCCTGGCGGGGCATTCATCCGGGCCGCCTCGCGCTACTGCACTCGGTTGCCGCTGCGAAGCGCTACCTCGAGCGGGGCAAGGCTTTAGGGTCATACCCCTGAGCGCGGCTGTAGAGTGTTAACGCCTCTGTTACGAAGACTGATACGCCTGACAAACTCCAGGTCCGTCGAACGGGGACTGATGACCTCACCCGCCGACAAACAGGTCTTCGGATACCAGATGCTGCGCACTGAGCACGACATAAGCCGTTGAGAAGGACTTTGAGTTGATCGACTCCGACACTGGATTCGTATACCCCGATACCCTATTCTAGCGTCCCCTGAGTTGTTGGAGTTGCCCCTCATGAAACGCTTTTCCGCCGGCCTCGCTGTCTGCGTCATCACTATGCTTGTGGCCGGTTGCGCCCAGTATTCAAACAAACGCGGCGTGGAGGTCACCTGGCAAGATACCGTGACGCAGAATCTCGTCCCTGGCAAGAGCACACGCAAGGACGTATTGGCGCTGCTCGGACCGCCCTCCCAGGTGATTTCTCTGGAAAACGAATCCGTCCTCTACTATTTGTTCGAGCGCTCCAAAGGCAATGGCATCATTTTGATTGTTTACAACCGCATGGCCATCGAAACAAATTATGACCGAGCCATTCTGTTCTTCGACGCCAACGACGTGCTCACCGACTACGCTACCAAAATCAGTGATAGTGACCAGGGCTAGGGCCGCGGCTGCACTGCTGCTCACGGTATTGCTTGTAGGCTGCACCCAGTGGCGATACGAACTAGGTCAGCCTCTGGTTATCGAGAAGCTGCCCGAGAATGACACACCGATTACCCTGACGGACGTACTGGCACAATTGGGGCCACCGCTGCGTCTGTCTGCAGTAGGAACCGGATATGTACTGGCCTGGGAGCACTGGACCATTGACGAAGATACGCTTGGCATCAGGCTTGGCGCTCTAGGAGCCGATATCATGTCCGTAGACTGGGGCGATGCCCAACTCACGGGCGAATTTCTATTAGTAACATTCAATCGCCAGCATGAGGTGACCGGACAGGCATTCTCACGATGGAGTAGTGATGGCGCAGACGGTCGCGCGATACAGCCGATCGGTCTGGTACCACTGGTCGATGTCGACGATATGACAGACAACCTACCACAACATATCTGGGGTAGAGAATTGCTGTTGCCTATTCCGCAAGCCATCAACGCTCAATCACGGCCTGATACCGGTCGCAGCGGTATACAACAACGGGGCACACCTACAGGCACAGGGCAACGTTCTTTGGAGTAAATGCCGAGCTAAGGCACCTCTGATTTATTCCATGGCGCTCTCAGAGCGTTGCGAGCATCGCCAGGGACAACCAGCCTTGGCCTTCTGCGAGCACACGATAGTTGACGCTAAAGTAATACCGAATGTAACAGAGGTACCCTAACAGCAAGCGTTCGCGACGCATCAAGCACTGGTCTCAGATCTTCACAACAACCGGATCAAGGGACTCTTCCCCTTCCTAAGGACTTTTCCCAGAACTGAGCCGCACCCGAGGTCGGACTCACCGTTGAAGGTGAAAAACCAAATCGCTGATAAGCTCGCTTGGCAACGTGATTTCCATCCTGCACCTCTAGCGTTAATTTGGCGCAAGCGCGATCCGTGGCCAACGCTTCCAGCGCAGCCAGCAACGCCTGGCTAACACCCTGACCTCGATATGCTTTCAGCACCGCCAAATCGTGGATGTTGAGCAATTTTCGGCAGGCGAAGGTCGAGAAGCTCTCGAAGCAATTCGCCAGACCTGCGGGCTTGCCGTCAACGTACGCAAGCACGCTGACTGCATGGGGTAGCGCAGCCAGGGCGGGCAGTAGCTGTTCACAAACCTCCGGTGAAAGACCTTCGCCGCCGCCCATTGGATCCTCGGCATAGGCATTCAGCAAGAATATCAAGTCGTCTCCCTGCTTGGGGTTGTCATAGTCAGCCTGCAGAATTTCAATATTCATGGTGTGTCTTATCCATATCGGTAAGCCCGAAAGCCAGCGTAGCAAGCGCAGCCCTGTTCCTGAGTGCCTCTCTCAGCGAAATAACTGGTAACCTGCAGCTTGGATTATTGTTCAGCGATTACTGGCTGAGAACGGCCTCACCCATCACCGGCTGAATCCACTGCATGATCTACCGGCAGTGAGTCGGCGATCGCTGCGGCCAAACGCGATAACAGGACTTCCTCCGCGGCGACAAGGGCGTCATAGCCGCTGCTAGTCAAAACCTGTCGCTGTGA
>JBCDFM010000055.1:0-19601 GCA_039178015.1 Pseudomonadota bacterium
CCTCGCCTACAGTGTCTTGGAAGAGCTGATTCGTAGCGGAGAGGTGCTCGGAGAACCCAGCGCCTGTTACAAGAAATACCGCAAAGGAATCAACAAAGGGCTACTAAAAATTATGTCTAAAATGGGCATATCGGCAGTCAGCTCGTATCGGGGCGCGCAGCTGTTCGAGGCGGTGGGTTTGTCGCGAGCGGTTGTGGATGTGGCCTTTAAGGGGGTTGCATCACGGATAGAAGGCGCTGGATTTGACGAACTCGAGGAGGACCAGAAGACTCTGGCGCGACGGGCATGGAGCCTACGTAAAAATATTGAACAGGGCGGACTGCTCAAATATGTGCATGGACAGGAATATCACGCCTTCAATCCCGACGTTGTCATGAGTCTGCAGCAGGCCGTTGCGAGCGGGGACTATGCCGACTACAAACGCTACAGCAAGTTGGTTAACGATCGACCTGTTGCCACTCTCAGAGACCTACTCAAGCCTAAAGAGATGACAGCCCCGCTCGACCTTGATGATGTTGAGCCCCTAGAGAATATTTTAAGGCGCTTCGACTCAGCAGGTATGTCATTGGGTGCACTAAGCCCAGAGGCCCATCAGGCCATGGCAGCGGCGATGAATCGGATTGGCGCCAGGTCCAACTCGGGCGAAGGGGGCGAGGACCCAGAACGTTTCGGCACTGATCGCGTGTCGAAGATTAAGCAGATCGCATCGGGTCGTTTTGGTGTTACACCACACTATCTGGTTAACGCGGAAGTGCTCCAGATTAAAGTGGCGCAAGGGGCGAAGCCAGGAGAGGGGGGGCAATTGCCGGGCGGCAAGGTCAATGAGCTGATCGCCAGACTGCGCTATTCGGTCCCAGGCGTCACACTCATATCGCCGCCGCCGCATCATGACATTTACTCGATCGAAGACCTGGCGCAGCTTATATTCGATCTCAAGCAGGTGAATCCAAACGCGCTGGTGTCTGTCAAGCTGGTGTCCGAGCCCGGGGTTGGAACAATCGCCGCTGGTGTGACCAAAGCCTACGCGGACCTCATTACAATCTCCGGTTACGATGGTGGAACGGCAGCCAGTCCACTGACTTCTATTCGCTATGCGGGGTCGCCTTTTGAGCTCGGACTGGCAGAGGTGCAGCAAACGCTGCGAGGCAATCAGCTGCGGGGTTTCATTCGACTACAGGCCGATGGTGGTCTGAAGACCGGGTTAGATGTAATCAAAGCAGCCATACTCGGAGCGGAGAGTTTTGGCTTCGGTACGGCGCCCATGGTAGCCCTTGGATGTAAGTACTTACGTATCTGTCACCTCAATAATTGTGCGACAGGGGTGGCTACGCAGAATCAAAAACTGCGGCAGGATCATTTCAACGGTACGGTTGAAATGGTGGTTAACTTTTTCACCTTCATCGCGATAGAAACCAGAGAGTGGTTGGCCCGTATTGGCGTGCCGACGCTGCAGGCATTGATCGGTAGAACCGATCTTTTGGAGGTGCTTCCCGGCAGTACGAGCAAGCAGGCGAAACTGGATCTTAGCCCTATCCTGCACAAACCGGCCGAGGCGGCAGGACAACCCGAGTTTTGCCAGGTAGCGGCCAACACGCCTTTCGACAAGGGCGAAAAAGCCGAGATGATGCTACGGGAAACACTTAGCGTCATCGAATCCAGCAGTGGCGGGGAATTTCATTTTGAGGTGAACAATTGTGATCGCTCGATTGGCGCAAGACTGTCGGGTGAAATCGCCAGGCGGCACGGCAATACGGGCATGGAGTCCAACCCACTGATACTGCGACTGAGGGGCACAGCTGGGCAAAGCTTTGGTGTCTGGAACGCAGGCGGACTGCACATGTATCTTGAGGGTGATTCCAATGATTACGTGGGCAAGGGTATGGCTGGCGGCAAGCTGGTGATTTACCCCGGTGCGGACAGCGAATATCAATCGCACAATTCTGTGATCGTTGGCAACACCTGCCTTTACGGTGCTACCGGCGGCAAGCTGTTTGCGGCTGGGATAGCGGGTGAGCGATTCGGTGTGCGAAATAGCGGTGTGCATGCGGTTGTTGAGGGGGCAGGCGATCACTGTTGTGAGTACATGACGGGTGGTGTGATCACCGTGTTAGGCCCAACCGGCGTGAATTTTGGCGCTGGTATGACCGGTGGTTTTGCTTATGTTCTCGACCAGGACCGGGGATTCATTGATCGTTTTAACAGCGAGTTAGTAGAAATTCATCGCGTTAGTGCTGAGTATATGGAGGCCTATAGACACCATTTACGTGGCAATATTAGAGAATTCACTGAGGAAACTGGCTCCAAATGGGGGGCTAAGCTGCTGGAAAACTTTGAGGACTATGTTGGCAAATTTTGGCTGGTCAAGCCCAAGGCGGCAGATCTGGATCGCCTATTGTCAAGGCTGCGTGATACTGATTAGTGGCTGACGGCCGATGGAGGAAGGTGTATGAGTAGGCGACTGGAAAATAATTTTCAGTTCATCGACGTGGGTCGAAGCGACCCGGATAAAAACACCCTGCGTTCGCGCAAAACGGAATATGTCGAGATCTATCAGCCCTACGACCAGGAACAGGTAGCGGAGCAATCGCATCGCTGCCTCGAATGCGGCAACCCCTACTGTGAATGGAAATGCCCAGTACATAATTTCATTCCCAATTGGCTCAAACTGGTGGCCGAAGGCAATTTGTTTGAGGCTGCTGAGCTCAGTCATCAGACCAATACTCTGCCTGAGGTGTGTGGTCGCGTGTGTCCGCAGGACCGATTATGCGAGGGTGCGTGCACGCTGAATGACGGTTTTGGTGCAGTCACCATTGGCGCTTCTGAGAAATACATCACTGATACCGCCCTTGCTATGGGGTGGCGACCAGATTTGTCGGATGTGATTCCGACAGGCAAATCTGTTGCGATTATTGGTGCTGGACCCGCTGGTCTGGGCTGCGCAGACGTGCTGGCGCGCAGTGGTGTCAAGCCCGTGGTTTTTGACTTGTATCCGGAAATTGGCGGCTTACTCACCTTCGGCATACCTGAGTTCAAACTGGAAAAGGATGTGATGGTAAGGCGTCGTGAAGTGTTCGAAGGTATGGGTATTGAGTTTCGCCTGAACACGGAGGTCGGCAAGGATGTATCTGTAGCTGAGCTAATGGAAGAGTATGACGCCCTATTCCTCGGTATGGGCACCTATACCTATATGCGCGGCAACTTTCCCGGCGAAGATCTGCCGGGAGTGTATGAGGCCCTGCCCTATCTCATAGGCAACGTAAACCAAAACCTGGGTTTTGAGCAGTCGCCAGATGACTATATCAACCTCGAAGGCAAGCGCGTGATCGTTTTGGGTGGGGGTGATACCGCCATGGACTGTGTGCGCACCGCGGTGAGACAGCAGGCAAAGAGCGTGACCTGTGCCTATCGTCGAGACAAAGAGAACATGCCTGGCTCACGTCGTGAGGTTGTAAATGCGACCGAAGAGGGCGTGGAGTTTTTATACAATCGACAACCATTGGAAATCGTTGAGTACTTCGGTCAGGCCTGCGGTGTGAAAATGGTTAAGACACGCATGGGTGAACCCGATGATGATGGGCGCCGTCGTCCTGAGCCGATAGCGGGAAGCGAGGTAGTATTGGAGGCCGATGCAGTCGTTATCGCCTTTGGTTTTCAACCAAGTCCTCCGCGGTGGCTGGACGATATAACGGTGGACACCAATCACTGGGGCGGCGTTGTTGCTGAGGAACATCAAACCTTTAAATTTCAGACCAGCAATCCCAAGGTGTTTGCCGGCGGCGATATGGTGCGCGGCTCTGATCTGGTTGTAACGGCAATCTGGGAGGGGCGGCAGGCTGCCGAAGGCATACTTGATTACCTCGAAGTCTAATGACAGGCGACTGGGCGCGATGCAGACGATCCGCAAATAAAAAACACACGTGAGCAGGACCCTCACCGTATGAGTGAACTAAAGAATGATCGATTTCTGCGTGCGCTTTTGCGCGAGAACGTAGACCGGACACCCATTTGGATGATGCGCCAGGCCGGCAGATATCTTCCTGAGTATCGTGCCACTCGACAGCAGGCGGGCTCATTTTTGGATCTTTGTAAGAACAAGGAGCTAGCCTGCGAAGTGACCATGCAGCCATTGCGTCGCTACCCTATGGATGCCGCTATTTTGTTTTCGGACATTCTAACCGTGCCTGATGCCATGGGACTGGGACTGTATTTCGAAGAAGGTGAAGGGCCGCGATTTCGGAAACAATTGCGTACAGAAGCCGATCTAGCAGGCTTGAATGCGATACGCGCCGACGATGACCTTGAGTATGTGATGGCCGCGGTAAGTACGATTCGTCGTGAGCTGAACGGTATGGTACCGCTCATCGGCTTCTCTGGTAGCCCCTGGACACTGGCTACCTATATGGTGGAAGGAGGTTCATCCAAAGACTTCGCTAGAGTCAAGGCCATGGCATATGATAAGCCGCAGCTGATGCACGAGATTTTGTCTGTGCTGGCCGATGCTGTGGCCGATTATCTTGCCGCTCAGATTCGAGCAGGCGCGCAGGCGGTGCAGATCTTCGATACATGGGGCGGCAGCTTGAGTGCCGCCGGCTATTTAGAGTTCTCACTTGCTTACATGCAGCGCGTCGTCGAGCTATTGCCGACCGAATCGGAAGGCAGAAGAGTGCCGGTAATCGTATTTACAAAAGGCGGTGGCCAATGGCTGGAGGCCATTGCCGGTTGTGGTGCACAGGCAGTAGGTATTGACTGGACTACGGATATTGGTTTGGCGAGACAACGTGTCGGTGGAGAAGTGGCGCTGCAAGGCAATATGGACCCGAGTATGTTGTTCGCGTCACCCCAGCGCATTCGCGAGGAAGTGGCGACCATACTCGCCGGATATGGTGCTGGTTCAGGACACGTCTTCAATCTCGGTCACGGCATCACTCCAGGAGTCAATCCCGATCACGTGACCGCGTTTGTCGATGCGGTTCAGGAGCTGTCGCCCCAATATCATTAGGATATCCTGATATCCACTAACCGTTGCGCTAGTGGGGTTTACCCTGTGCTGCTCTGTCGTGGATCCGCTGTTTCTTCGTCGCAGCAGAAGTCGTGATCCATCTCCAGTGCCGGCTGATCGCATGCCGGGCGACCTACTACCTTCGCCGGCACACCCGCGACGGTAGTATGGGGTGGCACGTCTTCCAGCACGACACTACCGGCCCCAACTTTCGCGCCATCGCCAACGCGAATATTACCCAGGATCTTCGCGCCGGCACTGATCAGCACACCTTCACCAATTTTCGGATGTCGATCGCCTTCGTCCTTTCCGGTGCCGCCCAGGGTTACCTGCTGCAGTATGGAAACATTGTTGCCAACCACCGCAGTCTCACCGATGACCAACCCGGTGGCGTGATCAAGCATGATGCCCTGCCCCATGCGAGCCGCGGGATGAATATCGACGCCGAAGGTGGTTGAGATTCGGTTCTGAAAAAATAAGGCCAGTGGCTGTCGCCCCTGTCGCCACAGCCAGTGCGCCACTCGTTGGGCCTGCAGTGCATGAAAACCTTTGAAGTACAGAAATGGGATGTACAGTTCATGGCACGCCGAATCGCGGTCCAACACAGCCTGTAAGTCGGCTCGCACAGCAGCTCTGATAACCGGATCGCTGTCAAAAGCCTGGATCATCACATCTCTCAGTAACAGCGAAGAGGCGGTAGCGTTATCCAACAGATTCGCCAGGTGAAAGCTCAAGGCAGCCTCGAGTTTGGGATGGTTCAAGATGGTTGCATGCAGAAAACTGGCGAGCATGGGCTCGTCCTGGCCATGCTTAATGGTTTCTTCACGTATTCGGTCCCAGATGGGATCGTTGGTTGCAACAGTCATACATCACCTCGGTGTCGTTATGGCACTGTAGCTCAGTTCGGTCGTTTCGTCACGCAGCGTTGGGTGTTGTTGCGGGCGTGGTGGCCGTTGGGTTATGTCATTTTGGTTCGCTGAATCTCCACAATGAGTGACCGCTGTTTAGATATTTCTTTTCGAACAGGCTGATTGGTGTGTCCGGTAGGACCTGTCTTACGCTGCCAGGCCTTCCTGCAAGGAACATTGCCATGCCAAACTCTTCAACATAGATCTGCCAGTTGCTGCGCAACTCGATAGCGCTAGCCAGGCGCGTTAGCCAGTAGAATGCCGGATGACCGTGTACTCTGCGCATGAGCTGTCGCGCTTTGGGCCATGGGTTTGGATACAGCAAGTAGTGGCGTTCAATCTGCACATTGTACTCGACCAGTAGATGCCAGAGCTCGTAGCAGTCTGTGCGTAATAATAAAGCGTTCCCAGGCCAAGCATCAGGCCGCTTTGCGAGTCGGCTCTCCGACTTATCTATGCCCACTACCAGATGAGTCGGAAACTGGCACGCGATGGCAGCCGTGCTGTGGCCTGTGCCGCAAAATGAGTCGAGTATCAGTGGTCGCGGTGCCTGTTCTAGCGCAGTTTGCAGCCGTTTAAAAGCCGCTACACTGTGCGCCGTCAGTGGCTTGTTCTCGGGCACTTGCAGATGGCGCATTACCTTCTCTGCAAGCCGCGGGTGCAGGTGCGGCTGGTTACTTTCTGGCTGACGTGAAGTATGTTGCACTTTGGCACGTTCCTCGCTCGCAGAGTCGCAGGTTAGGCCGATGGTTGAGCACAGGTTTGATGTTGTCGATCTGCGCTGCGATGATACCGGCCCATTTTTGATACATCTATGGCTCTTCGGGGTGAGTTTCTATGCGCGAGGATTTGCGACCCTACTGGGTAAAAAAGCAATATCTGATATTTCGTCGATGGTGGGCTGATTTTTATCTGCGGCCGCAATGCGAGTCGCTCGGTCCGTTTCACACTATTATGAAGCCCTGGTATGTCCACATCTCCGGCAACAATATCAATATCGGTCGTTGCTTTACCGCGATTGGTGAGCCCGGCCGGAGGGTTGAGGTGGGTGTTTGGGGACGTTCCCAGGGCGAGGGGCGTGTGACGATTGGTGACTGTGTTTTGATGAGCCCTGGCTCGCGCATCAGTGCCAGCGACGAAATCACGCTCGGCGATGGTGTAATGCTGGCAAATGGAGCTTATATAACCGACTCCGACTGGCACACCATATATGATCGCACCGTGCGCGATGAACGCAGC
This sequence comes from Pseudomonadota bacterium, assembly GCA_039178015.1. Classification (GTDB taxonomy): domain Bacteria; phylum Pseudomonadota; class Gammaproteobacteria; order Pseudomonadales; family Halieaceae; genus JARRPM01. Next base: position 7,147 of record JBCDFM010000055.1, read on the forward strand.
TATCCCGTTACTATCGGCAATAATGTCTGGCTGGGTGACCATGCCACCGTGTTGAAGGGTGTCACCATAGGCGAAAACTCAGTTGTTGCCGCCCGTGCCGTTGTTACAAACGACGTACCTGCTAATGTCGTCGTCGCCGGCAGTCCGGCAAAGGTGATCAAAGAGCTGGATCCATCGCGCGCGTTGGTTACACGCATGGATTACTTTAAAGACCCAATCGGTCTGGAGCAATTTTTGGATGCAATAGATCGGGAGGTGCTGTCAGGTAACAGCTTCTGGCGATGGTTGTGGTCATTGTTGGTTCCCAGTACTCGGCTTAAGCGCGTTTCAAAGTGAATTGATAGCAATAGCCCTTGATCGATAGTGCTGTCGTGACAAACCAGGGCAATCAGGCAACGTTTCTTCGACGCTCAGGGCATGGCGTATCTAGTGCCAAGCCGGATGTGGTGAATGCCTTAGGTTTTTCAGCTGACATTCCTTTCTCCCCGGCATCTGCGGCAGGCAAAGTAACAGGGCAGCTGTTTCTCCCTCATCATTCAGCGCGTTGCTGCCTGGCCCTATACACTCAGCATGCAGTATGAGGGTCCGAATACGTTCTAGCTGGGCACTGAAAGCCGTTGCTGTCGGCCTCCTCTAGAGTAACTGCAGGGGCTCTTCCTGTAGTGCAGACATTTGTTCGCGCAACTGCAGGATGTGATCTGCCCAGTACCTCTCGGTGTTGAACCAGGTAAAAGCTTGTTTGAAAGCCGGATCAGACCAGCGTCTCGCGAGCCAGGCGGCATAGTGTACGATGCGCATGGTACGCAGCGCTTCTATCCAGCGCAGCTGCCTTGCGTCGAAGTCGCGAAACTCGCTGTAACCTTCTATCAGTTCAGCCAGTTGCAATTGACGGAATTCGCGCTCCCCGCTGAGAAACATCCAGAGATCCTGCACTGCCGGTGCCGTGCAACAGTCGTCCAGATCGACGAAGTGCGCCGTTTCATCACGCCACAAGATGTTGCCGACATGACAATCGCCATGTACGCGCAGCATATCGTCTGGTGTGGCGGTAGCAAAACTATCTGATACGCCCTGTAGCAGGTCTTGAGTTAAGGTACTGTAGGCGGGTGTCAGTGTGTCTGGAATAAACCCCTCCAACAGAAACTCCCTGCTCGCGGTGAGCATATGTTCTACTGAGATGGTATTGCGGTGATGAAAAGTACCTGCACCACCAACGGCATGCATTCGCCCCAGGGTTCGGCCAAGCACCAGCAGGTTGTCAAAGTTATCCAGCTCCGGGGGATAGCCGCCGCGACGGGGAAACAGCGCAAATCGAAAACCATCGTGTTCGTGCAGCGTCTCTCCGCTGGCAGAGACGAGTGGTGCTACCACCGATATGTCAGCGTCCTGTAACTCCAGACTAAAGCGGTGCTCCTCGAGAATTTGTTCCGTGCTCCAGCGCTGCGGACGATAAAATTTTGCGATAAGTGGTTCAGCTTCTTCCATGCCCACCTGGTACACGCGATTCTCATAGCTGTTTAGAGCCAGCAGCCGGGCATCGCTGCGGTGCCCCACGGACTCGACAGCGGCGATAACCATGTCCGGGTCCAGCCTGGCGTAGGTGTGTTCAGTCTTCATCTTCATGTGCGCTGCGCATCAGGGCAGCGCTTTTGATTTGCGCGTACAAACGATCACCCACCTTTAGCTGAAGCTGTGAAACAGACTTACGCGTAATCCGCGCTAATAAGTATTGCGATCCCAGAGCGAGTCTTATCATCACCCGTGTATCTGCCCCGGGTTCTATCTCCACTAGTTCTACCGGCAAGATGTTAAGGATGCTGGTATCAGCTGGCCGTTCACGACAAACGCTGACGTCACGGGCTGGTACTCTTAGCCTGCGCTGTTGGCCTTCGTTTTGCCGTTGCTGCGCTACCTGCAGTGTCTGCTCTTCGACCAGTAATTCCGTCAAGCCAAACTCCGCGTCCTGACGCCCTACAGTACACAGCAAAATGGCGGCCGCCTGCTCCTGTTGTGAAAGTCGGTTATCCAGTTGGCTGCAGAGCTCTAACAGTGAGCCCTGATCGGTGGCGCGGCCCTCGTCTAGCAGTAGTACGTAGTCGGCGAGCTGGCTTACTTCTTCAATATCGTGACTCACGTACAGTGTGGGTAGTGCCAACTCTGCCACCAGTGCTTGCAAATAGCCCAGGCACTGTTGCCTTGCCCTACGATCTAGGTTGGCGACCGGTTCGTCCAACAACAGCAGCTGTGGCGCAGATAGCAGCGCGCGACCGATCGCCACCCGCTGGCGTTCACCCCCGGAGAGAGAGGCTGGCGCATGACATTTGAGCCTCGTGATATCAAGCCAATGCATCACATCGTCCAGCGATGGCGCAGTGCCACGAGTTGCACGTTTTGCAGCGTACTCCAAATTTTGCTCGACAGTCAGGTGAGGGAACAGGCGGGCATCCTGAAACACGTAGCCCACGTTTCTTAGCCAAGGCGGAGTGGCGCGACCATGGCCAAACCAGGCTTCCTCACGAAAGCGCAACTTACTTCCGACATCCGGTTGCCTGAAACCGGCAATGCAATCCAGCAACGTACTCTTACCACTGCCACTCGGGCCATAAATTGCGGTCACTCCCCTATCAGGCAGCTGTGTATTGAGCTCTAATTTGAAGTCTCCCTCGCCACTACAAGCCAATTCCAGGTGCAGCCCTGTCATGCCCGCATTCTCCAACTCTCGCGCCTATCGTTTCGATACAACCATATGAGTAGCAAGGCCGAGAAAACAACCAGCCCCGCCGCCAGACGATGTGCCTCTTCAAATTGCAGCGATTCAACGTAGTCATAGAGTGCTATAGACAGGACCTGTGTTTCGCCAGGTATATTGCCACCAATCATCAATACCACGCCAAACTCACCCACTGTATGAGCAAAGCCCAAACTGGCTGCTGTGACAAAACTGCTGCGCGTCATGGGGAGCACGACCGAGACGAACTGATCCAAGGGTTTCGCGCCCAAACTGGCTGCTGCCTGCAACAAGCCATCAGGTACTCGCTGAAAAGCCCCCTGCAGTGGCTGTACGACAAAAGGAAGCGAGTAAATCACAGAGCCGATGACCAGGGCGCTGAATGAGAAAGCCAACTGCGTACCGGTGAATTGCTGCCAGGCACGGCCCAGCGCGGTATCGGGCGCGAACATCAGAAGCAGATAAAATCCCAAAACCGTAGGTGGTAAAATAAGGGGCATTGCCACCGCTGCTTCAATCAGTGCGGGCCACTTATTTCGCGTGCGAGCAAGCCACCAGGCCAATGGTGTACCGAGCAAAAGCAGAATGATTGTGGTAACGGTAGCCAGAGCGACGGTAAGCCACAGTGCGTCTAGCTCAGCAGAGCTCAGGAGCAAGGTTCGTAGCCTGCTTTGATAATCATGGCCTGTACTCTGTCACTACGAAGCCACTCCAGATACTGGGCTAGCCCTTCGTTGCGCTCTGTCGGCGCGAGCGCAACTGCGTACTGTTCTACGGCCGGGTACCACTGCTTGGGAATAGGTGTTGCATCCTTTGCCAACGCCTTTGGCAGCAGCGCAAGGTCGGTCGCCCCGGTAAACCAAAACTGATAGCTCTGTATGACATTGGTGCCGCGCACCAGTTTGCGATTCACGCCGCTGGCAAATTCGTCTCTTTCCAGAATCGCTACCGCTGCCTTGCCATAGGGAGCAGTTAGCGGATTTGCGATTGCGAGACTATTTTCCGGATCTGCCAGTTGTTCGATGCTGCCATCGCCACCTGCCAACACCAGTGTGCCGGTAGCGTAACAAAATGCGACGCCCCCCCCAGGGAGCCCGGTATCGCTTGCCAGGCGCAAAGCAGTGTCTTTGTCTGCCGAGAAAAAAATATCAAATGGAGCACCGTGACGGATCTGGGTATAGAGCGCACCTGTAGAAGCCGAGCTGAGTTTCACAGCCTGTCCAGTTTCCCGTTCGAAAACCTCGTTAATGCCCTGCAGAGTTGCGCGAAAATTGGCCGCTACCGCAATGCGCAGAGGTTCTCCGCTCCACGCGGCTTGGGCTGTGAAAGATACGGCTAGCAACAGCACCGCATAGCGAATCGGAGCATGAATCAACATTAGGGAAGTTCGCGAAGTAATTAGTAGTCGGGACCAGGTGTACGTGCGAGACACCATACCTCCAGGGTTTTTGCTCCGGCGGCGCGCAGTGCGCGCGCTAGCTCTGTTGCGGTTGCGCCTGTGGTGAATACGTCATCGACGATCGCCACGCGAAGGTTGTCATAGCGCCCATTAACTGTAAAGGCGCCGCTCAGATTTGCCCGGCGCCTGGCTGCATTGAGCCCCGACTGTGGCGAAGTAACCCGGGTTCGCTTGACGTTTGTAAAATCGGCTCTCAGGACGTGATCTGATCCGGTATCGGACAGCATTTGTCGACATAGTAGTCCTGACTGGTTGTATCCTCGCCGCAACAGTCGTCGCCAGTGCAGAGGTACAGGGATGATCACATCTGCCGAGGGCGTTGTTGCAAGCGCTCGCCGCCACAGGTAGCAAAGCAGTGCGGTAAGACGGTGCTGCCCCTCAAATTTCCAGCGCCCAATCAAGTGAGCCATGAGCGGACAGTAGAGCCAGGGAGCAATTACCCGATCAAAATCTGGCCTTTGATTTTGACAACGACCGCAGAGGAGTTGCCTGCTATGGTCTGCGAAGGACGGTAGTGGCTCAGCACATTGAAAGCAGCTGGGCTCATTGCGGCGTAGATCTGATTCGCAGGCGAGACAAAGCGGCAATGGTCTATTACTTGGCGCCTGACAGAGTTCACAGTGTTCGGGAAAGAACAGATTGGACAGGGCATTGATTTTGTTGTTAACCACGGTGCGTCAGTTAGGTTGACAGCCACTCTGACCGACGTATGATTGACGGCTTGTCATCAGATCCTTCGAGCTTGTCATGCCCTCACTAGCCAATGTGGTTTCTCCCAGCACCGCACCCGCGCAAACTGATATTCGTCACGATTGGACCCGATCGGAAGTCAAAGCGCTATTTGACCTGCCTTTTAACGATCTTCTATTTCGAGCGCAAACGCTGCATAGGCAGTATTTTGACCCAAATCAGGTTCAGGTCAGCACATTGCTTTCCATCAAAACCGGCGCCTGCCCGGAGGACTGCGCCTACTGCCCGCAAAGCACTCGTTACGACACGGGCTTGGAGGTCGAAAAGTTGATGGAGGTGGAGAAAGTATTGGCGCAGGCACGGCGAGCGAAAGACAGCGGTGCCACCCGCTTCTGCATGGGAGCCGCCTGGCGCTCGCCAAAGAATCGCGATATGCCTTACGTGGTTGCGATGGTAGAAGGGGTGCGCGATCTGGGTCTTGAAAGCTGTATGACCCTGGGCATGCTCACGGAAGCGCAGGCGCAGACTTTGGCTGAGGCGGGCCTGGATTACTACAACCACAATCTGGACACATCACCAGAATACTATGGCGACATTATTACCACGCGTACCTATCAGGATAGGTTGGATACGCTGCAGCATGTACGCGCTGCCGGTATGAAAGTGTGCAGTGGCGGCATTGTGGGTATGGGCGAGGAGCGTCATGACCGTGCAGGTCTGCTGCAGCAGTTGGCCAATATGCCCGAGCACCCTGAAAGTGTTCCCATCAATATGCTAGTGCGGGTGCAGGGTACACCGCTGGCCGATGAAGAGGATCTAGACCCCTTTGAATTTATTCGGACCATTGCGGTGGCGCGCATTATGATGCCCGCGTCCCACGTGCGGCTATCCGCGGGGCGTGAGGAGATGAACGAGGAGATGCATGCGTTAGCGTATTTTGCTGGCGCTAATTCCATCTTCTACGGTGAAAAGTTGTTGACCACGCCCAATCCGCGAGCCAATTCGGACATGGCTTTATTTAGCCGGCTGGGCATCACGCCTGAACAGCGCGAGCTGCGCGAAGCGCCTGAAGTACCCGATCCGCGCTTTTACGATGCGACAGCAGTGAAACACCCTGTCGCATCGACTGAGTAACAAGCTGGTCTGTATTATCCATGGGGGCGCTGTCTGAGCGTCTGAGCGCTCGCTTGCTGAGCCGCACCAGTGAGGGCTTATACAGAGAGCGCCTCACACTGGCGTCTGGTCAGGGTCCTTGCATCCAGCTGGATGGCGATACCTTTTTGAACTTTTGTAGCAATGACTATTTAGGTCTTGCGGGTCATCCGCGTGTGGTCGCGGCATTTTCACAAGCCGCCGCCGACCACGGGGTCGGCAGTGGTGCCTCTCACCTGGTATGTGGGCACAGTAAACACCACCAGCGTCTGGAAGAAGCACTTGCTGAATTCACAGGCCGTCAAAGAGCGCTGCTCTTTTCCAGTGGCTACATGGCGAATATGGGCGTGCTCACTGGTCTGCTACAGAAGGGCGATCGCGTGTTCCAGGATCGATTGAATCACGCGTCTTTATTGGACGGTGGTTTATTTAGTGGCGCACGATTTCAGCGTTTTCCACACAACGATGTCGCCGCTCTCGAGCAAAAACTTGGCAGCGCGGAGCGCGATAGCGCGTTTGCTGGCGTTAAATTAGTGGTGGTAGACGGCATCTTCAGTATGGACGGGGATGCAGCACCCTTGGCTCAGCTGGTGGACAGCTGCAACCGATTTGGCGCAGAGTTAATGGTGGATGACGCTCATGGCTTTGGTGTGCTGGGTGAGCGTGGTGCTGGCAGCGTCGAAGCCGCGGGTCTAAATGCGTCCTCAGTGCCGATTCTAATGGCTACTTTGGGTAAGGCTCTTGGCGTCGGTGGCGCATTTGTGGCCGGTAGTGAACTGTTGATTGAAAGTCTTATTCAGGACGCTCGCACTTACATCTACACGACTGCCCTGCCACCGGCGGTTGCGGCGGCGAGTTTAGAATCACTCAATCTTGTGGTTACAGAGGCGTGGCGTCGCGAACACCTTGCTGCGCTCATCGAGCGCTTCCGTCTGGGGGCGCAAGAGTTGGGCTTGCCGCTCGTGGATTCCCGGAGCGCGATCCAGCCGTTGATGATGGGCGACGCTGGCAGTGCACTCGCGCTTAGCGAGCAATTGCGTGAGCGCGGTATCTTGATCAGTGCAATAAGGCCACCTACGGTCCCCACAGGTACCTCGCGACTGCGCGTCACGCTGAGTGCTGCCCATAGCGAGGAGCAGGTCGATATTCTGCTCGATCAACTGGCGGCGTGCTGGGTTAAGCAATAGATGCTGGGCTCGCCCGAAATTTTGCCGGCAACGCAGACGGCTGCTGTGCAACTGGTATTGCTCCACGGTTGGGGATGCGATCGTGAAATTTGGCGCTCAATGGTTGCCTGCCTGCGTCCCTGGGCCGATGTTACCCTGATAGATGTCCCTGGCTGTGCACCGGCAGTGGCCTCAGGTAACGAGCTTGAATTTGAGGATGTGCTGGACATGCTCTTGGCCGCTGCACCCGAGCGCGCGGTTTTTGTTGGTTGGTCACTGGGTGGCCAATTTGCGTTAGCGTTGGCTGCACGAGCGCCCGAGCGCGTGCTCGCGGTCGTAACATTGTGTAGTAATCCGAAGTTTGTTGCGGACGCGCAATGGCCCGGTGTCCCAGCTGCCGTTTTTGATGAGTTTCAAAACCAATTCCATATGGACGCCGACGCTACATTGAGGCGTTTTAGGAAGCTGCAGACTCAAGGCGCGAAGCGCCCCCTGAGTCTACTGAGACGACTCACTCGAGCGGGTAGTGATTGTTCCGAAAGCGGACTCGCCTTTGGCCTTCATTGGTTGCTGAATATTGACCACCGGCCGCTATTGCTTGATCTGGCCACACCGCAGCTTCATCTGTTGGCTGAAAGGGACGCTCTGGTGCCAATGGAACTTCACCAACGTCTTGCCGCATTGCTGGTGGAAAAGGAACAGACTGAGGTGCTGACGATCCCCGACGCCAGCCACCTAACACCCCTGGATAGCCCGCAACGCAGTGCCTCGCTGATCAAGCGCTTTCTCGACGCCAGGGGTTTGTGTTTAGGAGAAGCCACGCAGAGCGAAGCGCCCGCTAAGATGGAGGTGGCCTCATCGTTCAGTCGAGCGGCACAATCTTATGACACTGCGGCAGCGCTGCAGCGTGAAGTGGGCGAGCGCTTACTTTCAATTCTCGAATCGCAATCAAAGGCCTACGAACAAGTGCGTACTGTCGAGACGGTTTTAGATCTCGGCTGTGGCACGGGGCATTTTCGGCCTCAGTTATGTTCGACGTACCCCACAGCCAGCTATATAGGGGTCGATATCGCGGAGGGAATGATTAGCTATGCAAGGGATCGCTGCAAGAGAGCCAGCTCATGGTTGGTTGGTGACGCTGAATCGCTGCCACTGGCTGCTGCCAGCTGCGATATTGTGTTTAGCAGCCTGGCGCTGCAGTGGTGCTATCGACCGGAGGCCTATCTCGCAGAACTTGCGCGTGTGTTGAAGCCCGGTGGGCTGTGTCTGTTCTCCACCTTGGGCCCGGATACCTTATGCGAATTACGGCGGTCATGGGAGGCGGTTGATGCCTATCAACATGTAAATCGTTTCCTCGAGGCGGATCTATTGCAGGCGGCGGCTGCGTCCATACCAGACATCTCAGTGACAATTCACTGCGAGCGATACTGTATGCACTATGATCGCGTTGCCGAGTTGTTGGCGGAGTTAAAAACACTGGGGGCGCACAATATGAATCGGGGCAGGGCGACGGGTCTGACCAGTAGAACGACGTTATTGGGCATGCTCCAGGCCTATGAGCAATGGCGGCAAGATGGACTATTGCCGGCGACCTATGAGGTCATTTTCGTGGAGGTCACCAAGGGATGACAAATACGCTCTTTATTGCAGGTACGGACACTGAAGTGGGGAAAACCGCAGTCAGCTGTGCGCTCCTGGTTGCTGCCCGGGAGGCAGGGTTGTCTACAGCCGCTGTTAAGCCGGTCGCTGCAGGATGCAATGAAGAGGGTTACAACGAAGATGCACTCGCTTTGATGGACTGCATGACGAAGACGATGGACTACACCCAGGTGAATCCGGTTGCACTAAGTGCGGCGATAGCACCTCACATCGCGGCTCAGCGAGAAGGACAAGCGCTACATGTCAGTCAGCTGGCAGGTTATTGTCGCGGCGTGATGGCCGCTGGTGCAGATCTGGTGTTGATCGAGGGGGCCGGCGGTTGGCGCGTGCCTTTGAATGAGCGTGAAACCCTGGCCGATCTGGCCGTCGAATTGGATGTAGGCGTGGTTTTAGTCGTAGCCATGCGTCTGGGGTGCATTAACCATGCATTACTGTCCGCGGAAGCGATTCTCAATGACGGCGCCACTCTTTGTGGATGGATTGCGAACCAGGTTGAGGGCGAGATGCCCTGCTATTCAGACAATCTAGCCTGTCTTCGACAACGTCTACCTTGCCCCTTGCTGGGACAGGTGCCGCAGCTATCGCCCTTTGATGCTGGGGCCGCCGCGCGATATTTCTCAGGGTTGGATCTAAAACGACTATAATTGCAAATGGTCAGGTATGGCGTATTCGGTCGTTTTGGTAGTAGCGTCGGCGTTTTTGAGCCAGAAAAATAGCATTGACTTGACGCCCAAAACACCGACAATGTTGTCAGTGAACACATGGCGGTCAGATCATGCCCGTGCCACACTTATTTTCATGCAAGCAACAAAGAGGTAGTAACTATGCCCGCTTATAAGGCTCCCTTACGTGATATCAGTTTTGTGATGAATGAGCTGCTCCAATCGGAGGAGCTATACAAGACTTTACCTGGCTATGAAGAAGCGACACAGGACTTGATGGATGCCATCGTCGAGGAAGGCGCCAAGTTTGCAGAGGAGGTGCTTTCGCCAATCAACCAGTCTGGTGATGAAGAGGGATGCCACTGGAGCGAAGACGGCGTTACTACACCGCAAGGCTTTGTCGATGCTTACAAGCAATATGTTGCAAATGGCTGGCCTGCGCTGGCTGCGCCGACAGAGGTTGGAGGCCAGGGCATGCCTAACTTGCTGGGTATTGCTGTCAATGAACTTATCGGCACCGCTAACTGGTCCTGGTCTATGTATCCGGGGCTGAGCCATGGCGCTGTCAAGACGATCGAATCCCACGGCGACTCCGATCAGAAAGAACACTATCTCACCAGACTCGTTTCCGGAGAATGGACTGGCACCATGTGTCTCACCGAAGCGCACTGTGGTAGCGACCTGGGGCAGCTCCGTACCAAGGCCGAACCTCAGGCAGATGGCACCTACGCAATCACGGGTACAAAGATCTTTATCAGCGCAGGCGACCACGATATGGCTGACAATATAGTGCATATTGTGTTGGCGCGACTCCCCGATGCGCCTAAGGGCACCAAGGGCATCTCGCTGTTCATTGTGCCCAAGTACACGCTTTCTGAGGATGGTGGTGTGGGAGAGCGCAATGCGGTGACCTGTGCCTCTATCGAAAAGAAAATGGGTATCAAGGCATCGGCGACCTGTGTGATGCATTTTGATGGTGCAACAGGCTACCTGATCGGGCCAGAAAACCGCGGGCTCAATTGTATGTTCACGTTTATGAACACCGCTCGCATTGGTACGGCACTACAGGGGTTGGCGCACTCTCAGCTCGCGTACACTGGCGCGCTGGCTTATGCAAAAGAACGATTAGCCATGCGCAGCCTCACAGGGCCAAAAAACCCCGATGGTCCGGCAGACCCGATTATCGTTCACCCCAATGTCCGTCGCATGCTGTTGACGCAAAAAGCGTTCACTGAAGGCAACCGTGCGTTCATTTATTACCTCGCGCAGCTGGGCGACATTGTCGATGTTGGTGATGAAGAGCGAGCCAAAGAAGCCGACGATCTAATGGCGTTACTGACGCCGATCGCAAAGGCATTCGCTACCGAAACCGGATTTGAAGCTGCCAACTACGGCGTGCAAATCTACGGTGGCCATGGCTTTATCCGTGAGTGGGGTATGGAGCAAATTGTGCGCGATTCGCGAATCTCCATGCTGTACGAAGGTACCACGGGAATTCAGGCGCTGGATCTGCTAGGTCGTAAAGTGCTGGGCAGTGGCGGCAAGTTGCTGATGGCGTTTACCGATATGATTGGCGAGTTCTGTGAAGAAAACAGCGGTGAGGAACACGCAGAATTCGTCGATGTGTTAAAAACCTACAAGGACGACTGGCTTGGTCTATCTATGCAGATTGGCGAGGTTGCCATGCAAAACGCCGATGAGGCTGGTGCAGCTGCAGTCGACTATATGATGTACAGTGGTTACGTTACCCTGGCCTACTTCTGGGCGAAGATGGCGGTACTCTCTAAGGCGAAAATTGCGGAAGGTGATGGTGACGTTTCGTTCTACGAGTCCAAGCTGATGACAGCACGATTCTTCTTTGAGCGGCTGCTGCCTCGCACGCTCGGCCACAAGGAAATGATACTGTCAGGTGCTGAAAACCTGATGCAAATGCCGGAAGCGCTGTTTGAGTTCTAGGGGATTCCACTCTAGCGGTGTGATTATCCCTGCTGGATAGCCCGCGTGGCCGATAGGGAGAGTAGGTACCTTTGTGTACCCTCTCCTTTTTTGGTATTGATTGATGAGCGAAGACAAAGACAAGAGCAACGAAACAGATCAGAACTACGATAACCGTCTGTACCCGGAAGACCAGGCGAGGGTTGATGAGTTTATCAAGCGCGGCGTTAATTCGGTTGAGCGCAAGCCCTTTCGTCCGCTGCGACTTATTGTCATGCTGATCGTCGTCGTGACCCTTCTCAGCCTTCTCAGCCAGGGTCTCGCCCGTTGGGCAGGTATTTATTAGCGGGCACTATCAGCCCTCGGGATACCTACGGGTTCATAAATCGATTTGCTATAGTACACAGCCCTCTAATGTCGGTGTGTGGCGCAGCCTGGTAGCGCACTTCCTTCGGGAGGAAGGGGTCGGAGGTTCAAATCCTCTCACACCGACCAATTACTCAAGGGTCTGTACCGTCCGCATAGGTAACAGCTGCTTTTGTAGCATCGACCTGCGCGGCCACAGAACCCCCGCCCCCCGGACATGGAACACTCCCGGATAAGTCGAGGCTTTTCTCCAATGACGCTACTTTTGTTGGTGTACTGTCAGCCAGGGATGGATCTTGTTCATTAGATAGGGGCTACCCTTGCATCACGTAAAATGGAATGGATCTCTTTGTTTAAGTGAGAGTAGTGAGAATCAACCGACGGCCTCCCTCCCGCCAGCAAAGTGCCAGTGCAAAAATGGAAGGTGTGAAGCAGCCCAGCCGCGAGAACGAAATCATGTGGCGTGGCTATACGCTGACCTGTCACTTGCTGTGAATAAGGGTTTTTGATTTTTCCCCTGCGATCTCTCTGACCAACTTAGGCACCAGATAGCCGGGAAGCGCTTGCGTTATCTCTCGATGCAAACTCAGCGCTCTGGCTTCGGCGACCGCGAAGTGCGCTGCGCCTTGCACCTTGTC
>JBCDFM010000056.1:0-19090 GCA_039178015.1 Pseudomonadota bacterium
CCGTTGGTAGTGAACGCGCTTTATCTGGCAGGGCGTGAGCGCAGGGCCAGTAAAGCGTGGTTTGCCAAGCCGATGAATCAGATCCGATTGCTGCTGGTCGCAGTCTGCACCACGGTCGCGCTAGCCGTGTTGACCGGGCACGTCTACTCAGTAATGGTCGTATTCTCAGCGCTGGTGTATACCGCCTGCACAGGCTCGGGCTTGTTTCTGCTGTACTGCCTGTTGATGCGTTGGTTGACGGTCACCCGTCGACGCCTGCGGATGCAGGAGCTGGTAGAGGCGCGCACGGATACCGGCGATGGCGACGATAACCTGACTGAGGAGCCCACTGCCAATCTGGGTGACCTCAGTGAGGAAACCAGCCAATTGATCCGTGTTGGCATTTTTGCAGTGGCTGCCGTGCTACTGATGTACATCTGGCTGCCGCTGTTGCCCGCCTTCGATCTGTTCTCCCGCGTTACCCTGTGGACGTCCTCTGCGGTGGTGGATGGCCAGACATCGGAAAATCGAATTACGCTTGCGACCCTGCTTGTGGTTCTGTTCCTCGCCGGGCTGACGCTCTATGCCGCCAGGAAGCTGCCCGCCTTGATTGACCTGGTATTGCGCAGTCGTACCCAGGTCTCTCCCAGCGCGCGCTACACAACCAGTTCGCTGGTGAATTACGTCATACTGGGCGGCGGCATCGTGGCGGCGCTTGCTGCGCTGGGTGTGCAATGGTCCCAGCTGCAGTGGCTGGTTGCTGCACTGGGTGTGGGGATTGGTTTTGGCCTGCAGGAAATTATCGCTAATTTTATCAGCGGCATTATTATCCTCTTTGAGCGGCCGATTAGAGTCGGAGATGTGGTCTCAACGGGTGGCACTGACGGTGTGGTGACAAAAATTCGTATTAGGGCCACCACTATTGTCGATTGGGACGGCAAAGAGTTGTTGGTGCCCAACAAAGAATTTATTACCGACAGACTGTTGAATTGGAGCTTGTCCGATCCCAAAATTCGCATCGTCTTGCGCGTTGGCATTGCCTATGGCGCGAACGTCGAGCTGGCTATCAAGTCGCTGCATGAGATTGTCAGTGCTCACCCCAGAGTTGTTGAAGATCCTAAACCGCAGGTAGTGTTCGAGGAGTTTGGCGATAATGCTCTCCTGCTATCAGCGCGCTGTCATTTAGACTCTCTGGATGATCGCCTGGGCGTCGTTACCGCGCTCAATCGGGAAATCTATCGCCGCTTCGCAGAGCTGGACATTGTGATCGCCTTCCCACAACGAGATGTACATATCGATGCGGAAAACCCGATTAGGGTGACTTTGGAAAATCCATAGGCTTAGATGTCGGAGTGATTGTGTCTCAGAGCCGCGATCGGGAGATCCGAACAATGAATGCTCCGATAACAGCGGTGCTCAAGACCATCGCGCGCGTCCGGGACATCATGGCTTTACCCAGTCCAAGTAAGAACTAAATACAGTAGGAGTAATCGCATGCTTAATCGCACACTACGCACAGTCTTAATACCACTGCTTCTGGCCCTGACGCCTGCAGCGTATGCTGTAGAACCCTGGAGCGGTATGTACCTGGCCATCGATCCGGCCGATGGCTCGCTGGACCGCCTGTCGATAAGTGCCAACAAAGATAAGACCTTTACCATAAGGGGTTCGGTCACGCAGCACACAGATTGCTTTAAACATACGGGGGTGATGGGCGGCGCCTGGTTTGAGGCCGTAGGTAAAATCGAAGGTGACAGGCTGGTGCGTGAACAAATGAAACTGTTTTGTGCCGAACAAGAAAAACCTATCTCCATGCCGGATGCATCCTATATCTATAACGAGCTAAGCGATACGCTGAGCTTTGCGATACCGGGTGGGGAGCGCGTTTTGATTTTTCATCGAATTGATTGATCAGGATGTTAAGCCATCGATGACCTTTAGCGCTTGCGGTATCAAGCCATGTACGCTTAGCACTGCTCACAAAAAGCCGAAAGCATGTAACGCTTGATGATGCCAGGTAAAGTGTAAAACCTTACATATTTGTATACTCCGGCAACTTCTTATTCCTCTATCATGACCGAGCTGAGTAAATGGTAGGGCTATGCGTGTACTGGTAATAGAGGATGATGCAGAGACGGCTTCGTTTATAGATCGCGGTTTAACCGAGGAAGGTTATGCCGTGGATGTATGCGGCAGTTCGCGCGATGGTATTCTCGCGGCCTCATCGAATACTTACGACGTGATTGTGTTTGACCGTCTGCTGCCGGGTATGGACGGTATGGATGCGGTGCGAGTACTGCGTGCGAGTCAGGTGGAGACGCCGATTCTGATGCTAACAGCATTGGATGGGATTGATGACCGAGTGGCTGGATTGGAAGCCGGGGCGGACGACTACATGGTGAAGCCCTTTGCCTTTGTCGAACTGCATGCCAGGCTGCGCGCACTGGCACGCAGGCAGCCCCTGGTAACCGACGAAGTTGTACTGGAGGCGGGTGGCGTCACATTGAATCGCGCAAAGCGCACAGTCATCCGTGATGGTGTTCAGCTTGAGCTGTTGCCCAGAGAGTTCGAGATTCTCGATATATTACTGTCGAACCAGGGGCAACTGGTGACCAGGACCATGTTGCTCGATAAGGTCTGGGGCTATGCGTTCGATCCCAAAACGAGTCTCGTGCAAACCCACGTCAGTCGCTTGCGAACCAAAATTGATAAGCCCTTCGATAAAGAGCTGATTCGAACGGTGCGTGGTTCAGGCTACATGCTCTGCGCCGATGAATAAGATTTTAAAATCCACCGTGTTCCGGCTGACTTTGCGCTCCAGTCTGGTTTTTCTGTTGATCATAGTGTGTATGGGCTGGCTGCTCGGCATGAGTTTCCTCTGGGAGCTGGATGACAACACCCTGCTAGAACAAGAAGAGAGGGTGCAATGGCTGACAGAGATTTACCAGGAAGACGGCTTGCACGGCATAAGGGAGGAGTTTGGCGATCCTGAGGAGACCATTTGGGATGAAGACCACGCCTTTTTTATGCTGACGGAAGAGGGCTTCGCTGTTCTGTTGTTGAGCGCTGACAATGAATCCTTATTTGGATTCCCTGCCTTACGTGGCATGAGCGCTGACTGGACATCGTTATCATTCTTTGACGACGAGGAACACCTGGAGGTCCGGGTACTGCAGCAGCGCTTTTCCGATGGTGCATCTATGTCTGTCGGACAGGCGCGCTCTGACGAGTACTTCTTTGTCAGTGAGACCATGCAGACTGGTTTCTTCTGGCTCTGCGTTATCGTTCTGCCGCTGGCGATTGTTATCGGGCTGATTTTAAGTCGCAAGGTCTACAGGCGATTGAACGAACTGGTACTGGTTGCTGAAGAGATTGGCCACGGCTCGCTGGATCAGCGCGCGCCGCTGCAGGGTAAAAACGATGAATTCGATCGGCTGGCGAGCACCATGAATGCCATGCTTGATCGCATTCAGTCGTTACACCTGAACCTGGAGACTGCTTCTGCCGGCATGGCACATGATCTCAAGACGCCGTTGTCGCGATTGTCCAACCGCATGCAACTCCTGCAACAAGATAAAGACGATCCCGCTGCGCTGGGGCAGCATCTGCAAGTCGCGCAGGCACAACTGCATCAGATTACCAACACGCTACACAATTTGTTGCGTCTCAGTGAAATTGAATCCGGACAGCGCCGTGAGCGTTTTATCGAGTTAGATGTCAGTGCGGTTATCAGTGATGTTCTGGACAGCTATGAACCTGTTTTTACCGACGCAGGCAGGACTCTTCAGGTGTCGCTGGTGCCAGGCATACGCATGCGCGGTGATGCGGACTTACTGGTGCAGATGCTCACTAATCTCCTGGAAAACAGCATAGAACACGGTCGCCCGGGCGGACGCACCTGGGTTCGATTGCAGGGCGCGCGTGACGGCTGTGTGCTGCAGGTTGGCGATGATGGTCCCGGTGTGCCCGACGCCGAGCAGTCGCGTATTTTCGAACGTTTTTTCCGTGGCGATATCAGCCGTGGTGCGCCGGGCAATGGACTGGGTTTGAGCATTGTGAAGGCGGTGTGTGAACTCCATGGCGGAAGCGTTGCTTTATTAGAACAACACACCGGTGCCGTATTTGATTGTCACTTCCCCCCGGCCGCCTGAGCGGCCATCAGTTTACAAATTTGTATGAATTCGCAAACCAACATGTAAACCATTTGACGATCGTTTGTCAGTAAGATTAGTGCCAACAATGAATCATCGGTAGGGGCATCATGTTGGATCACATCTGTGTTACCTGGCGGCGCCAGGCGCGGCGAACCATTGGCGCGAGCGCCATAAGCCTGTTATTAACGTTGACAGGTTGTGGTGGAGGCGGTGGTGGCGGTGACAGTGCCGCCATGCCCTTGCCAGCGCCGACGCCCAGCACCGGCTCTGCGCCCATTACTCCAGACCCTGCTCCGGCGCCAGCCCCTGACCCCGACCCAGATCCAAACCCGATGCAGCCACCGGTTGCCGGGCCGCCATCGAATCCCTCAGATCCTGCTCCAACAACACCGGCGCCCGCACCCGGGCCAGCGCCGTCACCAGCGCCTGCGCCCAATGCGGACAGGGCTGCCTTTGCGACTGCACAGTCAACAGCCCGTTTTCTCACCCAGGCGACCTTTGGCCCCACTCTGGCTGAGATCAATACCCTGCGTGGCACTGAGGCATCAGGCTGGTTTCTGCGGCAACTGGAGGTGCGGCCGAACTACCTGCTCCCTGTGGTCGATGAGCTGATGAGCTTGGATGACGATGATGAGGGCGCACCGTTGGCGGGCGAAGCCACGACGTTTGGGTTCTGGCGAAGCGCTATCGCCGGTGCGGATCAGTTGCGCCAGCGTATGGCGTTTGCGCTATCCGAACTGTTGGTGGTGTCCAACGGTGGTGGTGAGCTACTCACCGATGTACCGGAAGCGGTGGCGTATTACCAGGACCGACTCATCGAACACGCGCTGGGTAACTATCGGGAGCTGCTCGAAGATGTCACCTACGCACCCGCAATGGGTTACTACCTGACCTACATGGGAAGCGAAAAGGGTGATCCTGCCACGGGTCGCATGCCCGATGAGAATTATGCGCGCGAATTAATGCAGCTGTTCACGATTGGTGTTGTTGAGCTGAATGCAGACGGCACGGTGCGACTGGATACGGCGGGTCAACCCATAGAGACCTACGACAACTCCGATGTAACCGGTCTGGCCCGGGTATTCACCGGGCTGGATGTCGATCCCGAATACTTCTTCGCCGACGAGGCTGAAGGCCTGCCCCTGGGCTACGCCTTTCCCATGGCGGTTTATCCAGAGCGACACTCTACACGCGAGAAGGCCTTTCTAGGGACGGTTATTCCGCAGAATACGCCGGCTGCGCAAAGTATCACTCTGGCGCTGGACCATATCTTTGCGCATCCAAATGTCGCGCCTTTTGTAGCGCGGCAGCTGATACAGCGACTGGTCAGCAGCAATCCCACACCGGCCTACACGGCGCGGGTTGCCGCCGCCTTTGAAGCAGGTCGCTATCGATTGCCTTCGGGCGCGCAAGTGGGCGATGGTCGTCGCGGCGATCTGGCGGCCACCGCCGCCGCCATTTTATTTGACACAGAGGCTCGGACGCTGGCGGGCCTCGAGGGCGGCAAAATTCGCGAACCGATTCTACGCTTTACGCACTGGGCCAGGGCGTTTCAAGTTCGGCAGGTGACGCCCGAGTATCGGGACTCCCTCTGGGATACCTCTTCCCCTCTTGATCTTGGGCAGCACGCCTATCGCGCGCCTTCGGTATTCAATTTTTTCCGACCAGGGCATATCGCTCAGGGTAGCCTGACCGGGGAGCGTGGATTGAATGCGCCTGAGCTACAAATCGTAAACGCCAGCTCTGTGCCCGGCTACGCCAATTTTATGCTGGATTTCATCTTCTTCGACGGTGAAGACATCGATGTCGAAGAGCTTCAGGCATTTTTTGACGAGGACGGCTATCCACTGGATGCCGATCGGGCTCGAGACAGTTTCGACGCGGACTACTCCGCCGAAGCTGCGTTGGCCGCTGCGCCGGCAGAGCTGGTCGATAGGCTGGATCTGCTGCTGACATACGGCACCTTAACGTCCGGCACCCGGGCGCAAATTGTTGAGCTATTGGAGCAACTGCCGGTCGATGAACCCTGGCAGCGCGTCGACGTCGCGCGCTTCGCGATATTTATGATGATGACATCGCCCGATTATCTGGTGCAGCGCTAATCGCGCTGGGTCGGACGCCGCGCGAAACCCTAATAGGAGTATAAGTCATGCTAAAGCGGAGACGATTTTTACAAGCGGGATCAGCCTCACTTATCGCTGAGATGAGTGGCCTGTTGCCGACGGTGATCAGCGCTTCTGCACACGGTGCGAACACCAGCGGATACAGGGCGATGGTCTGTGTGTTCCTGTTTGGCGGGATGGACAACCACGACACGGTGATTCCCTTTGACACTGAAAATTACGGGAGCTGGGAGCGGATTCGCGCTTCATTGCTCAGCGTTCAAGGCGGCTCTCGCGCTCGCGACAGTTTGCGCCAGTTGGCACCGGCCGAAGACGGTTTTGGTGGCCGTCAGTTTGCCTTGCCGCCAGAGCTCAATGGTTTGCATGGCCTATTCCAGTCGGGGCAGGCAGCGATCGTCGGTAATGTGGGGCCTCTGCTGCAGCCAACGGATGCATCGAGCTTCAATGCCCAGACGGTTCGACTGCCGTCTCGCCTATTTTCCCACAATGATCAACAGGCCACCTGGATGTCAGGCGCGCCTGAAGGAGCGCGCTTTGGCTGGGCCGGACTGTTTGCCGACATCATGCAGCGGGCGGGTGCGAATGTGGAGAATACGTTTGCTGCGATTACCACGGGTGGCGCTGATTTGTTGATAACCGGTCAGCAGACCACGCCTTACCAGGTGGTGGGCGACACTGCAGTGGAGCCGTGTATTTTGGAAGATTTGAGTAATCCCGTGCTGGCTATGATGACTCGCCATCTGCGTGCCCAGGGCTTTTCGGGTAGCAGCCTGCTGGCGCGCGACATGGCAACGCGCAGCCGGCAGGCGATTGATGCCAACCGACGGTACAACCAGTCGGCTTCGGCTGTGGGTGCTGGTCCCGGAGAATTTCCTGCCTCCGGCCTGGGACAACAGTTGCAGGCTGTGGCAACTGCTATCAGCGCGCGCGATTCCCTGGGTGTTAACCGGCAGATATTCACGGTGGGCTTGGGCGGATTTGATACCCACTCCAACCAGGCGAAAGAGTTACCGATGTTGCAGCAGGAACTGGACGCGGCCATCGTTGCGTTTCAGGCCAGCATGCAGGGGATGGGTTTGAATGAGCAGGTCGTGCTATTTACCACTTCCGATTTTGGCCGCACGCTGGCGATCAACGGTGATGGCACTGATCATGGTTGGGGTGGCCACCACTTTGTCGTGGGTGGCGGCGTGCGGGGCCAGCGTATCTTCGGTGGCCTGCCACCTTCTACCCTCGGGCACTCGCGAGATGCCGGCAGCGGTCGACTGGTACCCGACGTTTCGGTCGAGCAGTTTGCCGCGCCCCTGGGCCGCTGGTTTGGTTTAGATAACGCTGAGATTCAGGCCACCTTCCCCAACCTGGGCGCCTTTGACGGAGAGCTTGCCCTATTCGCATAAAGCGAATCCGCTTTGCTTTACCTGTCTGTCGGCATCTGCGCCCCGCTCCCTGTCAAAAATCCCACCAAAACGGGTGGAACTACTGAACGCTTTCTCGTTCTGAAGCAGACCGCTGGATCGCATGGCATGCTCCTGGTAATCACTATGCTGCACTGTGGTGCGCACTGGTTTGTCCGCAAACTGAGTCAACTGTGTCTGCCATGCGTGGTTTAAGCCCGGTGATGCTTGAGTTGCTTGATTCAGCTAGATCAGAGCCGTATGTTTGAACGCCACCGATGTTATGCTTTGCATAAGAGTTTGAGTGGCACAAAGTTTGCTGTCGACTTTTTAAAGTCAGCTCAGCACTACATCAAAGAGTTGTTGTGCATGCGCGATAATCGCGAAAAACGAGATAAGCGAAGCCAGATCACCCGACGAGACTTCATCGGCGGTGTGAGCGTGGCTGTGGGGGGGTACTCGCTGTTTGGCGCGGGTGGTGCGCTGGGCGCGACCAGCACCATGGCGCCAGTGACGGGCAAAGCGGTTTATCCACCTCTGCTGACCGGCATGCGAGGCGCTCATGCCGGTTCTTTCGAGGCGGCCCATGCTCACATTCAGGGTCAGCGCTGGCAGGCAACGCCACTGGGCGAGCACTATGACCTGGTAGTGGTTGGCGCTGGCATCAGCGGGCTGACCGCTGCCTACCTTTATCGCAAGCAGGTCAAGCCGGATGCGCGCATTCTTGTGCTGGACAATCACGATGACTTTGGTGGCCATGCCAAACGCAACGAGTTCAGCCTAGGTAGCCGGGCATCCGACAAGCAAACCATCATAGGCTTTGGCGGCACCATGTTCATGGAAGCGCCTAGTACCTATCCGCAGGTGGCAAAGGAGGTGGTGCGAGATCTGGGTGTCGACTCTTCTGCCTATGCGCGTTACCACGAACACGATTTATTTGCGTCGCTCAACATGCAGCGTTGCAGTTTCTTCGACAAAGAGACCTTCGGCGCGGATTTTCTGGTTCCCCGCAGCGAGAATGATGAACCTGTCTTGAATGGATCTCCGCTGGGCGAGGCAACCCAGTCGGAATTCAAGCGCCTGTTTGCCAATCAAACGAACTATCTGCAGGGTAAAACAGCGAACGAACAACGGCAGATCCTGCAGTCTTATTCCTATGCACAGTACTTGAAAGAGTTTGGCGGATTTAGTGACACGGTACTGAACTACTACCAGCGTCGTTCCCATGGTGTTTGGGGTATTGGTTGTGACGCATTGCCCGCGTTGATGGCATGGACCAGTGACTACCCGGGATTCGCAGGGATCGACCCGGGTATCCCGGACAGCTTCTTTGGACCTGCTGATGATTCGATATTTCACTTCCCCGATGGCAATGCCTCGATCGCGCGGTTGCTGGTAAGAAAAATGATCCCAGCCGCAGCGGCGGGCGACAGCATGGAAGATATTGTTACCGCCGACTTTAGCTACGATCAACTTGACCTGCCCGACAACCCCACGCGTATTCGATTGAATAGCACTGTCGTGCGCATGGCGCATCATCAGGGCAAACTGAGTAACCCGGTTGAGCTTGACTACATCAATGGCGCGAAGGCCAGCACCATTACAGCAGACAAGGTGATATGGGCGGGCTATCAGGCCATGGTGCCGCATATCTGTCCCGATGTGTCAGTCGACCAGGCGATGGCACTCAAGTCCTGCGAACGGGCCCCGTTGGTTTATACCAATGTGTTAATTCGAAATTGGGAGAGCCTTGCCCGGTTAAACCTGTACAACGCTTATTGCCCCGGTAGCTTCTTCCAGTTCTTTAGAATCACCTTTCCCGTCAGTATTGGTGACTATCAGTTTGCTCAGTCTCCAGAGGCGCCGGTAATTTTGCACCTGCAGCATATTCCCACCCAGCCCGGGTTGCCGGCGGCTGAACAATTCAGAGCTGGTCGACGCACGTTGTTGCAGATGCCATTTTCGACTTTTGAAAATAATGTTCGAGATCAGTTGGGACGCGTCCTGGGCCCGGGCGGCTTTGATCCGGCCGAGGACATCCTTGCCATTACGGTGAATCGCTGGCCACATGGCTATGCTTACTCGGCAATGCCAGACACAGGCGAAGTGGTTTGGTGGCCCGAGTTGTGGGAAGGCGACAATCGACCCTGGGAGGCGAGCCGGCAACCCTTGGGTAATATTGCCTTTGCGGGAACTGACGCAGCCTCCAATGCGATGACCGAAGCGGCCATGGAGGAGGCGGCGAGAGCCGTGAGATCTCTGGCAGGCGGTAGCTGACCCGTCCTCTTGTCAGGCCGCATTTTCAAGCACAAGACCTGGAGTTGGCGATGACATCGCCTGACACTGTGCATGTTGCGCGGCGATATGCTTTATGGTCTGGCAACTTCGTAGGGGTTGTCATTCGATTTGTCTTCCTTATTCCATTTTTGCGCCTGCAGACGTGCGAATTCCCGCCTCGCCTTGCCGTCAGAGCGGGGCTAATGGGATTGATAATGAGTAACATTAGTAACAGCATTCGTATTTGCGCACACAACATTTCCCTCTAATCTCGGTCTGTCCTACACTTCTATCTTTATCTGCCAATAGCCTTGGCAGGCGACAATCTAGATAAGGAATCCACGATGCAAATACGTAGTAAAAAACTCTGGCTGGCTGCCACGGCAATAGGCGCAACACTGCTGGCTTTGCCGGCTCTTTCCCATCTGGTAGAGGACGAAATGCCGCAATCCTATCGCCAGTCTTATTTTGCGTTGATCGCCGCTAATTTTGGCCCTATGGGCGCGACTGTGAAAGGTGAAATACCCTGGGATCAAACGCAGATGGAAAACTATGCAAACGATCTCGCGGCGTTATCCTCCTTAAATGTGATGCGTGGCTTCGTCGATGGTTCTGACAAGGGAACGACGCGAGCGAGGCCGGAAATCTGGGAAAACAAGCCAGACTTCATCAGCAAAATGGATGATCTGCACGCTGCGTTGGTGAAGCTGCAGGAGGTAACTGTCACGGGAGACCGCGCTGCCATCGCCAAGCAGGTTGGCGAGGCCGGAAAAGCCTGCAAGGCCTGCCATGACGATTACAAGTCAAAAAACTATCTGTATTAAATCACCACATCATCGCGGGGGGTGGTGGTGCACTTTGCACGATCGCCCACAGCGCAAGACTTACCAATCCAACGATCAGCAAAGCACGCCAAAGCGGAACCGGGGCAGCGAGGCCATGGCGACCTTCTGCGCTACCGGCGATCATAGGACCAAGCAGCCGCTCTTTGCGCCAGAATTGGTGGTACAACACCGCTGCTATATGCAGCCCAACAAAGCCAAGTAAAAAGTCAAAGGCGACTTCGTGAATCTGACCCATGGTATTGCGAACGTCGCTGCTAACGGCGTAATACAGTGGCCCGTTAAAGAACACGTCGTCCGTATTGAATAACCCGGTGACGGCCTGCAGTAAAATCAAAGACAAAAGTACCATGACAGACCAGCCGCCTAGTGGGTTATGCCCGGGCGTTGCGGAGCCTTCCCCACGCAGGTAGCCAATGATTGTGCGGGGCCCAGCGAGAAAATCCGAAAAGCGTGAATGCGCGCTGCCCACGAAGCCCCAGGCGATGCGGCTCACCACCAGTACAATGAGAGTATAGCCACTCCACTCGTGTATTTCGAAATCACCTTGATCTGCACTCCACCAGGAAACCGCCATACAGATCACCAGGCTCCAGTGAAAGACGCGAGTGGGGATGTCCCATAGCGGGAGATTGCTCGTAGTCTTGTCCATGATTTATCTTTTACGGGTAGTTGCGCGCAAAGTCTAGTGGTGTTGTCAGAGTCGGCACGTGAGATTGTCGATTAGCTCCCGCGCTTCAACGGCGCAACCGCTCGTTTGACAGCACCCGAACGCGCCTTGGTAGACGCGGTGACACTTGTTGCTCCAGAATGCTGCGTAGATGAGTGAGGGGAGTAGCGCGCGATGGTTCACCATGATGAATAGACGTCGGTTTTGTCAATCGCTTGGCGCTTTCAGCGTGTTGCCACTATTGCCTGCCTTTGGTATGCCGGCGCGCTGGTCGCTACCTGCTGAGGAGTCAAAACACGCTGCCACCTGGATGTCCTGGCCGACAGCACTTTCGATTTACGAAGACAGGGCCTACATGGAAAGCGTTCAGGAGCAACTGGCTCAGTTTGCCGCGGCGATTGCACAATACGAACCGGTATTCATGGCGGCGCCCCTGAAGGAGTTTGCGCAGGTCTCTGAATTATGCGGACCGGATGTGCAGCTGGTGGATATTCCCAGTAATGACATGTGGATGCGCGATACGGGCCCGGTCTTTGTCACCGGGCGGGGGGGTGTTCTGGCGGCCGTTAATTTGAACTTCAACGGGTGGGGCGACAAACAGCAGCCTAGAGCGGCGGATGAACAGATGGCGGCGAGAGTGGCTGAACACTTGGGCGTTGATCAGATCACAACCCAGCTCGTTGGTGAGGGCGGGGGAATGGAGTGTGATGGAGACGGCACCTTGATACTGACCGAGAGCTGCTGGTTAAACGACAATCGCAATGCTGGTGTGTCCAAGTCGGACATGACGGCCGAGCTCAAGCGAGTGTTTGGCGTCGAAAAAGTCATTTGGGTGCCGGGTGTCCGAGGCCAGGACATTACCGACGGACACATCGATGGGTCTATCCGATTTGTTCGACCGGGACTCATTATGACGGGAGGGTATCCCGATGATGATTCCGACTGGGGGCTGGCGTTGATGGAAGCGCGTGAAATATTGAGCCGTGAAACGGACGCGCGGGGTCGCCACTTCGAGACGGTAGATATTCCCAGCGCGACTAACCCTGCGAACGACAGCGAATATCTCTTTACGAGCTATGCCAACTTCTATGTTGCTAATGGTGCGGTGTTCACGCCGGTGTTTGGCGATAAGCGCGCGGATACCGTTGCCTTGGAGCGCCTGGGTGCGCTGTTTCCGAAACGCGATGTTGTGCCCTTATCGGTGGACCTGATCTATGAAAACGGTGGCGGGATTCACTGTGTTACCCAGCAGCAGCCAGCGGTATAGGTGGTAAGCGCCAGCGCGATCGAAAACACGAGGGTCGGTGGCAATAAACGTGCTCTAACGGTCTCTGCTGCAGGGTGTTGACGCACCCGTGCTGACAACGTCAGCGTTTTAAGATATTCACCGCTCTTTGGACTCTACCGCCCGGGTTCACGAAGGCTGGCCTTCGAACATGGGACCGATACCTTGCCGGGAGTGGCCGTGGCAACCAGCGATCGAGTACACTCATGGCCGAAGTGAGGCCAGGCGGAGCGCAATGGGATGGTGCAGGTGAGTTCAACGGACGAGGTCGATGTTGCACTGGTAGGCGCCGGTATTATGAGCACGACCTTGGGTGTGGTGTTCAAAGAGTTACAACCCCATCTCAAGCTGGAATTTTTGGAGAGTTTGCCAGGTGAGGCGCAGGAGAGTTCAGGGGCCTGGAACAATGCCGGCACCGGACACGCGGCGAACTGCGAGCTCAATTACACGCCCATGGATGCTAATGGGCAGATCGATATCGCAAAAGCGCTGGAGATTAATGTCGAGTTCGACATGTCCCGTCAGTTCTGGTCGTACCTGGTTAAAAAAGGCGCCATTCCCTCCGCAGATTCCTTTATTCACCCCGTACCCCACATGAGCTTTGTGATCGGCTCGCAGCGCCAGGCATTTCTGAAAAAGCGTCACGAGGCGATGAGTAGCCATCACTGCTACCAGGGCATGGCCTATTCTGAGGATCATGGCCAGATCGCCGAATGGGCGCCGCTGGTCATGGCGGGACGAGATCCGCAGCAACAGGTAGCCGCCACGCGCATGGCAAGCGGTGCTGATGTCAACTACGGTGCGCTGACAACCAATTTGCTAAATTATTTGAAAACACTGGACGATGTAACAGTGCGCTTTTCGCATCGCGTAACCCATCTTGAGCGTCGTGCACAAGGTGGCTGGCGCGTGATCGCTCGAGATGAAGCTGCTGGCACGGAGCGCGTGGTCAACGCCAAATACATTTTCCTGGGTGCCGGCGGTGCGGCGCTGAATTTGCTGCAGAAGACAGGCATTCCTGAAGCGAGGGGTTACGCGGGTTTCCCGGTCAGCGGCATTTGGCTGCGCTGTGGTGATCCAGCGATCACCGAGCGCCATCACGCCAAGGTTTACGGCATGGCAGCAACCGGGTCCCCACCCATGTCGGTGCCGCACCTGGACACCCGCATCATCGATGGCAAACAGTGGCTGCTGTTCGGCCCCTATGCGGGGTTTACAACGAAATTTCTGAAAAACGGTTCCTACCTGGATCTACCGAAGTCGGTGAAGTCCCACAATATACTGCCTTTGCTTGCCGTCGCCCGTGATAACTTTCCCCTGGAAGAATATCTGCTGGGTCAGGTGCTGCAGCGTTCCTCGCACCGCTTCGACACACTGGCAGAGTTCTATCCGCAGATGAACCCCGCAGACTGGGAAGTGGTCGTTGCAGGTCAACGGGTTCAGATCATTCGCAAAGACGACAAGCGCACCGGCAAGCTCGAATTCGGCACAGAAATTGTGCATTGCGCGGACTCTTCCATCATCGCACTATTGGGTGCATCGCCGGGTGCCTCCACCGCCGCCTGGATTATGGTGCACATGCTGGAGAACTGCTTTCATGAGCAGCTTGTCGGGGAGTGGATGCCAAAACTGAAGGAAATGATTCCCTCCTACGGTGGTGACCTGAAAACAGATGCCGCGCTATCTGGGCGAGTGCGCGCTGAAACAGCGGAAGTGCTCGGTCTCCACCACCCTTAGCGTCTGCATTGCGTGGTTACCACCGGAACTCGGCAAAGACTGGAACTGCCAATATGCTAGAGCTCTACACGGCATCCACACCCAACGGATGGAAGGCCTCGGTCACGCTGGAAGAGCTGGAGCTGCCCTATACGGTTCATGCGCTGAACCTGGCAGCCGGCGACCAGAAGCAACCGGACTACCTGAGTATCTGCCCCAACGGCAGAGTGCCGACATTGGTTGACGACGGCTTTGCTGTGTTTGAATCCGGGGCGATCCTGCTCTATCTGGGAGAGAAAACCGGCCGATTACTGCCCCAGGAAGCCTCTGCGCGCTCCCATGTCATCCAATGGCTGATGTTTCAAATGAGTGGCATCGGACCGATGATGGGTCAAGCCAACGTATTTTACCGTGCGCTGGAGGACAAGCTGCCAGCGGTGATTTCACGCTACCAGAACGAGACTCGCAGACTGTTCACCGTGCTCGATGGGCAGTTAGCTGAGCATGAATGGCTGTGCGGCGAATACTCTGTTGCCGATATCGCTAACTGGTGTTGGGTGAGGCTGTATGCCTGGTCTGGTGTCTCACTGGAAGGACTGCCCCATCTTGAACGCTGGATCGAGACGATAGCAGCGCGCCCCGCCTGTCAGCGCGGTATTGCTGTGCCCGAACCTTTGGTGCTACCAACGGATGAAGCAGGTGCCGAGCAATTGGCATCGTCTGTGTCTAGAAAGATTCTACAGCGATAGTCGCAACTGGTTCGGGCGTACTCGGGCCGGATTTGGCGTGGGAGCAGCGAGGGTCACGTGCGACGGATCTGCTCGCAGCGGATGGAGTATAGGGGAGGTCAGGGGATTGGTGCCCAGGAGAGGACTACCCAAACTAGGCACCAGCCTCAGTGTTTATGCGTGCTTCAGAGTGCTCTGGAATCATTTTGGACCTAGAGTTTGGCACAAAATGTGTGCAAGGTGTTACTCATTCGTCAGTATAGGTTTTGGGCTAACCTTAGGTCTCCGAGGGCGGCTCCTCGGAATTGCCCTCCACCGGTGCTTTGTCGTGTTCAGAATTTTTTGCAGCTACTTTATACCTTTCGCGAATCGAGCCAATTAGTGAAATCAAAGCGAGGATGAGTAAAATACCCAAGAATGCTATTACAAAGGTTCTGACCATATCTTCAGTCGTTGGTGGAGGGGTATCCCATTCGATTTCCCCCAGGCCGTCGCTATACCCAAGCAAAAACTCGTCATACCTTAGCAGGCTGTAGTCCTCGATCCACGCGGTAATAAAAACCGAACTCTTCGGTCTTACAGTCCCCACTCTAATCGCTTCCTTAAATTCAATCGGACCTATTGAATTATCTCCATCTTGTATTATTGCTATTCCGTTTTCGTGTAGATCAAGTGTGACTTCCGAGGCTGGTTTTCTGCCATCGTTGGTGACTGTCGCCTCCACGTAGTGATAATAACGCTGTCCAATACGGCTAATGTCACCAACTTCAGCTTCCCAGTTTCCATGATATGCATCTCGAATCGAGCGGACAGTACTCCCTAGTGAATACCCGCTCAGGTCGGGAAAACTCTCTGAAAGTAGCTGAGCCACTTGACCGTCACTGTCCCAGAATTCTGTGGAATTTCCTAGATTCCTCTCTATTGCGGCTCTCAATTTTGGATCAATGCTATACGTCCCGGCTTGTACGTATGCGCTTAGGCTAACACTAGGTTTATTTAGCCAATCATAAAGCGCTGTTAAAGACCCAACCGCGCCTATCAATGCGAATATCCAAAGCAGAGCGCTCCCTGCCTTACTTTCTGTTGACACTAGGCTAGCCCCTCAGTCCCCATTAGTCCCCATTAGTCCCCATTAGTCCCCATTATATTGGACACCGTCAAGCGGGTCTCCTCGAAAAAATGAGGTTGCGTCTGAGTCAGCATTAGAAGCGCTAAGTAGATGAATGGTGACTGACCAATATGCGCCGATCCAATCACCATTGTCTGCCTTGCTCTAGAGAATCAGCTAGTAGTCACAAGCTGTCACTCATTCGAGTCATTCGCAAGTAACTCCCTAGCCACCGCCCGTGACAGATAGTTCAACGCATGGTCAAACTTGAGTAGGTCGGTGCCTCGGTACAGCTCAAGCAGCTCCGCTTTAACCTGGCGCTGCCTGTCTCGGAGTACCTGCTCTGTGATGTCACCGCTGATAAGCCTCTGAGCTTCGCGCTTAGCTTTACCGTCACGGAGCTTCTCGACCACGTCAGAGAGGATAGGAGCGGACTCTGACAGCCGTTTGAGCTTTCCCTGTCCCATGAGTCGCAGTAGGACATTTGCGGTGCCAGAAGGGTTATCAGTCCCTCTCACAAGCACGCGCTTCCCTCGCAGCTTCCACGCGGAGATTGCTCCTTGTACCTCCCGCTCAAGGTCAGGGCCCCATAGCAGGCTACGTGTCTCCGGAGAGTACCGCTTGATCACTCTCTCGAAGGCTTCACCATCGAATAGCTGTTGGCCACCTTCCGCCACCCTTGAGCTTTGCCTGGTGGCCGCATCTATCGCCTCGAGTATGGGTCCCTGGCTGATATTGGACCAGACCTGCTGGTCTTCCGGTGTACCAATCGCACTCAGCTTGAACTTTACGTCGGCCAGAGCCTTGGTGTTCTGTGCACGTGCGAGCTGTCTCGCTGCCTGCAGCGGCTGCATGCGGTACTCATCCGTCCCCGGCTTCTTGCTGGTGAGTTTGTCTACTAAGTCCCCGGTCTCCCACTTTTGGGCGAACTCTCGGCGCTTCTGCCGTGCGAGCCTGCCGAGGTACGCAGGGTGTCCTGCTGGGATATTGAGGTCCGCTAATGACTCATCAACGAACGTATCGACCGCTTGTTTCATCTCTGAGACGGCACGGTTCTGTGCAGACTTCCCAGGTTCATAGAGTGAGTTGAACTCTTGGATTAGCTTCTCGCTGGCGTTGAGGTCGAAGGGCTCGGCCTTACCGGCCAAAGTAGTGAGGTTGTACTTGTTGAGTATGCGCCGCACCTTGCCCCGTGTAGCAGCGAAGCCCTCTGGCAGATCATCTGCTAACTGTCGTAGGCTCTGCGCGAGAGGTTCACCGTCAAAGAGTACGCCGTCACCGTGTGCTGTCCTCCACACCTCATAGGCATCATCCACCTCCGCTAGGTCGAAAGAACGTGCATCACGCAGCGCTACTGCGAGCGCCTCCGCAGCTTCTGTCTCCGTCCCGAAGTCACCACCGGTGCGCGCTGCGAGCTCATCTGCCTTAGCGGCAATATCTGCCTCTTGCTGAGCCTGGAAGCCCCGCAGTTGATCACCCGCCTCTCCTGGTCTCCGAAGGAGGTCCTGCTTCTGGGTGAGTGCTCCCTGAGTCCCGGCAGCGTCCGCACTGTCGAGCTGATAGCCACCGTAAGTGGAGGCGTCATCCTTCTGTATACGGACCCAAAACAACCAGGGTAGGTCGCTTTTCCCCCAACCAGTTTCAGCTATCGGATATGCATGGCAACGTGTGGGAATGGTGCCTGGATCACTGGCATCCGAATTATGACGGTGCCCCGACTGACGGAAGTCCTTGGCTCAGCCGTAATAAAGCTGCCGCACGTATTTTGCGCGGTGGGTCTTGGTTTGACTATTCGAGGGACTGTCGTTCTGCGCGCCGCATTAGATATAGCTCTGCCAACAAAGACTTCAACGTGGGTCTTCGGATAGTTTGTGTCATATAAGGAACTCTGTAGCTTCGACTCTTCTCCCCAGATTCTTAGCTCGTAGACGATTGCGACTGGCGGAGTATCCGACATTTCGCCGGTGGCGGTAAAGCTGTAGGGTGATTTTGCAGTGTTCATTTCTTATATGAAGTCCGTGTAAAGGCATACTTGAATAAGAGTTATCCGCTATCAGTGCTGGAGCGATGGTGCAATCGGGGGCAAGAAGGGAGATCGCCCCCCCTGGAGCGTTGATGACCAAGCCAGTGTCTTGTTTACTCACACGCTGTATGCAGAACTCGCAAAACCAGGCGTCAGCCGTGCCGAAGCTTTACGGCGAGCGCAAGTCGCACTGCTGGAGCGCTATCCTGGCCGACCGCGACTTTGGGCTCTTTAGTCAGGAGTTGGCGATAGATTCAGGCTGCACACCTGACCATGCGCCAATATCAGGATCTTGCAGGCCTCAACTGCGGGCAGCCGACAGTCTGAATACTCATTCATTCTGTTGGCAATGTCGCTAATTCTGAGGACTGTGGAATCTGAACGAACTATTTCTATTCTTTGAGCTCGCCTTCGTATTTGAGGATGACCATCATGACCGCAAGCTGCGATTTATCTTTCACTCCCTCGTCAGTGAGCTTAATTGAGTAAGCACCGGGCTGGGTCTCGGAAGACTCAACACTCGAGCTGAACTTGTCTTTAAGATGCATCTTGACTTCGCCTTGGAGCGTAATCCCATAAATGGCCGATATCGCCTCGTCGCCGAAGGGTGTCAACTCAAGGTTAGACGGGAACGTGTGGGGTGGGATGGGCAGTTCTAACGTGTCGGCCTCAGTTTGGGTAAAGGCGTGCCATTGGGCCGGAAACTCCTGGGAAACATTGAACAGACGCGCGCTACGGTAAGTTTTGAACTCATCTAAATCACGCACGGCGGCTCTAAAGCTGCCGCTGTC
>JBCDFM010000057.1:0-18793 GCA_039178015.1 Pseudomonadota bacterium
CTGGGTGTAGGTATCGGCTATCGGCAGATGGAGTTTGAGCAGTTTGGCCGCAAACTGTCGCACCGGCCGAGCTTGATCGAAGAGGGTATTGAGATTCTCCGACGCAGTTGGGCAGGGGAGGCAATCAACTTCACGGGTAAACGTTTTGAAGTGGGACACGTTCGCGTCACGCCCGTGCCCGAGAAGGCGCCCGCGGTACTCTTGGGCGGCATGGCCCCACCAGCGATTGAGCGGGCCGCGAGAGTCGCCGATGGTTTTCTCTGCACCGGCGGTTTAGGTTTGGACATGTACTGTGAGTCCCTCGAAAAAGTCGGTAAAAAGCCTGACGATGGGCGCGTTGTATTGGGTTGCTGGGCCATTATTGCGGAAGACCCCGAGGCGGAGGCCGCGCGTATTGGTGAGCATGTGCTGTATCAATCGAACGAGTACATCAAATGGGGAGCGTTCGGGCCGCCCGATCAAACGCCGCTGTATGAAGATGCTAGTACGGCGATCGAAAACGGGCTGTACACGCTATGGGATGCAGATACCGCAGTGAAGGAACTGCAGAAGCTGACGACGGATTACCCAGCGATACAGGACATTCATTTCTGGGCGCAATTCCCGGGTGAAAGCCTGGAATCAGGTAACAGGCGGTTGGACTATATCGCCGAGCATGTTTTGCCGAGATTGCGTTGAAGCAAGACCTCAGCGCATGCCGCACATGGCACGTATGCTGTTGATGAAAAGCCTGTGGGCGTCTTTCAACTTGACGCCTTCGTCGAAGTAAACAGCCGAGCGCAGCCCTATCATCACAGCGTAAGCGACTTCTGCCGTGTCATCTGCGCTGCCCAGGGCCAGACTGGGGCCGTGACTAACGAGGTCGCTGAGATACTGTTTGCAGCGAATATCAAACTGCGCTTTGGTCTTTTGCAGTTCCTTGTCGTTTACCGCTGCGCCGAAGCACTCCAGCATAAAGCCGATTTCCTGACGTGTACTCGCTTCACCTTTAAACCAGAAGTCTGCCAGTGATTGTATTTGGTCTTCCGTCGACTGGTCCCGAAAGCCGTCAATGCGCTCAAGAAAGCGTTCAGAGACACGCTCGAAGTACGATTCAAGAATGGCCTCTTTGCCCTTGAAGTAATACAGCAGGTGGCTAGCGGACATGCCAGCCCCCTCAGCAATATCGGCAAGGGTCGTCTTTACATAGCCTTTTTCGAGTATGCAATCGTGAAGTGATTGATAGATTAACCTGCGCCTGGCTTTGCCTCGCGGCACTTTCTTAGTGACAGGCTTGCTGACAGCTTCATCGGCTGGCGCAGCCGAGTCGTTCACAGGCGCATTCGTTGATTTTTTATGAGCACTTGTCTTCATCGTAGGTTCTGTGACCGGATTTCAGCAAATCACGGCTCGCTTTTTTATTGAACCATATCACAGCTCTGCAATTTCTTGAATAATATTCAAATATTATCTACCATCACCCCATAAGAACATAAAAGGAGTTTATCGTGAGTATCGCGGGTTTACGTTTTGTCATTACAGGCTCGGCCGTCGGGATAGGCGCGGGTACCGCTAAACTGGCTGCCGCGCGCGGTGCCCGAGTGCTGGTCTCCGACATGAATGATGAGCAAGGTCTAGCGCTTGTAGAGGAGATCAGTGCGGACGGAGGCGAGGCTGCCTACTGTCATTGCGATGTGACCGATGAAGCTCAGGTGAAAAGCATGATGGCAACTGCTGCCGATACCTTTGGCGGCATTGATGTCTTGCACAACAATGCTGGTGTACACGACAGTATGCTCAGTTCCGACCTATCGCTGGAATCAATGAGCCGCGATACCTTCGAACGCGTCATGAACGTCAATGTCACTGGAGCCTGGTTGTGTGCTAAGTACGCGTTGCCGCATCTTCGTGAGAGCGAGCAGGCATCGATCATTAACGCCGGCTCGACCAGTTCGCTGTCCGGATATCCTCAGTGCCAGGCATACGGTGCCAGCAAAGGCGCGATTATGCAGCTCACTAAAATGTTGGCAGTCGATCTCGCACCCGACGGCATCCGCGTCAATTGCTACTGTCCCGGTGCGATACATACGCAGATTGTGGACAAGTTTCTCGAGGCCGCCCCCGACCCGAAGACCATGCTCAACACTATGACAAAGACGCATCTGATCCCCCGCATGGGGCAGCCAGTGGATGTCGCCGAGTTGGTGTGCTTTCTCGCTAGCCCGGCATCACAGTTTGTTAACGGCGCTGTTTGGACCATCGACGGTGGCTCCTTGGCCTGGCGCGGCACGCTGGATGTGCTCGGAATGGAGACGCAAGCATGAATCTATCCATTGAACAGAAACTCGCGATACACGAAATGCTGTCTCGCGCAGCCTACGCTTATGACCAGCGTGATTTGGAACTGCTGGAGAGTGGTTTTACAGAGCAGGCTGAAATGAGTTTGTGCATTGCCAAAGGCGACCTGATTGGCCCCTTTGTCGGTCGCGAGGCCATCATGGGCTTGATGCGGTCCTCTATGGCCGATCAAACCGATGTCAGACGTCATGTGGTCTCCAATGTCTTTTTTGAGCGCGAGGGGGACAAACCCATAGCGATCTCTAATCTCACCCTTGTGGCGACGGAAAATGGCACTGCGAATATGCTGGCGACGGGCATCTACCGTGACGAACTAGTAGAAGAAGGTGGCAAGTGGAAGATCGTCAAGCGCCACGTGGAAATGGACTCCTCCTACTAGGGACGCCAGCGTTACTATGAAAAGGGCCTGAGTCTTATGGTTAATATTGGCAACATTCCGGGAAAGTATGCACGCCTGACGCCTGAGCGTGATGCGCTGATCGATATACCCAACGATCGACGCATTAACTTCGCCGAACTGCATGAGCGTGTCTGCCGGTTGGGCAACGCGATGATGGAGACGCTTGAGCTGGAAAAAGGCGATCGTGTTGCGGTTATTTCCAAGAACTGTATTGAATATATGGAGGTGTATTATGCCTGCGCATTGTGCGGATTAATCGCGCAGCCTATCAACTGGCGTCTCGGCGAGGAAGAGATGACGCGTATCGTGCGCGACGGTGATCCCAGTGCGGTGATCTGCTCCAGTGAATACCAGGCCCTGGCAAAATCCATCCAAGCAGAACTGGCGATATCCCACTGGCTCCATTTTGGTACGCAGAGCGACGGCAGCTATGAGGCCTTGCTGTCGCAAAGCGCTGTACACGAGCCGCTGGTGGCAGAGAGTGTGGGCGATGACGACCCAGTCTTAATCCTCTACACCGGTGGCACCACGGGTGAATCCAAAGGTGCGCTGCATACACACCGCTCGTTATATGCTGGCATGCTGAATCAAACCGTTGCTGAGCGCATTGTGCCCAGTGATGTCTATATGCTGACGGGGCAGATGTTTCATATCCCCGTTGCCTTGGCAATGAACTATCAGGCTCACGGCTGTCCCGTGGTACTGATTAATTTTGAAGCGAAGTTGGCTCTTCAGGTCATCCAGCGCGAGCGGGTGTCCGCGTTTCTCGGCATCACTACCATGCTTAATTGGATGATGGCAGATGAGGACTTCGGTACCTATGACCTCGGTAGTTTGCGCAATATTCAGTATGGCGGCGGGCCGATGCCGCATAATGTGGTAGCGGCAGCGCTAGAAGCATTCCCTTGTACCCTCATTCAGGGTTATGGACAAACCGAAGGCATGACCATGACTTTCTTGTCGCAGGAAGATCATATTCGGGCAATGAAGGGCGAGCACGCCAACAGACTGGGTTCCTGTGGCCGCGAAGGGTTCGTCACATCGGTCAAGCTCGTCGACCCCGAGGGCAATACCGTGCCCCAGGATGGCAAGACCCCGGGCGAAATTCTTATCAAGTCTGACGCCAATATGGTCGGCTACTGGCGGCGCCCCGATCTAACTGAGCAAACTTTGCGTAACGGTTGGATGTGGACAGGTGATGTCGCCGTCTGGGATGAAGAGGGCTATGTATTCATCGTCGACCGCGCCAAGGACATGATTATTTCGGGTGGAGAGAATATCTACAGCACCCAGGTTGAGGCCGCTATTCATCAACACCCTGCAGTGTTGGAGTCGGCTGTGTTCGGCGTTCCGGACGAGCAGTGGGGTGAAGCGGTAAAAGCGGTGGTGGTACTGAAGCCTGGCGCTGACGCCACCGAAGCAGAGATTATTGAAGCGGCAGCCGCGCACCTGGCGTCTTACCAAAAGCCCAAGTCCGTCGATTTTGTCGACAGTCTGCCAAAGGCACCTACCGGCAAGATATTGAAGCGGTCTCTGCGGGATCCGTACTGGGCGTCCAAGGAGACGAATGTATGACCGAACTGCTCAGCAAAGAGCTGCTGTCTACCATTGGTCGCAAAGCGCCGCCGAAACGTGAGCTAGTCACACGACGCGACATCCGAAAATATGCAGTGGCCACGGGTAATCGTCAGCGCAAATACCTGGACGGCGATCAGGCACCGCCGATGTTCCACGTGCCGTTGTTTTGGGATGTGGTGGAGCTGAGCGAGCTCACGCCTGATGGCGTCTCCATCGATAAGTTGCTGCCCAAATTCCCGCTGGAGAAAGCCATGGCTGGCGGGCTGGTCATCGAGTATCACAAAGATATTTTTCCCGGTGATTGGCTGACCGCCGAACGCACCTTGACGGATATTTATCTGAAGCAGGGTCGATCGGGCCCGTTAATTTTTTATGAAGTAGTGATGGACATACGCAACGATGACGGCGAGCTGGTGATTCGAGAAAAAACCACAAGGATACTGCGATGAGTGAGTCGAGACAGACACTGCAATTTGCAGCAATCAAGGCGGGTGATACCTTGCCTGAGCGGGAGTTTAAGCCGGATAACGTACAATCCATGCTTTACAACGCGGCGTTGTGGAACGGGCATCGCATTCATTTTGATGAAGCCTACGCGAAGGAGGTTGAGGGTTATCCCGGTCTGGTGGTGGCAGGCCCCTTATTGGGAGACTGGCTAAATCAGTGCGTCGAGGAGTGGCTGGGTGAGGACGGTCGCCTGATGTCTATCGAATACTCCAATCGCATCGCGTCCTACACGGGCGACACCCTCTACTCTGGCGGTGAGGTTGTTGCTTGTCGTGAAGCCGATGGCGAGGTGGATATCGATGTGTTTATCAAAAACGAAGCGGGCGAGGTAATTACACCTGGGCGCGCGGTGGCCAAGCTCAATGCATAAGCAATGCGGAAAGTTGGGCCGTACAGTCGGGGTGTTGTAAGTGGCTACGGCGCGTGACATGGCTGGCGCAGTGGCGATTGTAGGCGCCTTCGATACGTCGGTGGGTGCGATCGACAACCGCACACCCATGGAGCTATGTGTCGAAGCCGCGCTGGGCGCGATTGATGATGCAGGCCTGGATAAATCAGACGTCGACGGGCTGATCACCTGCAACGCCATGGCGCAACCCATGTTGTACCACGCAGAAGCGACCGCCGAGTACATGCAGATATTTCCGCGCTACTGTATGGCGGCAGGAGCGGGCGGTGGCACCACATTTTCCATCATTCATCACGCCATGTCTGCCATTGTTACCGGCATGGCCGAGACGGTTGTTGTGAGCATGGCGGATAGCCTGCGGACGGGCTTGAGTCGAGAACAGGCGCTATTGGTGCAGTCTTCTACCGGCCATCCACAATTTGAACAGCCTTATGGACCGACCGTCCCGGCCTATTACGCGCTCATCGCACAGGCGCATATGGCGCAGTATGGGACGACCGCGGAGCAGTACGCGCAGATAGCGGTGTCCGGGCGGGCTCACGCAGCGCGCAATCCGGCAGCCCAGAAGCGTGAGCTCATCACGGTAAAGGATGTGCTGAACTCGCGCTTAATAGCTGATCCCTTGCATCTGCTTGATTGCTCTCTGGTCTCTGATGGCGGCTCGGCGATCGTACTGACCTCAGCGGAGCGTGCGCGGGATCTGGCGCATACGCCGGTGTACATTCTCGGCGCGGGTGAGGGCCACTCTCATGAACACATCAGTCAAGCTCATAACCTCACCGCTTCTGCGGCGAAAGAAGCGGGCGAACGCGCCTACGCCATGGCAGGGCTTGGACCCGCTGACATCGACTTTGCACAGCTCTACGACTGTTTCACCCCTACCGTGCTAATCGAATTAGAAGATTTAGGCTTTTGCGATAAGGGCCAGGGTGGTGCCTTCGTCGATTCCGGCGCTACTATGCCGGGCGGCAGTTTGCCTGTTAACACCCATGGAGGCTTGTTATCGCACTGTCATCCGGGCAACCCGGGCTCCATGTTTGCGCTTACAGAAAGCGTGTGGCAGCTTCGGCATAACGCCGGCGATCGTCAGATAGAGGATGCTTGTCACGGTTTGGTGCATGCCCAGGGGGGCATCATGTCGTCTCATGCGACGTTGATACTGAGCAGAGAGAGCGCGGCGTGATGCGTATTCTGCCACATCCCACCGTGCTAACGCGTCCCTACTGGGAGGGTGCGAAAGCGGGCAAGCTGATGCTCCAATATTGTGAACACTGTGGTGACTACCAGTTCTATCCGCGCATTATTTGCAGCAACTGTGGCGGCGACAATCCCGTCTGGCGTGAGGCCAGCGGTCGCGGGCGGATCGCCAGCTTTACCGTTGTCCGCCATCCCGTCTCGGCAGCCTATGAGACGCCCTATCTGGTCGCGCTGATCGATCTGGAAGAGGGTCCCAGGATGATGAGCAGCCTGATCGAGGTGGAACCCGATGCCGTATCTATTGGCGATCAAGTCGTCGTTGCGTTTGAAGCGTGGTCTGATGAAATCGATATGCCCGTGTTTCGGCCGGCGAAAGCGTAAGGGAGGATACAATCTATGAACGCGAGCAATATGATACCTGTGGCGATCATCAATCCTGACGCGCCCGCAGATTCCCTAGAGGCAAAGCAGCCGCCTGTCGATAACGGAACGCAGTGCTATAGCAAAGAAGGCTACTTCAGTCGGGACTATATGGCCCGCGAGTGGAACAAGATGTGGACGCGCAGCTGGCTGATCGCCGGGGTGGAGTCTGACCTCGCCAAGGTGGGCGATTACTTTCTGTTCGAAATTGGCGATGAATCTATCATTGTATCGCGCACGGAAGACGGCGTTAAAGCCTACTACAACGTCTGCAGTCACCGTGGTAATCGGTTAGTGAGAGAGGAACGGGGCAATAAAAAAGTATTCGTCTGCCCATTTCACAGCTGGAGTTTTAACAATACGGGTGAACTGCGTCGTATCACGGACGAGGAGACCTTTCACCCGGATGTGATCGCGCATCGGCCAGGTTTGGTTGCCGTTGCCTGCGAAGTGTTTGCTGGCATTATTTTTATTAACATGGATGAGTCACCGCGTCCTTTGGCAGAGATGCTGGGTCTGCCAGCGGGTTATCTAGAAGCCTATAACATCGACAAAATGAAAGTGGTGCGCCATGTGCGCAGCGAATGGGGTGCTAACTGGAAGGTGGGCGTAGAAGCCTTCTATGAAAGCTACCATCTGCACGCGGTGCATCCTGAGACTCGCGGCGTGATGGGCGACCTGAACGTGCAGTACGATCTCTATCCCCATGGCGCCAGCCGAATGATTGTGCCCTTGGGTCAACCCAGCCCGCGAATTCACGACCAGACCACGGTCAATGAAGGATTAAAAATGATGCTGCAGGATGCCGGCATCGATCCAACCGGTTTCGAGGGCACAGCCGCCGAAGTGAGACGAGCGATTCAGCTCGGTAAGCGCGAGCGTGCCGAACGGCTTGGCCTGGATTATTCCCGATTCGAAGATGGGCAGCTATCCGATAGCTGGGCGACGGGTGTCTTTCCTAATGTGCAAATTGGCTGTCATCCGGAGGCCGTATTTTTGATGCGCTTTATGCCTCACCCTACCGATCCAGAGCGTTTTTACTACGATACCATGACTTTGATTTTCCCTGCGGATGATTCAGATTATTGCCCTCCGGCCTGGATGGGCCTGCCGGAGGGTATCGATGTCTCGGGCAAGCGACGCCCCAATACGGAACACTTCGGCATCGACGAGGATGCAGGGCTCGGTCTGGTGCTTAGTCAGGACTCTGCGCTGCTGCCTGTGGTGCAGCAGGGCATGCGTTCAAGAGGATTCAAAGGGCAATTATGGGGGGAGCAAGAATCTCGGCTGCGACATTTTCACGTGGAATTGGAGCGCCGACTCGCGGATGATTGAAGCGCCTCAAGGGGGCTCCAGCTGTCCGGCATGGTGAAAGAGGATATGCGTCCGCAACTTTGCGCAATATCGATCACAATAATTGCTTGACAAAAACAAGTAAGATCGCCAATCTTGAATAATATTCAATATTGGCATGAGCCGGGGAATCGGGCTCTGTAAAGCACGGGTGGTACTGCCGCAATTATTACCAGACCGTGACGCTGGATTTAAACGAAGGTGATGCAAGCAGCGTTTAGGTTGCGTCATCACAATAATAATGTGTCAGGAGCATCTACCATGATGAAGTCCAAGGTTGTACCGTATTCGCCCAAAACCCGTAACCGTTGGCTAGTTAAACCGATGGCAGCAGCCTGTGCAGTGGCTGCCGCGAGCATCACCGGCTTAGCTACGCAGCCGGCAATGGCTGCTTTAGAGGAAGTGATGGTGACCGCCACCCGGCGTACCACCACGGACATCCAAACCACGCCGATAGCGATTTCTGCACTCAACAGCGAGCTCATTGACGAGCTGGTGCCCAGGGATCTGGGTGATATCGCTGCGCAAGTGCCTAACTTCATTGCGGGCAAGCAGCCCGGCTTCCGCTCCGCCGCGTTTGCGATTCGCGGCGTGGGTACCACGTCGATTATTGTCTACCAGGATGCGCAGGTGGGCGTAACGATCGATGATTTTGTGCTGCCCTCCGT
The DNA here is from genome assembly GCA_039178015.1 of Pseudomonadota bacterium. Classification (GTDB taxonomy): domain Bacteria; phylum Pseudomonadota; class Gammaproteobacteria; order Pseudomonadales; family Halieaceae; genus JARRPM01. The sequence goes on from JBCDFM010000057.1 coordinate 8,870, forward strand.
ACAAACTCAGAATACAGAGATATTCGATATCGAACAGATCGAAGTACTGCGTGGCCCTCAGGGCACACTGTTTGGCAAGAACACCACCGGCGGCGTAATTAACATCAAGACCAAGAAGCCGCGTATGGATGAAAACTCTGTCGAACTACAGGGTAAAGTCGAGGAGTACGGACGCTATGAGGGGCGCGCAGCGCTGAACTGGGGTGCGACGGATACACTCGCATTCCGAGCAGCGGGCATCTACATTAAGTCTGACGGCTACTACGAGAACGGTGCCAGCTATGGTCCCGTCACGCCGTTTTCACCTAACGCACCCTATGCCGGCGCGACCGGGCAAGGTAACGGTGACGATATTGGTGGAGACGATGTGTTCTCAGGTCGACTGAAGGCGCTATGGGAACCTACCGACAACTTTTCTGCGCTGGCACAATACGAGATCATTCGAGATAAGGGCGACTCACCACCCAGTGTCAACACCACCCCTATAGGCGCGCCGCTCACGTTCAATGCGCTGGGCCTGACACAGGATAGTGGTGACCCAATCAAAAATGCCGCAGTCACCGATCGTGATGACCTGTTGCTGAATATGTCGGACGGCCACGTAATAGACGTCGATGGCTATTATCTCAATATAGATTGGACTGTTGGCGATTACACGCTGAGCTCCGTAACGGGCTACCGCGAGCAGGACAGCGAACTGCCCAGCACCTATGTGGGAGAGGTGGGCCCTGGCGGCTCATTGTTTGACGCCAATAGACAGGACGAGCGCGAAACGTTTCAGCAGGAAGTGCGCATCGCCTCTCAGTTTGATGGCGCTTTCAACTTTGTCGCCGGCGCATTTTACCAAACAGACGACACGACCTTCTGCGTAAACCAGGTGCTGGGCTTCTTGGACCTGTTTGGGTTGGGCTTCGATAACTTTGGCGATCCGACGTTCTTTGACAACAACCCGCAGGTACTGTGTAACGAGCAGGAAGCGGAGAACTGGGCGGTATTCGGTGATGTCACCTACGACTTTACCGATCGCTGGTCACTGGGAGCCGGCTTTCGCTGGACCGAAGAAGAGAAAGACTGGAAGGGCAGGAATCAGGTTTTCTACCAGGCATTGGAAGGTGGCTTCGATCCTAACCTAACCTGGGAAGACTTCAGCGACCCCCTGGGTGCGGCGGATTTTAATCGCTATAACACGGGTGTTGTGGAAGACAATGAAAGCTGGGAAGAGCCGACCTATCGCGCCACGATCAGCTATCAGGCGACGGATGACACGTTTACCTACTTCACGTACTCGCGAGGCTTCAAGAGTGGTGGTTATAACGACCAGACCGGCACCTCGGGTAATGCGATTACCCCTGAGTTGGCTGCGCCAACCGATCCAGAAATCGCCGATTCATTTGAGCTGGGCCTGAAAACGGAAGCACTGGATAATAATCTTCGTCTGGATCTGGCGGCCTTCTATGTAGAGTATAGCGATGCTCAACGCGATCTGGTTACCACGTTCACTAATGAATTTGGTGCCGAATTCCAGGAAACACGCTTCTTTAACGCGGCGGAAATGGAAGTTTGGGGATTAGAGGCGCAGTTTGCCTGGGCGCTCACAGACAACTTCACGTTGCGTGGCAATGCCAGCTACCTGGATAGCGAGTATAAAGAGTTTATAGCGGACACCAACGGCGACGGCATGGATGATATTGATTTGTCGGATCGTCCTGTGAACCGTGCGCCAGAGTGGCTGTGGAATATCGATGCGGTGTATCAGCACGATCTGTTTGGCGGCAATATGAGCTGGCTGGTCAACGCCAACTATGAAGACGACGCCATCTTTGTGTATTCGGTGGTTGATCCCGCCTTCGACGGCAAAACAGATAGCCGCACTCTGTTCAATGCGAGTGTTACCTTCACGTCAGAGGACAGCCGTTACTTCGTCAGGGTCTATGGCAAAAACCTGACAGATGAAACCTATAAGGTAGGCGAACTGCCGGTGGCAGACCTCTGGACGTTTGCCTACTACGGCGAGCCTCGCGCCTTCGGCATGGAGGTTGGTGTTAACTTTGGCGACTAAGCTCGCAGTTTGACATCATGGTAGTGGATTGGGGCCGACCGACATCGGCCCTTTTTTTTCAATTTTGAAGGCCAGGGCCATCTCGGTAGAGGAGTACCAGTGGCAGAACTGATTTTGCACCATTTCCCTGCTTCGCCCTTCGCCGAGAAAATCCGGCTGGTGCTGGGATTCAAAGGCTTGGAGTGGCGGTCTGTGGAGATTCCGATGGTGATGCCCAAGCCTATGCTGACAGCACTTACCGGCGGATATCGCAAAACGCCGGTCATGCAAATCGGTTCAGACATCTACTGCGATACACAGTGTATTGCTCTGGAGCTAGAGCGACGTTTCCCGCTGCCCACGCTGTTTCCGGATCACAGTGAAGGCCTGGCACTCGCGCTCAGTCAGTGGAGCGATGCGACGTTTTTTCAACCGGGCGCTGGCCTATCGATGGGAACCAACGAGGCGCTGCCGGAGGATATTCTTAAAGACCGTAGTGCATTTTTCAACTTTCTGGACTTTTCTACGCTCAGCGAACAGATACCGCATCTGTACTCGCAGTTTCGAGCACAGCTACAGCTTGTCGATACGATGCTGAATGACGGCAGGTCCTATGTGCTTGGTGAGCAAGCCAGCTGGATAGATATCCTGGCGTATTTTCCGCTGTGGATGGCGCGGGGCAACATCGCCAATACCGAAGAGCTGGTCTACGGCCTTGATGCTTTAGGCAAGTGGGAGGCGCGCATGGCGCAAATTGGACACGGTACTGAGCGCGCCCTCCCAGCAGCAGAGGCGCTAGACATCGCGAATAACAGCGTATCGGTCGTATCACCAGAACGCGTCGATGATGCCTGGCCTGAGCTTGAGCTGCACGGCAAGGTGACGGTCACGCCACAGGATTACGGCGCCGTGCCGGTGGCTGGAACCCTTGAGCGGCTAACCCACAGTGATATCGCGGTGCGCAGACAGGATGATCGGGCGGGCGAAGTGGTGGTGCACTTTCCGCGCGCAGGCTATCGGGTGGACGCGGTATGAGACTACATTTACTGATTCGACTATTGTTTGGTATAGCGCTACTTGCCCTACTGGCGCGCACCGCAACGGCGGAGGAAGCGGCAAGCGCGCCTAACGGCGAAGCACTATACGATCAGTATTGTGCGGTCTGTCATGAAGGCAAGGTAGCCAAAGCACCACCGCTCAGCCTCCTGCAGATCATGTCTGCCAGCTCGGTACTGCGCGCGATGAACAACGGCATTATGCAAGAACAAGCAATGATGCTGAATGAAGATCAGCGCACGGCGATCGCGGAGCACCTGACCGGCCAACAATTGAACACAGCGGGTGAGGTTTTACCGGCGCCAATGTGCAGCGATGAGCTTGCGACCTTTGATTTCAACAAACCACCCAAGGTCGACGGCTGGGGGGTGACTCGCGACAATCAGCGCTATATTCCTAAAGAGATTGCCGGACTTGACGCTGAAGATCTGCCGGCACTCGAACTGCGTTGGGCCTTCGCATTCCCCGATGCTATGCGCGCTCGTTCGCAGCCTGCCATTGGCGGCGGCGCGCTGTATGTGGGGAGCCAGAACGGCACCGTTTATGCGATTGAGCAAAAGACGGGCTGCATTCGCTGGCAGTTTTCCACCGTAGCTGAAGTGCGCACCGGGATCGTACTGTCCCCCTGGAAAGCAGGTGAAGAAAGCGAACCCCGGATTTACTTTGGCGACCTGGTTGGCAACGTCTATGCACTCAATGCAACCAACGGCGAGGTCTTGTGGCGTGACCGGCCGGATGATCATCCCAGCCTGACCTTAACCGCAGCGCCGGTGCTATACGAGGGTCAACTGTTCGTGCCGATGTCGGCGCTAGAGGTTACGGCCGCCGCAGATCCCACTTATGCCTGTTGTACCTTCAGAGGAGGCGTTGCGGTTTACGATGCCGATACTGGTGAGCAACAGTGGATTGGCTATGCGATTGACGAAGAACCGACAGTGGTCGGCAAGAACGCCGTGGGCACGGATCAGTTGGCCCCGTCGGGTGCGCCGGTGTGGAATACACCGGCGATTGATCCTAAGCGGGGACTCATGTATTTCGGCACAGGCACCAATTACTCTTCTCCGTCCAATGAGACCAGCGATGCGATAATTGCCCTCAGTCTGAAAGACGGCAGCATGGTCTGGCATCAGCAGGCTACCCCCGGCGATGCCTGGAACATGAGCTGTGAAACTGAAGATCGTATTAACTGCCCTGAAGAAGATGGTCCGGACTACGATTTTGGTGCCGCGGTGATCATCGCAACTATGTCCAACGGCAAGGATATCCTGCTGGCGGGTCAAAAATCAGGTGCGGTTTTTGGCCTGGATCCAGAAGACAACGGCAAGGTACTGTGGCGGCGCAAACTGGGTAGGGGCGGCATTCAGGGTGGTGTACATTTTGGAATGGCGGTAGATGGTGACACTTTGTACGTGCCCATGTCTGACTTCGACGGCGGCGCGCGCTGGGCCGGCGAAGCGAAGCCGGGGATGTTTGCACTGGACATCAAAACCGGAGAGACCTTATGGTTCACACCCGGTGCTACCGATGTGTGTGGTGATAGAGAGTACTGTCAGCCGGGGCTCTCCGCCGCGGCGATGGCTATAGAGGGCGCAGTGGTGGCCGGCTCAATGGACGGTCGTCTGCGGGCCTACAATGGCGCCGATGGAGAGGTCATTTGGGATATCGATACTGCGATTGAGTACGACACCTTAAACGGTGCACGCGGCTTTGGTGGCAGCATGGGTGGTGCTGCTGGCCCGATTTTCGATGACGGCATGCTTTATCTGAATTCAGGCTATGGGATTTATTTCCATATGCCGGGCAACGTGCTGCTTGCCTATGGCCTGCCAGAGGAACAGAAAGACGACTAGACAGGCCGCGTCTGTATCGTTGAGGAGACTCAGCGCCGGCGCAATGTGGCTCTCATTTGTAGCTCATTAGCCAGAGCTTAAGGGAGTTCAAAAACATACAGTGCTTCACCACCTGAAGGCTGATAAAGCTCAGGGCTGACCACCGCAGTCATGGCCCGAAATACACCAATCCCTGTGGGTACAGCTACATACTGTTTTCCGTCAGCGCTGTAGCTAATGGGGTAGCCATGGGTGGGTGCACCCAGCCGAGTACGCCAGAGCAGCTTGCCGGTATCGCTGTCAAAGGCATTAAAGTACCGGTCCACGTCGCCGATAAAGACCAGCCCCCCTGCGGTTGCCAGCGCTCCCGTCATGAATAATGCTCGCTGCTCGTGGGCCCAACGTTCTGTCATGGTGTGAACGTCCCAGGCGGCGAGTCGACCCAGCATGCCGTCAACCCCTGGCATCTCGTAGGTACGTGAATCACCGCCGTAGCCTCCCGAGCCCGGCACTTGTTCTACGGCTCGACCCACCATGTCAGTGCAAAGTTGGTGCAGGGGTATGAACAGGGTAGCGGAAGAGGCGTCGTAGGCGGTGGCCTGCCAATTATGACCCCCGTAGATACCGGGGCAGGCGGTCACGCTGTCACCCACTTTGGCATTGAGAATATCGTCACGGTACGTGACTCTGCCGCTAGCCTTGTCAATGTTGGTGTAGATTGTCTGCGGTAGAGTCTCGACCACGTCAAGATACTTGCCCGTATCGCGATTGAGTTTCCACAGTAGTCCATCTTTACCGATGGTGACGATAATCGGCGTGCTATCGAGGTCGAGCAATACGCGCTCCAGGCCCACCTCCATATCGATGGTCTCACCCGGTATATGCTGGAAGTACCAGACCATCTCACCGGTGCGGGGGTTTAGGGCCAGTGTTGAGTTCGTATACAGCGCCGCATCTCGCGGTGTCATACCGCGGCTGGCCGCCACCCAGGGTTTGGCCTGAGATGTACCGATGTAAAACAGTTTGCGCTGTGGGTCATAGGAGCCTGCTATCCAAGTGTCTCCCCCGGCGCGCATTTCCAGCGGCAGTCCGGCCCAGGTATCACCGCCATAAGCGCCTGGCAGAGCAATCGTTGACGTACGCCACAATTCCTCGCCGGTATCCGCGTCGTGACCGGTGATAAAGCAGCCGTCCTCCTTATACCATTCACAGCCGTTAATACCGCTCAAGACAATGCCCTCACCGATTATGGGCCCCGCGGTATGCGTGTAGCCCTGCTCAAAGTTGGCCTTTTCGCTGCGCCACACCTCTTCGCCTGAGCGGGCGTCGATGGCGACAATCGCCGCATCATAGGTCGCCAGATACAGCTTGTTACCGAAGATGGCGATATTGCGGGTAGGGCCTCCCAAGGTCCGCGAGGTCTCTGGGAATTCGTACTGGTATTCCCAAATCAACTCGCCGGAGGCGGCATCCAACGCCTGAATCAGATTGCCAGGGTGGGTTAGGAACATGATGCCATCGTGAACCAGCGGTGTGACCTGGTTGCTACCTTCCTGCATGGTCATGACCCAGGCAAGCTTGAGGTTTCTCACGGTGTCTCGATTGATTTGCTTTAATGGGCTGAAGGCCTGTCCGTCCAGAGTTCTTCGCCAGTTCAACCAGTCCTCTGGTGCTGGGTCGTTAAGTTCTCGCTGAGAAACTGGTGAATACGCATCCAGGCTTCTGTTGACGAAGCTACCTCGTGCGCGCGCGGCAGCTTCGATAGTGTCTGCGCCACCCCAGGTCTCCCAATTTGGCTCGTTTGTATCGTTTTCTTTTGCAGAGTCGTCTGCAGAGAGAGTCGGTGCACTGGCGAACAGCGGCTTTGCGCCCAGTGAGGGCGTTTCATTAAACGCAATAACGTAGCGTGTGATGGCGGCGTGTTCCCTCTGCTTAAGTTTGCCCGCGCCGCCTGGGGGCATATTCGTCTGGTTGTAGGCGAGCAGTGCGGAGGCGTCCTGGTCTTGCCACTTGTTAAGAAAGGTGTTGCCGCGTAGCGTGCTGCCGTGTGCTGATCCGCGCAGGTTGAGTGAATGACAGGTGGCGCAATGCTCTGTATAGAGCGCTTCCCCGGATGTGCCTTGAGGCTGAGACTGGCTGAATGTCGTCGCGAATAGGCCGCTGCTGATCAGTGCTAGCGCTGGGGCCCAGTTGCGCCTAATGTAACGGTTGCTCCTGGGGCAGCCTATGCCAACATATTGTACCGCTCGAGATGGACGTGCTTTTGCCATACCGTGCCCCTGAATGTGGACCGCCGATCGACTAAAACTTGTTCTGAGCAAGTAATCACAGTGTAGCGATAGCGCGTGTCTTTGTCACGAGTGTGGCATAACCGAATGAGCTTCAAGTCTATTGGGCTGGGCGCGACACCCTCGCCTAACGGTTACTTACGAAAGCCGCTACAGGGAATTCGATCACCAGCATCCCTTGGAAAAATTGTTCAGAAGAGCCCTTGACGAAGGGACATCGTGCGAACGGGGGCAATCCTGAGGAGTTTTATCGGTCGCCATGGGACCGCTGACTTGCAAGAGCAAGTCTTCGGCGATGCCGGCATGCCACGGACTTGACCTCTTCAGTTTTTTTCAGTTACTGAAACGTGGTTGATGGAGTTGTGAATAATACGCTCTCTATTTTATTTCTGCGCGGTTGCGTTCATTATTAGGGGTTGGGCGAGTTGTACTGAGCGACTTGTCTGTTTGCAAAGGCCGGATAACCCAAGATGACACATGAGATAAAGATCGAAGCGCTCCCTTCGCACGAGTGTAAAGAATTGCCGACGGAACTGGCCTTTGGCACTCAGTTTTCGGACCATATGTTTGTTCAGGATTTCCATCCCGATACGGGTTGGGGAAACGCAGCGGTGCAGGCTTTAGAGCCGCTGCCACTGCATCCGGCCGCGGCGGTGCTGCACTACGGTCAGGAGATTTTTGAGGGCTTAAAGGCATATCGCCGCGCAGATGGCGAGATTAATCTGTTTCGCCCGGAAGCTAACTTTCATCGCTTTAATAAGTCGGCCAAGCGGATGGTGATGCCAGAAGTGGATGTGGCGTTTCACCTGCAGGCCTTGAAAACACTGATTGCGCTGGATGAACGCTGGGTGCCCACACAATCCGGTGCATCGCTCTACATACGCCCTGCCATGATAGCCAGTACGCCAAAGATGGGTCTCGGCGCCAGCGCTGAGTATAAGCACTTTATTATCACAGGGCCGGTGGGGCCTTATTTTCAGGTAGGATTTAACCCGGTATCGGTGTATGTGTCAGACTACTGCAGGCGCGCCGTAGTCGGCGGTGTCGGTGATGCTAAAACCGGTGGCAATTATGCAGCCAGTCTGCAGGTTAGCGAAGAGGTAGCGAAAGATGGCTACACTCAGGTGTTGTGGTTAGATGCGATCGAAGGTCGCTATGTCGAAGAGGTGGGTGCCATGAACATCTGCTTCGTCTTGGAAGGTGAGAAAATCGTGACCCCTGTCTTGAGTGGCAGCATTCTGCCGGGCATTACGCGTGACTCTCTGCTAACGCTCGCTCCTGCATTGGGTTACGAGGTCAGCGAACAGCAGTTGGATATTCACGAAATGCTTGAAGGTATTGGTACGGGCAAAGTAACTGAAGTCTTTGGCTGTGGCACTGCAGCTGTGATTTCACCTGTAGGGAATCTGCACTATAAGGGCAAGGACTACTGCATTAACGACAACCAGACGGGCCCTGTGTCTCAGCGTCTGTATGATGAACTGACCGGTATTCAGTACGGTACGGTGGAAGATCGTTTCGGCTGGACCCAAACGGTGAGCTAAATGGCGGTGGCTGGTGTGGTCGCCTTAGCCGTCCTTCGTTCTATCTCATTCTGTACGGGTGAAATTTCAAATAGTGTGATTTCACTGCGTGTGCCAAGACGCATGGTTGGCCCCCAGGTACCGGTACCCTCGTTGACGTAAAGATAGGTATTATCGTGCCGATACAGGCCTTTACGATATTCGAACACCTTGTTCACGGCTAAATGGAAAGGCACGATCTGGCCTGCGTGCGTGTGTCCAGATAGCTTTAGATCAATACCGTGCTCAGCAGCGTCAGTGAGGCCTTGAGGTCGGTGGTACAGTAAAATGGAGTAAAGATCCTGACGGACGTCGATCGTGGGCAGTACACGACCGACCTGCTTTGACGATTGATGATCATCAATGCCGATGATCTGTAATTCCCCCGCCTCGACGGCACGGTTGCGCAGCACCTCAATGCCCAGCGAGCGCAAACGCACTATGATCTTGTCGAGATCCTCATAGCGTTCGTGATTACCGATACAGTAGTAGATAGGGCCCTGAAATTCTTTTAACGGACTGAGCTTGTCCACGCCGATGTCCGGTTGGTCGATAAAATCGCCGGTGATACATAAAAAGTCTGCCTGCTGAGCATTTACCAGGTCCATGATGTGATTGAGAAACCGCGACGTACGTGAACCGATATGCACGTCGGAAATTTGTACAAAACGCAGAGGGCGACTCAGCTTATCTGATCTCAACTGCACTTCCACGACATCGGGTGTCCAGGCCTTTGCCAGACCCCAGACGCCTACCGCGCCAGTAATGAGCAATACACCGAGACCGACGGGCCTGGCAGGCCAGCCCAGCAAGCCAATCCCAAGTTCACCGAGCAACACACCAAGTAGAAGAACCGGTATTAGACCCAGGAAGAAATCTGCTCCACCGCGACAGGCATAAACCCACTTTCCCTGTCGATTGCGCATTAGTACGCGGGCGATGAACTGCGATAAAAAAGCGGACGCCGTGAACAGGATATTCAGCCAGAGAGGCAGCTCAATCCAGGTGCCCACGCGCCATACCGGGTAGGCGAACAGCAGTAGCGATAGCAACAGTAAAATCAGGATGAATCTAGCGGGCAAACGCCGTTGGTGATTTTTGGGACTGGCAGGTGATGATGACAAAGCTGGTCAGGATTACTGTCTAATAAG
>JBCDFM010000058.1:0-18477 GCA_039178015.1 Pseudomonadota bacterium
CCGCTATTACCGAGCTCCGTAACAGGAAATCCCTGAAGTTCAGCACTGATAACGGCAGCAGCGATCACGGGCTTTGAGTGCGACACTGAGCTTGCAATATCGCTGCCCACGGGTCCGAGCGCGACAATGATATCCACCTTGTCATTTTTTAGAAGATCTTCTAACTGCTCGCGTGCACTACTTCTGGTACCCTCTGCGCGAAACACAAAGCCATCGGTAACGAAACTGAATTCGTCTCCGGCCAGTGCATTGAGTTCGGTTTCCAGGGCATTCAGCGTTTCATCGAACCAGGGCGAAGGTTCATCCAACAGCACACCCACGTGGACAGTCTTTGTTGTCTGAGCCACTGTTGTAGTCGCCAATGCGATTCCGTAGATAAACAGTGCGATTACACAAACGGACTTTACGTAATCACCCACAAAGTTTGGGATTAGTAATCCTGCGAACTTAGGGGTCGCCACCGCTGTCTTTACCTCCTGGTTGCGTCGCGCATCTTCCTGTTTGCATAACAGTAGCGAATTTCGTGCACACCGCGCTGTAATCCATATGCGCAGGTGTGTGCGTTTTTGCAGCAATATGTCCCGCATGAGTACCTAAAGTGATAGGTCGCAGGCAGCACAGCCGTCATGGAGTAGGAGATATCAAACATGAAACACTGGGATGACAGGCGCACAGCGTTATACCTGCATAAACTAAGGACGGTCGATGCCGCAGCAGAGGCTAGCGCTTTGGTCAGCGCATCATCTTTGCCATGCTCCCCGCGTGTGCGCCATCAATCATGCCTGCCTTACGCGACTTTCAGAAACAGATGCGGCAGATCAGCACGTCTTCCGTTTAGTGAGTGCTCAGTACCTCGAAATGTCCACTTTTGTTTCGTTTGAAGCGTATACCATTGTTTTCGTAGACAACATCACTGAATGACCGGTCCCGATGCGATCCCGGTGGAAGCATATCTATGCGCGTGCCAGGCGGTAAGGTCACGGGTTCATAACTGTTCCCAACGCGTTGGTAGATGCTGCCGTTTGCAAAATAGACAGCCTTGCCCTTTATCGATGTTCGAGCATACCCCGTTGGCAGAGACCGCAAGGATGCCGCTGGAACCGGCGGGGTTAATGCGCCAGGGTTGCTCGGCGCCGATCCAGGATGCGGGCCAGTGGAGGGCGGAGGCGGCGGGGGTGGCCCTTGCGCAATAACGAGCGGAGACCAGATCGCTACTGCGAAAAACGCGCTAAGAATAAGGCAATGGGGCAGTCCTACTTTTCGCATACATCCTCCCGAATGACTTTGCCATAGGTTCGAACCCATCTGCAGCGCCAGAGCGACCATGCTGTGGTTCTTAAAGGGCGTGTACGCACACATGCCGGGTCAACTTTTAGAAGTGATCATCACCGTGAGCGATGGTCAGAGCGGGCGCATCCCCTAGTTCATGACATCAAAGACTATCGCAGCAGTGTCGCCGTCTTGAGTATGCCGTTGCTACCAAACTTTAGTTCCCAATTTCTGCTCGTGAACTCGTATATCCAAATCGAACCGTGGCGGTACGTTGGCTCGCCACATTTCTTGAGTACTTCATACATTGTAGGACCGTGCCGGCCTCCATCCTGAATGACGTGATTGCCACATCGCATCATTGAGGCCTGGCTTTGAGTAGCGGACAGTAGCAGTATCAGGGCAATGATGGATGTTGTGGTTACCACGCCTTTCATGTCAGCTCCCGCCCGGTCGCGTTACTTGGAGATCTGGCAGCAGCAGTACGCCGTTGTGGATGACCATGTCCTCCACATCCGTGCCAGGTTGAATGATGGCGTGTAACGGTGACCGCACAACCAGCGGGCTCTGACCGGCCGCCCCCTTGAAGCGTCCTGTGCCACCTGTGATGGTGAAAATACCTTCACAAGAGCCAGCTACGCCCCGACAGCGGTGCTCTGCAAAAACCGTGTTGTCCGTATCTTGAACGAGCAGGCAATTGCCCTCTGCATTGCCCTCTTGCGATTCTAGCTGCAGTATCTGGATGACAGTACATTCCACGAAAGCCTCGTCCAATTCGCCCTCAGAGCTTTCAATATAGAGAATGCCTTGGATCACTCCCAGGAACTGCATTTCACTCGCGCTTATCTGCAGCATCTTGCCATGCCCATTCCAGCTCATAGCTGCTTTAAGGGACGCGCTTTCTGCGGAGGACGCATCAGATGAGAGCAGCAATATCATGCAGATACTGCTAGCGCCAGAGAGTAGAAGACAGCTAGAGCGAACGGCCAGCTTGGACCTCAGAGTCTGTTGAATCCATGTCCACGTAAACAACATGCCAAAAATCGGAGTGGGCATTAGACCGCCAATTGTCCAGAACGTATTTAGGCTAGCTCCAATCTGCCACAGTGGCAATACGCATCCAGCGCACAGGCTGTCGCAAAAATGCAGTAGCGGCGAGCTGCTATTCCTTATCAAGATACGCTAGCGCTGCAGTTGCGACATTCTCCCCATGTTCCTGGACAAAATGCCCCGCCTCATGCAATTGTAGTGGCGCAGGGCACCCTCTTATAGAGTTGTGTACTGAGGCCATTATGGGTGGGCCCAAAACGGGATCAGCCATCCCGATAGCCATAAAACTCCGGCCGCGCCACTGCGTGGACCACCAGTCGCGCGCTTCTCGAACGATTTCTATCCCCGCCATACCGGGTTCGATCATGACTAACTCGGGAAACCTGCGCACTCCCGCTTTGTAGCGAGCATCAGGAAACGGTGCATCGTATGCAAGAGCTTCCTCATCAGATAGTCCTGGTGTCGCGCGCTGCATCAATTCGCCTACTTTGAGATCTGGCTGTTCTCGATTGTAAGCCTTCCAAGCATCGAAGCCCTGCCCGAGGCTCTCTCCCACTGGAAAGGCGGTATTCATTACGATGAGTTGTGAAAAACGATCCGGCATCGAGGGTGGTAGAGTTAATCCAATGATGCCACCCCAATCCTGGCAAACGAGCACGAGGTTCTTGAGATCTAGTGCTTTTACCAGCGCAAACAGCATGTCGCGATGAAAATCAAATGTATAGGCTTCTTCTTTGCAAGGTTTATCCGATTTACCGAAACCCAAAAGATCAGGGACGACCACTCGGTGTCCAGCGGCCAAAAACACCGGAATCATCTTCCGGTACAGATAACTCCATGTTGGTTGGCCATGTAAGCAAAGAAAAGTCTTTTTCGCACTGACGTCTCCTTCATCAATATAGTGAACTCGTAGACCCTCATAACCTGTGAGGGTTGTAGTGTAGTTCGGTGCAAAGTTGAAGTCTGGCAAGTCCTCAAATCTTTCCTCTGGCGTTCTCAGATATTCCATCTCACAATCTCCTTAACAGAAACGAGCTCGTACCATCTCCCCTATCCTCTATATCACTGAACTCAAGTTCCTCTAGTCGATAAATCAGTTCAGTTCCAAGGCAAATAGCAGTGGCATATTTGCTGACAGCAACCACCGCCACGGTGCTGTAGAAGTTTTAATCCCTCTTGAGTTGGCCCGTTGAATTTTCGGTTCGTCAAACACTCCCGAGCCTGCCTAGACAACAGCCAAGAACGTGGTATTTCGCAAGGTCGGTCGCGTCGATGCCGTGTTGATACTTGACTTGATATCGCACCACAGTAAACTGACAACGCTTGTTATCATATCAACGCTTCAGCTGCATAGAAATAGATTCCCACAAGGATCTACTGTGTATGTGTTTAGATGGAACCGCCTGTCTTCCAGGGCAGCGGTTAAACCGACCATTAGCGCGCTGGCCTTGTGCTTATCCAGGCACAAATGCCACAAGAGCGCGTTACCGGTATCGTCTTGGAAAATGATGATGACCGCTTCAGCGCTGTGCGCGCAGCACCACATCGGAGGAACTTATGAATGCTATAGCTCTTAAACTAACTCGCTGCATTCGCCTCGCGGTGCCCAGACCTTAGCCAGTATTTTCTTTCGGACTTCGTGCGAGCAAATTGAAAGGAAGCCGATGACAGAGGGCTGAAAACCGATTGTGAGCATGTTGGGAAAACGCAAATCCATGGGTAGACGCACACTGCTACTCATGGGCGCCGTGATAGTCCTATCAATAGGATACTATTTTGTGCAACCGTATTTGACGGCGCTTCTTCAATTTCAGCAACTGAGGGAAGTGCAAGAAACCGCGATTAACCCGTTTGACGTCCCCGAAAAAATACTGGAGGTCAACGACGGGCTGCTAACCACCCCTACACCAGTCCTGGCAGCCAACTACGAACCCAGTGAACCCAACCCCAGGCGCAATGCCTATTTTGGCGATCTACACGTTCACACATCCTTGTCGTTCGATGCATACGCCTTCGGCACCACTGCCTCACCGTCCGACGCGTATCGCTTTGCACGCGGCGAACCCATCGACCACCCTTCGGGGTTTAAGATGCAGCTGGCACGGCCATTGGACTTCTACGCCATCACGGATCACGCGATGTTCCTGGGCGTTGTCCAGGAAGCAGCCGATACATCGACCCAGTTCTCAAGGCACGACGTTGCGGCCTACGTTCACAATTTGAACCGCGATGGCAACAATCACTGGACCGACCAATCGAGACGATACCTAGCTTTTGCGCGATTTATTCCAGGCATCCTGAGAGGAATAATGGACGGATCGGTGGATCAGGGCGAACTTGCAGAAATCACCCAAAGAGCATGGTTGGAGACGATCCAAGCAGCGAACAGCAGCTATGAGCCGGGTGTTTTCACCACCTTTGTTGGCTATGAATACACAACATCCAGTAGCGACTTTGGAAATCTACATCGAAATGTGATCTTTAGGTCAGCAGAAAAGCTACCCAAGGAACCCTTTTCACGATTCCATTCGCAAAACCCTGAAGACTTATGGGATTGGATGGACAGCTTACGAGAGCGAGGTGTGGAGAGCCTTGCCATCCCACACAACTCTAACGGCTCAAACGGCCAGATGTTTAAACTTAAGGATTGGACCGGGAAGCCACTCGACGATGGTTATGCCGAACAGAGATTGAGGAATGAGCCGTTAGTTGAAATTACACAAGTCAAGGGAACGTCGGATACAAACCCGCTGTTATCGGCTAATGACGAGTGGGCAGATTTTGAAATCAACCGCTACCGTATCGCGACAGTGCTACGAAGTGAGCCCCGCGGCAGCTATGTGCGCGACGCCTACCTCAGAGGGCTTGGCCTGGAAGAATCGGGTGTGGCTAATCCGTTTAAGTTTGGAGTTGTTGGATCTTCGGATACGCACGTAGCCGCGCCTTCTCTTTACGAAAGAAGCTACCATGCAAAGGTGGGCGTATTGGATTCCAATCCAGAGGATCGCGGTTCTGTGCCGATGACTGGAGTTCGAAAGAGTTTGGCAGTTCAATTCACACCGGATCTCACAAAAGTCGTCGACGGGCAGACTTACGTCGCTGCTCGCGGCTATGAGCAGTGGGGTGCTTCCGGTTTATCCGGCGTTTGGGCAGAGGACAACACCCGTGAGTCGATTTACGATGCATTTCGACGCAAAGAAACATTCGCGACGACAGGACCTCGCATCAAGGTTCGGTTTTTTGCGGGATATGATTTGGACTTAAAGGCGCTTCATTCTGACGATATGCTCGCAGAGGCCTACGCCTCCGCTGTACCAATGGGAGGAGAGCTGGTAGGCGAAACGGATACGACCCAGTCCCCCGACTTCTTGGTGTGGGCGA
Organism: Pseudomonadota bacterium; assembly: GCA_039178015.1. Lineage (GTDB taxonomy): Bacteria > Pseudomonadota > Gammaproteobacteria > Pseudomonadales > Halieaceae > JARRPM01. The sequence goes on from JBCDFM010000058.1 coordinate 5,701, forward strand.
TTAGGGACACCTACGGAGCACCCTTGCAGCGCACACAGATAATCAAGGGTCATGTTCGCGATGGTGTGCACCACGAAACCGTGTACGACGTGTCCTGCTCGGATGGCTTGCACCCAGATCCTGCAACATACCGTTGCGCAGACAATGGCGCCAAAGTCGATCTCACGGATTGCGCTATCAGTGCCGATCGAGGAGCGGCAGAGCTACTTGGACTCTGGCAAGATCCTGACTTCGATGCTTCCCAAGACGCTTTCTATTACGTCCGGGTTTTGGAAAACCCAACGTGCCGATGGTCGACATGGGATGCACTAAAGGTTGGCGCGGAACCCCGATCAGACTTGCCGAAAACGATTCAAGAGCGCGCGTGGTCCTCCCCGATTTGGTACATAAGCACGGAATAGTCACTCCTATTTGACCCTTTGCAGATGGAACGAGAGATTAGAAGATGGCGGTGATTCAAGGAAAGTATCGCGTTCGTGCTCTATTGGATTGAGTTTTGTTAATGTCTGCGTCAGCATTGATGGCGACAGTTTAACGGTTCTTCAAGCTGACTATAGCCTGGGTTTCCTTAGCCATTGAGTCATACACCCTTCCTCGTGTTGGTTTACCCGTATGACTGTAGATAAAACAGATTAACCCGGCAAAATCGATCTCGGTTAGACGTAAAGGACTCGATTCTGCGATGCGGGGCACACAGGCCGTCGGAAAGACATACCTGAGCGGGTATGAATGTATGCTCATGTTCCTCTTCAGACCCTGCCACGACCGGGATCGCTGCAAGAGTTCTGGAACAAAACCACATTGAAAGCAAGAGATCTTTCTTGTTGCCTAATGGTTAGAATAGAGATATCTGAAATAGGAAATTGAGATAGTAAGCAGTTCTAGCATGAAACCCGTTATTGCCGCGCTTTCCAGGTAAAATGAAAAGAGACACAGGCCAATCAGATCGTCGCTACGGCGGCAAGAGCAAAGAGGTGCGACAAGCTGAGCGTCGTGATCTCATTCTTGAAGCGGCTGTTTCTGTTTACGCTGAGGTTGGTTACCACAGAGCAACGGTACGACAGATATGCGCGCGAGCAGGTCTGACAAGTCGTTACTACTACGAGTCATTTGAAAATGGTGAAGACCTATTTACAGCTTGTTATGAAAAGGTCTTACAAGAGTTTATCTCGAAAGCGGTCTCCGCGGCGCAGTGTTTTCCTAACGACAGGAAAGCGCAGACTAAGGCTTTTCAACAAACCTTTCTAACTGAATTGAGAGACAAGCCTGATCTCGCTAAGGTGTTTTTGATCGATGTGGACTCGGTGAGCCCGAAAGTATCGCGACACTTCAACCTTTCAGTCGATATGATTGCAACTGAATTCGCAGAACAAACACCGATTCCGCACGACGAGGAAGAGGTGCGCAACATCGTCCGTCTCGCGCTCGTCGGGGGGGTCTTGCACATCGCAAAACGGTGGGTTGAAGAAGGCTATGCCACACCCATAGACACACTCTTGGCTGCAACGCAAACGCTCTATGGACTCTCTTGAGCGATCCGCACCCCAGCGTTGGTTAAGCTGAAGGGTTAGATCTAAGACCAAGGCAACGGGCCTGCATAGTACCGGCAAGGGCTGCGCACGCTATTCGATCTAAGAAGGCTAGATTTAGCAAGGCCTCCTATCGAACACTAATCACCCAGTGCGTATAGGCGCAACTAAAATGTATAGCGAATGTTAGCGCCGTAGGTAAAAGGTTCGGCGAGGAAGTAAGACTCCTGGCCAGAATATATGGTTGGATTTGTTGTCAGCCTGGCGTATTTGTCCTGCGTCAGGTTTTTGCCCCAAATCGAGACATTCCAGTGGTTGTTGCGCCAACCCAACTTTGCATTAACGAGCGTCCTGTCATCGAAGTCCTCGCGCCCAAGTAACTCGGCGTCTTGTGCGCTAGTCGCATGATTGCCCATGTGCATATAGTCTGCGCGCAGGTACAGCATGCCACCGACTACTGGAAACACCAGAGTGGCCGCCAAGTTGCCCGTGTAGTCAGCAGTAAAGGGTAGATCAAACGGCTCGCTATCGGCGGGCATGATTTCGTACTTGTGCATATACAACAAGCCCGCAGTGAGTGTCAGGTTTTCAAGAGGCACTGCATCCAGCTGTAAATCCACGCCTGATACTTCGACCTCAGCCTCGTTGCCGACGCGGGTACCAATACCTGTTGCTAGCTGCTGCTGGCTCTGATAGTCGTCTATTTCCGTGTAAAAAGCAGCGGCATTTAGGCGCAGGCGCGAATCCAGCAATGTTGATTTCAAGCCCAACTCGTAGCTGAGCGTATTTTCGTCGTCGAATTCACGCTCATCCGCCAAACCATTCACACCGTTGAAATTACCTGATTTGGTCCCCGTGGCGGCACTGACGTACACCATGATGTCGTCGCGAGCGTGGAACGCAACCTTTAGTAACCAATCAACGTTTTTACTTGTGCGATGGAGAGAGGCATCCACCGGTGTGCTGACGAAGCTCCAGAAGGTAACATCGGGAGCAAGCGGTGCGCTCGAGACGTTCCCTGCGAGAAGATCAGCTTTTCGCTCCTCGTCAGTCCAGCGCAGTCCGCCCGTCACACCCCATTGATCACCGAGGTGCCAAGTGAGCTGACCGAACACAGCGAAGGTTTCGTTGTTCCAGACATTCTTGCCGAATAAATAGTCGCCCGGCCTCGCAATTGCCAACCATGGTAGGCTGGAGTCGACCTGTGGCGCTATAGTGAGGAAGTCCTCCCCTAAAACTACTCGATCGGCAGGCAAGGGAATTGCGCTGTCTGATTCGCCTCGCTGGGTTTCCTGTTCGTAATAGAACAAACCCAGTAGATAATCGAAGGATTCACTTGGCGAGGCGTCCAGGCGCAATTCCTGAGACAAGCTGTCTCCTGATGATTGCTCATTGATGATATCTACGAGCCTCAGTTGCGATCGATCAGGATCCGAAAACTCAGAGTAGGCATAGTCACTCCACGCGGTAATTGACGTAAGCGTGCCCCAATCTGCTTCGTAGTCAATTTGCAGCGACAGAACGTCGGAGTCGAGCTCAAACTCGGTGTCACGGCTGGTCGCAATTCGGTAATCGTAAGGGTCATTCTTGTCCCTTTCGAATCCCTGCGCAGCTAACTCATCTTGCACTGCTTGGACCTGTGTCGAATCAGGTGCACAACAAGAGTTGCTGCGTTCAACGTGGATACCGCTCAGCAACAAGCCGAGACGATCGCTTGGTTCCCACAGCAGTTTGCCCTGTACGTTCCAATCATCCACGTCGTTTAAGTCATTACCGCCACTGTTTTTCATAAATCCATCGCGTTGATGCAAGTTGCCCGCAAGGCGAAAGCCCAGTGTTTCGGTCATCGGACCAGACACAGCCAGTGTGGTACGCAACAGATCGTAATTGCCCATCGTTGCCTCCACGTAACCCTCATAGCCCTCCAGATTCGGACGCTTGGTAATGACGCTGATTGCGCCCGCATTAGAATTTTTGCCGTAGAGTGTTCCCTGAGGACCCTGTAACACCTCGATCCGTTCGACATCGCTGAGGTCGGACATACCCAATCCAGACCGCCCCAGGAACACACCATCAAAGAACAGACCGACCGACGGTTCCAAAGCAGGGTCATTCTGTGCGGTGCCGATACCGCGGATTGCAAAACGCGTATTAAATGCGGTGGAATTTCGCGTGACCGAGAGACTAGGGGTAACCAATGCGAGATCTGTGGCGTTGTGAATTTCCGCTTCCTGAATCGTGTCAGCGCTAAATGCATTGACCGCCACAGGCACGTCCTGCAAGCTCTCTGTTCGCTTCTGGGCAGTGACTAGCACTACTTCAAGAGCGACGTCCTGAGCGAGCGCTATGCAGTTACTGAATAACAGCACCAAGCCAACTCCAAGTGCAGCATCACTTAGTCGCCCGTCAGACTTGCGATTCAACTCAACTCTTCCATTTGTTATATTTTAGCTATGTCAAAGCTCACGCTGATGGATTGTGCAATCCTACAATCTGGGACATTGAGCAATGACCGCACCCACCCTCTTCGCACCAATAAAAAGGTTCAGCGTAGGATTGATGTTAGTGATACGCTACGATTAATGGGAATCATATCCGGACATTATAGGAATCATATTCGGACAACATGACCATCATTTCTTTACACCGTAATCATCCGAATCAGCCCGCTATCCCTGCAGCGATGGCGACCAGTTCAAATACCGGATGATGCAGCTGACAGGGCCACCAAACGTGACGAGTCAGGACCCTCAATTGAGGACCTTCAGAATGATCTCCTCGATTATGGCGTCACTCGGTATCGACATTGCCAAGTTGGAGGAAGCATCTAGATCAAGTCACCCTGTTCTATCATGCGTGTCCCGCGATCAACAACTAGCGCTCACCGGCCTACATCGACTAGAGACCGCCGTAGAACTGCTGGGCGATCCTAGTCTGGCTATTCGCATCGGACAGCAGATTGACATTACCCGACTTGGCACTTTTGGTTTCGCTCTGCTTAGCAGCGCAAACATAAGGGCCGCCTTAGGCCTCTACATTCGGTACCAGCCTATGATGGAACCCGGAACACGGTGGGACATTATAGAGCAGGACGCGGGGCTGGTGCTGCGCCTACGACAGACACTGGGAACTGCGTATCAGCAACAGTTATTGGCTGAACTGCTTTTTTCGAGTTTGCAGAGTGCTGCTCAATTGCTTGTCACAGCGCCGACGACCGGGCTCAAGTTGCAATTCGGTCATCCCAGACCTGCTCACGCGACAGCCTATGAAGAGCGATGGCCAGTACCGGTAGAGTTCGGTCATAGCTTTTCTCAGGTCTTTGTGCCTCTGCACTGGGCTAATCAGCCCGTAAGAACGGCAAATCCGACAACTCATGTCGTTTTTATGCAGCAATGCGAAGAGTTACTCCGGGGGCTTGGTGAGGCAGAAAATACCTCGGCGACCGTGCGTCGCCTTCTCATCGAATCAGCGGGGGATTTTCTAGATATCTCAAAAGTAGCGAATCGACTGCACCTTACCGAACGGACGTTGCGTCGTCGGCTGACCGATGAGACAACCAGCTTTCGTTCGATATCTGACGAAGTCAGGAATGTGCTTGCCCAACGGTACCTAGCCGATACATCACTCCCCATCGCTGAGATTGCCAACCTCTTGGATTATACGGAGGGGTCGAATTTCCGCCGCGCGTTTGTGCGGTGGAACGGCATGACACCGAGCGCTTATCGCGGTCACCATCGTACTACCCACTAGCAAACCACTCTCACAAGGCGAGCATAACTGCACCACCGGCGAGATGAGAATGGGCTGGTGTTTAGCGGACTGCCTCCATGTCGCAGCCACCTTAAAGCACATTAACAGTAGCGTAGAGATGTAACGCGATTGGCTGGTTTCGGACTCGCTAAACGAGGCCTCAGTAAAAACTTCGCTAAGTGCGAGGAACATTTTCTGTGTGTATTGAGGTCCGCGCATGCTAGCGCATTTTTGCCGCAATATGGATTCGCGCCAGTGCGATCGTTGCTGGGAAAATCGCTATACTGAAGACTCCAGGTGCAACCGCTCCTTTATCCTGGCGGATATTAGGCTACCGTATCAGCCAATGAGTAAGCACGCTCAAAAAATCACAGGAAGTGATTGCAACCTAGTCGTTATTTCCATGGTACCCAGCCCGTCACTCGCGTTCTTCGAGTGCGTGGCGCAGATTGGTAGGAGCCAAATTGATCACAAGTGATCGGGCAGCCACAGCCGTGCTGATCATCGCCTTTGCGATGCTTTGGGTACCGCTTGGTCAGCACGCATTTTTGACAGTGCATTGGATGAAGGTAGGGACGTTTATAGCGCCCTTTCTTTTGCTGATTGCATTCAGCTTCGGGTCGGACAGAGAACTACTATCCAACCCTCGCATGCTCTCACTCCTGCTTCTGGTGGCCTATCTTGTTCACCAATTTGAGGAGCATTGGGTCGATCTCTACGGGCGGACTTACGCATTTAAGCCCTATTTAAACGAATTTTTATCCACACAAATAGGGTACGTAAGCACTATCGAATTCATGTCAGACCGGTCAGTTTTCGTAATTAATACATCGCTAGTCTGGCTGGTGGGGGCATTGGCAATTTGGCGTGGTTCGGCGCATATCTTTGCAACGCTGTGCATGGCAGCCATCGTCGTTGTCAACGCCATCAGCCATATCGTCGCGGGTGCCATTGCCGTTAGGTATAACCCCGGTCTACTCTCAGCGGTTGTGATTTTCTTACCGCTGGGCCTCGCGGTCTATGGCAAGCTTTTACTTGCGGGTGCCGCAACGATACGCCTGGCTATCGCGAGCCTGATATGGGGTCTGCTCGCGCACGTGCTACTCATCGGCGGCATACTGGCGATGAATCAATACGATCGGCTGCCAGAGACCGTGTACTTCGTCGTCTTAGTCGCCTGGTCAATATTGCCCGCTTTCGCCTTCCCTCAAGGGAATTTAAACTCGCGCGACGAAACATCAACTGCCTATTGAGAAGAGTATGTTGATAGAGGCGGTGAGTTGGCGCGCCTTGAAATGGGTGAAGAGCATGTAGCTTTTAGCGCTGGGCTGAAACTGACCAACGCCGAGTAGGCGGCGCAGAAGTATCGCAGATATGGAATATACACCCCCCCTTTCATAACAATCGATTCGGCGTGCTTGTCTCTCACTGAGGCGCATCACCTTGTCTTCGTTGCGCCCCTCACAACGCATTCGTAGACGCTTGTGTTTGCGTATTAGGTAGCCCGTACGTTTATTCATTGCTCCGCCATCGCCTTCTGGCAAAAGCTTCAAGGGGATCGAGCGTGTTCCAGCCTCGCCGGTTCCTTCATTCCAATCAAGACAACCAGTACCCCCATCGTGGCAGATATCAGAGACACGTAAGGGATGACATGAATACCCATGTTTTCTGCCAGACCACCCGTCAGTGCTGGCGCGATGGCACCACCTATCATCTCACCGATACCAACGACCACGCCGGTGGCGGTCGCAGCGATGGCGGGCGGTACCGATGCGCTTACGAAAGGCCCAATCGTGATGGCCACCGCACCGGACGCACCGGCGCTGATGGAAAACAGACACGCGATCATCAACAGCGTGCCAGGGTCCAGGGCTACGATAGCCAGTGCGGCCAGCAGGGTGAGTAACATAGCGCAGGCAATCGTAATCTTCATGCCGATACGATCTGAAATAGCCGGAATAATGATCATACCGAGTACGCCGCCGATACCGAGGCCGGACATGATGATACCCATTTGTTCCAGGGCGATACCTTTATGATCCACCAGATAATTCGGCATAAACGCGCCCAGTGGATGTAGAGATGACAGGAAGAAAATAATACCGATAGCCGCCACCAAAACGTTCCGAATTTTCAACGCATCAAGATAGCCGCCCTGTGTTGGGGCTGCAGACACGGTCGCGTCGACGGGTCGATCTTGGAGCACGCGATACATGAGGTAGGCAACCAGGAAGCCCGGCAGGGCCACGGTGGCGAAGACCCATTCCCAACTCGGGAGCAGTAGCAGCAGACCAACAGCGACCAATGGGCCTAGGCCCAGACCGACAAACGGTGCAGCCATCTGCTGGATGCCTACTGCCATGCCTACTCTAGTCGGCTTTGCCGCCTGAACGGTGGCAACAATACTCGCTGGCACGAAGCCGCCTTCAGCAAATCCCATTAGCGCACGAATCACCAGTAGGCTAATCAAGCCAGTGGCAAGACCGCTGGTGGCGACCAGGATTGAGAATAGGATTACACTAATGATGAGTACTTTTTTTGCCCCCACCCGGTCTGTAATCTTACCGGCAAAAAGGGCAGCAAAGCCCCATGTGAACGCGAGCACGCCGGAGATCAAACCAAGATCTTGATAACCCAGGCCCAAATCTTCCGCGATGACCGGAAACAGGGGATTAATGATGAATCGATCGAGGCCAACCAGGCCGAAACCAACAGCAAGCAAGGTGATAGCCCGGAATTCATAGCTGGTATCCCAATTTTCATGCTCGGACATGATGATTCCTATACGCTCAGCTCAGTAGCGCGAGTTCGCGGTCGCCGCGGAGCCCTTACTGGTTTCGGGTTTCAATTCGGATGTCCGCCCTATCAGCGGTACTGAAGAGTTGCTGGCACTGAAACACAGCGACAAAGTGCGCTAGATTGAATCGCAGCAAGGCCGATAACAGTGCCGAAAGCTGGCGTGAATCCAGCAATCACTCTGGTGGTGGAGGGCGAAGCCAGGCACATGATTCGATCGTTTATTTTTCTCGTTTTTCTTATGAGTTCGAACAGCGACTCTATGATCTTTAAATTTGATTGTCAACAAATTTAGGATTCTTATATTTATTAAAGTGTAAATTTAAACCAGGGGAATCGCTAACTGCGCATAGACTAGCCCTCAATCTAATCTTCCGCCGTGCGGCCAAGAGGCTTAACAAGCCATATGACGCTGTCATTATCCTTTTCGGGGGTACTGAAGCTCCTCGCTCTCTTAATCATCTCGATCTAGTCCGATTCACGCAGGTAAAGCTTCAAGATCAGTCACGACACACGGTGTCGCTCTTTAGCAGCGGGTTTGATATCGGGATTGATAACTCTTGGATAAAATAGGCGCGTTCCATGCCTGCCCATGGCTATTAATATCGGTTTAGAAGTCGCTTATTCTCGTTGACGCAATAGCGCGGCAGCAAACGCGCAGCCGTCCCGTTCCCGCAGACTTACTGCTGATGGTGAGTAGGCTGATCTAAGACAGTCATGGATAGGACTTCGCCCGCCGGGAAAGTCACGCTATTTGCATCAACAGTCAGTTCGGCGCTTACCCGACCTGACCTTAAAACCGATCAGTCTGGCTATCGAGTCATCACAGGAGAAAACGAAGCATGTGGTATCTATATCTCACGGTCGCCATCGTCGCGGAAGTGATCGCGACGAGCGCATTAAAAGAGACCCAACAGTTTTCCAAACTGCTACCCAGCATAATCGTGGTAGTTGGCTATGGCACTGCTTTCTATTTTTTATCTATCGTCCTAAAAAGTATGCCGATTGGCGTGGTGTATGCCATCTGGTCGGGAGTCGGCATCGCCCTTTTATCACTGGTGGGTTATTTTGTATTCGGCCAGAAACTTGATGTTGCGGCCATCGTGGGCATCACGCTTATTGTAGCCGGCGTGGTGGTCATGAACGTCTTCTCAAATACCCTTGCGCATTAGCGCAGCGAGGCTCCCGCCTATTTCTAGAAAGAGTGGCGGGCGCTGCCAACGCGCCAGCAGGTCTTTCGTTATGCATTTGTGAAATGCGCAAGCTATCTAGCATTGACGAACACTTATCCATTCACAAACTGCCTCCAACCCAATAAACATTCCATCCCGTACTGGCGGCGCGGAACAAATAAACCGCCACGTCGCTAGCCGGTCAAGGCCACTAGCATCTCCTTCGGCGCACTTGTTCTCATCGCAAAAGTCTTTATGAATGTGCGATAGCCTGGGTGTTGGGCCGCGGCCGTTTATTTACGCCATTCTTGTCACAAAACAACTGCGCGTGCTCAGTTTGAAAGCGACTACTGTGATCCACACCAAACAAAAACTTGCCAAGATAGTGATGAAAGTCAACAACAGCCCGCTCCAACTCCACCAGACGGCCACCCTTAAAGCTCGGACTGGAAACGCCTTGCTGCACGCGCTCACAAACCTCCCGATCTTCCGCAAAAATCTTGTTGTAGTAGTACTTTGCGATGCGACCGGTTTTGTAGGGAAAGCGCGAAACTAACCCACTGGTGATTTCGCACGTGGTCGGCCCCGTGGGCAACACACGCGCCCAGGTCATGTAACCCTCGTAGAGATTACAGATAAAGCCGGGTGGCATACAGATCGACAAAAAATGCGTTTTTTCGCGCATGCCAGTGAGCCAACCCATGATGGAGTTTGCGTAATCCAACTGCTTGCCACCGGTAATTGACCAATCGGCCTGGCCTTCAACGTAGTAGCAGTCTTTGGTTGAGGCTGCGGACTCAACCGTTTTGTTGTGCACCGCAAAGAAGTGATAGCCCTCCACGAAGTTCTCTACCACTAATTTCCAGTTCGCCTGCCATTGAGCAACATCAAGTCCCGAGCTGTGACGGTAAGCGTCGAGCTGGTAGCGAGAGAAATACTTTTCCAGCCCCGCAAAACGTTCTTTGAGCGGCGGCGCATCTTTATTGAGGCTGACAAAAATCAGACCAAAGAAGCAATCCAGCTTGAACTCGGGCAAGCAATGGGATGGCTTGTCGATGTTCACATCGCCCGGATAAGGCACACCCTTCAGTTCTCCGGTATCGGAGTAGGTCCAGGCATGGAAGGGACAGATCAGTTTCTTGGTGGTGCCACTGCCCTCCAACAGTAAGGTGCCTCGATGGCGGCAGACATTGGACAAGGCGCGTAGCTTGCCGTCTTTACCCCGAAACACCAGCACAGGCTCACCCGCAATCGTCAAGCTATGGTAATTACCCGGTTCTGGCACATCTGCTTCGGGGCAGACAAAGACCCAATCCTGGCTAAACAGCTTGTCTTGCTCAGCCTCATACACCTCTGGCGAATGGTAGCTGCCAAACGGCAACGCTTCGGCTTCACCGAGGGATTGTTGCGTGACGTTTTGTATTTGCTCTAACAGGCTCATGGGGAGTCCTCTTGCGTTATGGAACATATGTGTACCATATCATAAAGAATATTTATGGTACAATAGTGTTCCGTAAAAAGTTTTGGATTCCGCTATGCCCTCAAAACGCGATCAACGTCTTGTCCAATCTGAGAAGGCCATTATCGAGGCGGCGATTAAAACGTTTCTGCTCAACCCGGACGCAGGCATGTCTGAAATTGCACAGGAATCCGGGGTCGGGCGTACAACGCTCTATCGGCACTACGACTCCAAACAGGCCCTGGTACAGGCTGTGGCCTTACAGTGCCTGGAAGAGATCGACAAGGTTTTGGAACCGGTTTACGGCATGCAGGGTCGGCAGGCAATTGAGGCTACATTCGAGCTGTTGTTGCCCGTTGCCGATCGCTATCGCTTCTTAAACATCCTGTGGTCACAAGCCGAACGCGATCCCCTCGTCAGCCAGAAAATGGATCAATCGACACAAGATATGGCGTGGCTACTTCAGCAAGCCCAGCAAAACGGCGAAATCGATCCCACCTTGCCTTTGGTATGGCTGACAACGTTTTTTGACATGACCTTGTATGCAGCTTGGGACTTGTTGGCACGTGAGGAACTCACTACCGAGGACGCGGTTCGCTTTGCCGCTCGCTCTTTTTTTTCGGGGTGCGGGACCGGGGTGGTGCTCTGAATGCACCCACTTGCAGCCGTCGATCACGCGATCACACGGTTCGCCCAGTCGTGTTTGACTGTATGTTAGAGACCATAGGCGACGACTATGAGCAGCCTCGGCCTTTTCTCATTATTATCTGTTAGCAGGATCGGGCTTGTCAGAATCGATGTCTAACTCCTGAACATATTCCTGAAGTTTTTCATCCGACAGATTCCCAAGGCGATGCAAAGACACCAGCGCCGCATACGTTATGTGCCTATCGCAGATCTCAAAATACTCGCGCAGCACAGGTCGAGATTCACTTAGCCCAAAGCCATCGGTTCCCAGCACGGTATAGTGTTCAGGCATCCAGCGGGCAATACCATTGGGCAGTGCCTTCATGTAATCCGTTACCGCGACAATGGGACCCGTCTCGTGCTCGAATAGCTGGCAAACGTAGGGCGTGCGCTGCTCCCCGAAGGGGTGTAATCGATTATGTCGCTCGCAGCTTTCGGCTTCGCGCGCGAGCTCCACAAAACTCGTAATGCTCCATATGTGGGCGGCGTAACCCAAACTCTCCAGCCTTTCGGCCGCTGCAATCGCCTGCTGCATGATCGAGCCACTGGCCAGTAGATGTACAGGCGATCCAGGTGAGCTACTGCGTCGCCAGCAATAACCGCCCTTGAGCACGCCCTCGCGAACGCCATCCGTATCCGGCATGGCCGGCATCGGGTAGTTCTCGTTGTACACCGTGACATAGTAGAAAATGTTTTCTTGTTCCTGGTACATACGACGAATACCCTCGCGCACAATCAGTGCGAGCTCGAAGGCAAAGGCAGGATCATAGCTCTTGAGGTTGGGAATCGTTGAGGCGAGCACATGCGAGTGACCATCCTCGTGCTGCAACCCTTCGCCATTAAGCGTGGTTCGCCCTGCTGTTCCCCCCAAGAGAAAACCGCGGCACATCATATCCGCGCAAGCCCAGATCAAATCGCCCACTCGCTGAAAGCCGAACATCGAATAGAAAATGTAAAACGGTATGGTCGGCACACCGTGAACGGCATAGGCCGTACCTGCCGCCATAAACGAGGCCATTGCGCCCGTTTCACAAATCCCTTCCTGTAGGATCTGGCCGTCCGTTGCTTCCCGATAGGAGATCAAGCTGCCCGCATCCACTGGCGTATAGTTTTGTCCCTCCGATGAATAGATGCCGTTTACCTTAAACAGGCTGTCCATACCGAAGGTGCGCGCTTCGTCCGGTACGATGGGGACGACGTACTTACCAATCTCGGGCTCCTTCATCAACTTACCCAGCATGCGCACCGCTGCCATGGTGGTAGACAGAGACCGATCGCCGCTGCCTTTCAACAACTGCGCGAAGGCTTCCATCTCGGGGGGATTGAGCTGAGGGCAATCTAAACGCCTTTCCGGCAAACTCCCACCCAGTTGCTCCCGCTGACG
>JBCDFM010000059.1:0-18235 GCA_039178015.1 Pseudomonadota bacterium
GACCTGAGGAGCGGCGAAGTCAAGTGGTCTGCAGACTTGCCAGGCAGTGGCCAATCGACGCCAATGAGCTATCTGTCCAGTAACACAGATAGACAATACATCATTGTGACGGTGCCCAACCCCAGCTGGCGATATCCAAGAGATCCCACGACAGGCACCTATACGGATTCGAAGAACCCCGTGGACGGCGAGGGCGGGTATGTCATCGCCTATGCGCTGCCAGAGGAGTGAGGCAGTGGCTGTGCGCGCATGTCTGCGCGAAGTAACAAGGCATCTAACCGAAAACAGAATTAATAAGCAGTATAAAAATAGGAGTCAATGATCATGCAAACCCGATACATCAAACGACCATTGTGCGGTGCCTTCATGCTGGCCTCTACCGTAACGCTTATGCCGATTTCATTGCCATCGTTCGCGCAGGGTTTAGAAGAGGTCATCGTGACGGCGCAACGTCGCGAGGAATCGCTACAGGATGTGCCGATGTCGATTTCCGCTTTTACGGGTGATGATCTGAACGTGCGGTTGATCGATGATTTGACCGATCTGCAGTTTTCCGTGCCCAATTTAGTGTCCGATGGCCTCACCATTATGATACGAGGGATCGGCCAGAATACTAACTCCTCTACCGCCGAGGGCGGCATTGGCTATCATGTCAACGAGGTGTACGTAAATAAGCCTCTGATTCGAAGTACAGAGTATTTTGATATCGAGCGAGTGGAAGTGCTGCGTGGCCCCCAGGGCACCTTGTACGGCAGAAACACAACTGCCGGTGTTATCAATATTCACACGAAGCGTCCGCATGAAGAATTGGGTGGCAATGTTTCCGTACTAGCAGGAGACTATGAAACGCTGCGATTGAAAGGCGCTTTCAATTTTCCTGTCACAGACAAACTGCGTCAGCGGTTCGCGGGGCTTTACCTCACACGAGATGGTTACAACAAGAACATCTATACGGGCAATCGCATCGACGGCCGAGATAGCTATCAGTTGCGCAGCAGCACCTCTTTTGATTTTACGGACAGCGTAACAGCGGATCTGGTGATCTCCTACCTAAAGGAAGATAGTGATCGCGCCGATAGGACTAAAGGCACCTGTACGAAAGACCCGCTGTATGGTTGTTCGCCCCTGTCTGTTGGTTTTTCCACGCCAGATGTCTCTGGCAGTATTTTTCAGACGTTGAATAACGCATTTTTAGGTGGCACGGTGCTACCTCAGGGTGACTATTTTGCCGATGCAGTAAACCCAGCTGATTATCGAAGAGTTAATGTTGATCAGGAGCCCACATTCGAGGCAGAACAGCTGGGGGTTTCGCTGGAGTTTAACTACGAATACGGTGAATATCGCTTTACGTCTCTAACCGGCTACTACGATACCGAGACCAATATCTTCTCTGACTTTGATCGCTTTGCAACCGATGTGCGCTTGCTACAGCCGGTTACCTACCGTGCGAATGGAGAGGATTTTGTGACAACTGATTTGATTCAGTCTGGCCGACGTGATCTTGGCGATGCAGATCAATTTACCCAAGAGTTCCGGGTGGCCTCCGACTACGATGGCTGGTTCAACTTTTTGTTGGGCGCGTTCTATTATGATGAAGAGTCTAGTGCCACTGTACTCATTACCCATCCCACCTTGGCGGCAACGCAGCAGGTTCGTGGATTGCCGGAAGAGTTTGAGATGTTCACCACTGAAAGTGATCCAGTGAAAACAGAATCCTACGCGCTCTTTGGCGAAACTTACTTTAATCTTAACGATGACACTAAGCTGACATTGGGCTTACGTTATACAGACGATAAAAAGTCGATTAGAACGCGCCAACTTTTTCTCACGCTTGTTGATCCTGAGTGGGTCGAAGCGGAGCGAGACTGGCAGGAGCTAACAGGCAAGGTGACACTAGATTATGTCATAAATGACAGCTCGATCGTGTATGCGACTGTGGCCAGGGGCTACAAAGCCGGCGGACTGAACCCAGGGGGGCCTGAGGGCGGTGAAGATTTCGATCCGGAATTCTTGTGGGCCTATGAGGCCGGCTCAAAAAATACGTTCTTTGATGGGCTTTTGCAGGCCAACGCCAGTGTCTTTTTCTATGACTATGAAGGCATGCAGCTAGCGCAGGTGAGTGAAACGTCTTCCGTGACAACCAATGCCGATAACACCTCGATGGGCCTGGAGGCTGAATTCAGTTTTGCCCCGACGAACGAATGGTTTTTTGATCTTAATCTGGCCTGGTTAGATCTGGAGATCGATGATTTTACGTCCGCAGATCAGGGCGATCCGGACGGCATAGCCCCAGGCACGGTACCCGCGCGGGATGCCGAGGGCAATATCCGATATACGAGCGATGGCCTGCTCATTAAAAACCTGGACGGTAATGTTCTGCGTAACGCACCAGAATACTCGGTGAACGTTGGCGCTCAATACACTTATGACCTGGATTCGGGCTACGCCTTGAGCGGCCGAGTGGATTACACCTGGCAGGATGGCTACTTCGCCAATGAGTTCAATAAACCGTCTGATGAGCTCGGATCCTGGCAGCAGATCGACGCACAGATTGTATTAAACCCGCCTTCGGCCGAGTGGCAATTGCGGGCTTTCGTCAAAAACGCTTTGGACGATGATGACCTGCTGCGCTTGGATCAGCAGGGCCCTACTGTAGGCCGCTTTCGCAGCGCAACTGTCTTGGAGCCGCGCACCTATGGTGTAGAATTTTCCATGTATTTCGAATAATTGAACGCGCAACCTCTGAGCCACGCGAATGCCTGTTAAGGGAGTACTGAGCGCCGCCGCCGTCTTAATGGGCGTGCTATGCGGCGCTTTTTTTGTTTGGACCAGGCTGCCACTTGGTGGCGCGCCGAGCACGCCTGACCCGGCGCTCGTCGTGTTTAACGCGCAGCAGGGGCCCGACGCCTCTAACTTGACAGAAAACTACTTTGAACATCATAACCATCGCCTGCACTATGTGCAGGCGGGTGCAAGAAAACCTGAACTCATAGTATTCATTCACGGTTTTCCCTCCTTTTGGTACTCCTTTAGTCGACAACTGGCTGCGTTTGGTGCGCATTATCACGTAGTGGCAATAGACGGTCTGGGTGCCGGGCGCTCGGATGCGCCAGTCTCGCCGGAACCCTACAGTCTTGAGAGAATGAGTTCTCATGTGCAGGCATTGCTGGATACGCTGGGAAAGGAGCGCGCCCACCTTATTGGCCATGATTGGGGGGCGGCGCTAGCATTAGGTTTTGCCCAACGTTATCCGGATCGCGTGTTGTCGGTCACAGGCATCAGTGCACCACCGCTGAACGTTCTGCTGGACACTCTGAGTGCCCAGGCAGATCAGTCAGCCACGTTCGAATACATAGAGACGTTGAAGCGAGCAAATCCGTTTCTGCTGATGGCGCTAGGATTCAGGGAGCGCATTTGGCGGGGAGCCTACGCGCCGTTGGTAGCCGAGGGTGCCTTGAGCGAGTCGGAAGGTGAGCTCTTTAGGGTGGCTACGAGCGACCCGAAGCGGATTAATGCTCACATCAATTGGTATCGTGCCAACGTGCCTGCACCAGATGAAATTGAACCGGATAGTTATTGGCCGGCCAAAGCGGCACGTATCAAGGCACCTATGTTGTTCATATGGGGGCAAGAGGACGGGCTTATCTCGCCCCAGCTTGTGCGGCAAATCGCGCGAATAAGCGATGATGTCGAGCTACTGCCGCTTGTTGACGTGGGGCACTGGCCCCATCTTGAGCGATCAAATGCTGTGAACCATGCTATCCGCTCGCTTATCCTCAAAGCTGAGATTCAACAGCAATAGCCCAGGATAGCCTGTTTGTGCCAACAGGTGCCATCAACGCCCCTGTCGTGAATAGAGGTTCTGTCGCGTCGTGCAGTGAGCGTCTTGTTTGCGAAGTAGGACCGCGCAGTTTAGTCTAACGACGGCTCATCCTAAGCGCAGCGATTAGGAGCTGGGGTTATTGACGTCTAAATGCCCCTCGCACTTTCTTTAGAGGATCTAATTACATGCAATACCGACGTCTTGGAGGCTCCGGACTAAAGCTTTCGGCGCTGTCTTTCGGCTCTTGGGTTACCTTTAATAAGCAGATCGATGCTAGCTTGGCGCAGCGCATGTTTGGCACTTGCCTGGATGCTGGAATCAACTTTTTTGATAACGCCGAAGGCTATGAATCCGGTATGTCTGAGGTGGTCATGGGCAGGGCGCTCAAGTCTTTGGATCAACCGAGGGATAGCTACTGCGTGTCGTCGAAAGTGTTCTTTGGGTCGGAGCGTAACCCTGGGCCAACACAGATGGGACTCTCTGCGAAACATGTCACTGAGGCCTGTCATCAGGCGCTGCAACGACTACAGGTAGACTATCTCGATCTGTATTTTTGCCATCGCGCCGATCCGGAAACACCCATAGGTGAAACTGTGCGCGCCATGCACAATCTGATTACGCAGGGCAAAGTGCTGTACTGGGGTACTTCAGAATGGAGTGCTGCTGAAATCACTGAAGCACACGAGTTCGCCGAGAAGCATGGGCTGACACCACCCACCATGGAGCAACCTCAGTACAACTTGCTGGATAGAGAGCGCTTTGAAGTGGAATATGCACCCCTGTACGAGACTTATAAGATGGGTACTACCATATGGTCGCCACTGGCCTCGGGCGCTTTGACCGGCAAATATCTCGGCGGTATTCCTGAGGGGTCTCGGGCCTCTCTGGCCGGCTATGAATGGCTGCGAGAGCGTATGGTTGAATCCGAAAGAGGTCAGGGTCGGATGCAGCGTGTCGCCAAATTGATTCCCATTGCTGAGGCGTTGGGTACCACGCCTGCAAAACTCGCGATTGCCTGGTGCCTGCTGAATGCCAATGTTTCCACCGTGATCCTGGGTGCCTCAGGAGTAGAGCAACTTGAAGAGAATATTGCCGCAATGGACGTCCTGCCTCTGCTGAGCGAGGAGGTACAGAAGCAGCTGGCGAACATCTAAGCGAAATACGCGCGGCGCGGTTCTAAGACAGCCTATCGGATTCAGAAGCGGGGCAGTGGGCATGGATAACCCAATCATCACGCTCTCTCTGTGGCAGCTCTCACTGGCCTTTATTCCGGTGGCGATTACGCTCGTGATTCTCTTTCGCTGGTCATTCGGTACCGGCAATGCTTTGTACGCTCTGGGTCGAATGCTGCTTCAGCTGTTGCTCATTGGCTATGTGTTAGCCTGGATCTTCGGTGCCAGTAATGGCTTGCTGATCCTACTGGTACTGCTGATCATGTTGTTGGCCTCCAGTTGGATAGCCCTGGGAACCGTAAAAAGACCCCGTGTACCCCTTTTCTTTGCCTCGCTGGTATCGATATCTCTCGGGGGTGGTCTGACCTTGTCCCTCACTACCCAGTTAGTGCTGCAGTTGGAGCCCTGGTATCTGCCGCGCTATATGATTCCCTTGGCGGGCATGGTGTTTGCCAGCGCGATGACAGCAGTCAGCCTGGCGGTAGAGCGCCTCTATGCTGAACTGGATCATGGTGTCAGCTGGGAAGAGGCGAGAATTGCTGGGTACCAAGCGGGTATGATCCCCGTAATCAACTCGCTGTTTGCCGTAGGGCTTGTGTCGCTTCCGGGTATGATGACCGGGCAGATTCTCTCTGGTGTCTCGCCACTCATTGCAGCGCGCTATCAGATTATGGTGATGTGTATGTTGTTTGCAGCATCCGGTATATCGACGGCGATTTTCCTGGCGATGGTGAAAGGTGCTGTGACCCGCGCCAGGCAGTAGGGTCAACCTCATCTTAAAGTGCTCACTAGAGAGTCCTACTGATTTACGTCGGGGTGGCGATAAACTTCCTGGGCCGAGAGGCCACAATCTTGTCTGGCTTAGTTTGGCGCGCTGGATGGCCTCGGGCGTGTCTCTGGTATTTTCAGAGCGGTGATCAGTGACACGGTGGCGAGGATAATTAGATACCAAACGGGCGAAAAATCATCACCAGTGCGCTGCAACAAGTACTCAGCCATCACCGGCGTGGTGCCGCCGAAGATAGCCAGGCAGACGCTATAGGCGACAGAAAATGTTGTGACACGCACTTGTCTTGGCGCGAGTTCCGCCATGGCAGCAGGGTTGATACCCCAAATCCAGCCAATAATTACCGCGAAACCCAGTTGCCCGAGGAATACCGTCAAGCCGGTTGCCTGATGCATCAGCCAGAAAAGCGGCCAGCTCAAAAAGACCAAAGCTAAAGCACCGCTGAGCAGTAGAGGTTTGCGACCTACCCTGTCGCTCAGCCAGCCAGCGAAGGGGCTGACCAAGCACATGATGAATAGGTTTAGTGTATTCAACTCCATTGCCTGGCTAGCCGACACATGCATGTGCTCCGTCAGGTAGGAATTGGCATAGACAAACATCATGTAGAAACCAGAGTTCACGGCCAGCGCCATGCCCATCACCTGTAGCATGGCTCGCCAATGATGTTTCACCGCCAGCATCAGTGGAGGTTCACGGGTGATCAGGCTCTCAGAACCAGGTGGCTCCGTAGCGTCGCGCCTGATTAAATAGCCAAAGATAGCGATGATAGCGCCTGCCAAAAAGGGTATGCGCCAGGCCCAGGCGCTCAGTTGATCCGCAGTGAACATTAGCGTCATGATGGTGCCTACACCGGAGCCGACGAGAAAACCCACGGTGCCGCCGACGGAGAGCCAGCTTGTTGCAATACCGCGCTGATTAGGTTTTGCATGCTCCATCACGAAGGTGATTGATCCGGTGTATTCTCCTCCGACAGACATACCCTGCAGGAGTCGCAGTACGACCAGCATGATGGCCGCGTAGTAACCAATCTGCTCAAAAGTAGGAAGCAAACCAATACAAAACGTGGCAGTGCCCATTAGGCCGACGCTCCACGTGAGTACGAGTTTGCGCCCGTAGCGGTCTCCCAGATGTCCGAACACAATCGCGCCCAGTGGCCGCGAGAAGTAGCCAGCAGCGAAAGCGCTAAAGGTGGCGATGATGGTGGCAACTGGATCGTCAGAGGGAAAAAACAGCGCGCCAATAATCGGCACCATGTAGCCGTAAATGGCGAAGTCATACCATTCAAGCAGATTGCCTGCTGCACCCATCACGATGGTGCGTCTGTAACTCGGCTTTGGCGTCATACCCCGTCCCCTGATAGCCCAGATGGTAGAGATTGTCGCTTTGGGCTCGCGCAATGATAGTTTGTCATCGCATACTGTCACAGCGATTTCCGTTGCAATTTTCGAATGGCAGGTAAGGTGGAAGCACTCACACGACAGCCGGGTGAGCAACGATATACCAGCTCCTTATTCGTTCTGCGCAGTTTGCAGGGTTACAATTGCAGACTTTATAGGAACGAGGTTAAGAGGCGATGGACAGAGAGGACTACGCCGGTTTCTGGATCAGGCTGGGCGCTACTCTCATCGACACCCTGGTGTTTATGCTGGTGTTCTCAATACCGCTAACGTTGATCTACGGGGTTGACTACTGGCAGTCTGAAGCGATGTCCAATGGCTTCTGGGATGTTCTGCTAACGTATGTTGCGCCTATCGCATTGACCATCTGGTTCTGGGTCAGGTATCTGGGGACACCCGGCAAAATGATGTTGGGTTTGAGCGTGGTTGACGCAGATACAGGCGGTCCGATCAGCATTCCAAAAGCGGTGGGCCGCTACCTGGGGTATTTCGTCTCCACGATTCCGTTCCTGCTCGGATTTGTCTGGATTGGCTTCGACAAAAGAAAACAGGGGTTTCACGATAAGCTGGCGGGTACCGTTGTGGTCAGGGGTCGCCCTGGGGATGGGCCTTAGGCCGCAATTCAGGGGTTCACCCTATGAGCGCTCAATCGCCGATCAGACCGCCGTCATCCCGGGTGATTGCCACGATAGAAGGTCGAGGCGGCACATCCGGCCTGAAGTCCGGCCAGCGCGTTGTTGGATTGGAGTAGGTGCTGCCGCGTTCATCGGCCGGATGCTGTATCGCGATAAATAGCGTGCGCCCATCTGGCGTGAACTCCGGTCCACAAATTTCACTGCCCCGCGGCCCACGATAGAAGTGGCTTGGCATTGCACGCCCCGCCCCGGTGGTGGCGGTGCACCACAGGCCATCGGCAAAGCCGAAGTTTTCGCAGCCGTCGGTTGCGATCCAGAGACGATTTCTCGCATCAAAGGCAAAGTTATCGGGATTCGCAAACCAATCAGAAGGCTTGATGTCGCCACCGTATACGCCAGTCTCCTCCGGGTTCCCGGCCTGCAATAAAATATCCCATTGAAAGCTGGAGCTAGTGTGATCCCGGTCGCCTTCCTTGCCGGGTGGAATGATTTCCACAATATGACCTGCAGGGTTCTGTGCACCGGGGTTCGCGGGCTGCGGGCCCTCTTTTTTTGTATTTTTCGTTAAAGCAATATACACGCGATCACTAGCCGGGCTGACTTCGATGTCTTCTGGCCTGTCCATGGGCGTGGCTCCCATCAGCGCGGCCGCTCGCCTGCAGTCGATCATGACATCGGCGTGACTGTTAAATCCGTTGGCTTTGTCCAGCGGTGCGTTGCCATAGATAAGCGGTATCCACTGCCCACTGCCATCATCATTAAAACGTGCCACGTAAAGGGTTCCGCTAGATAACAAGCTTAGATTGTGATCACGCTGATCGGGTTGATAGTTCGCCGAGCTGATAAATCGATAGACAAATTCGTTAACATGGTCGTCGCCGCTGTACACGACAACTGGCTTGCCGGATTTGCAAACTGGGGTGGCACCTTCGTGTTCGAAACGCCCCAAGGCCGTATGCTTGACTGGCGTTGCCTGCGGGTTGTAGGGATCGAATTCTACAATCCAGCCGAAGCGGTTGTACTCATTGGGCTCTTTGTTTATGTTGAAACGCGGGTCGGTTCTGGCCCATTGTGGAAAATACTGAGTCCATTCGTAGCTTTCAATGATGGGCTCTGCTTGCGCCGTCGGCAATTCACTCGGATCACCGGTGAAAAAATCACCAAAGTTTTCCTCGGCAATCAATACCGTACCCCAGGGAGTCTTCCCTCCTGCACAGCACGCTAGCGTGCCCAGGAGCTTGGTGGCCGAGGGGTCCCTCGAGGTCGCCAGTCGGCTGTGTCCTGCAGCCGGTCCGTCCACTTGCATCGGCGTAGCGGCGGTGATGCGTCGCGCATAACGGCTATCGTTGACCACTCGCCACCCCGAGGCTTTTTGCGCCACTTCAATGATGCTGTGACCGACCGCCATCATCTCGGTGCGTGTCTGGGCCGGACTGCTTTTCTGCATAACTTCTACAAAGTTCTTGAAGCCTGGGAACATCAGGTGGCCCAGAGTGTATTCGTGATTGACACACAGCAGCCCGCGATTACTACCATCTAATGGCAGGTAAGCGATATAGTCGTTGTTGTAGCCAAAGCGATTGGCCTGTTCAGTGTCGCTCAAGGGGAAGTGGCCTGCTTGCTCCCCCGTTAGTGAATCACCCCAACCGATCAGTAACTTCGCCTGGTAGCCCTGTGCAATGAAATGGTCGTCGCCCATAGCGTGGTCGATTGCGGCGAATGTTGGAACGGCTGCAGCCGTTGGCTTGGCTTGAATAGCAGCTCTACTGAGGGGGTGGGCAAAGAGGGCTGTACCAGCAGCTGCGACCAGTAGCTGGCGGCGACTCAAAAATCGCTGACTGATTTCCTTAAAGTGGGTGCTCAATTTACCATTCCAATACAAACAATTTGATTACAAGTGGTGTCTGCCGCTCTGTGGCCGGCAACGGTTGTTGAATACTCAGATAACACGAAACTGTGACAGCATCGTTGCTATCGTTATCCGCGCCACAGAGGCTTTTTTAGTTTGGCAGATGGACTATTGGGCCAATTTTTGACGGCGCGTGAGTCGGACAATTATAGCGAAATTAGGATAGATGCAGCGTTGAGCAATGTGTACCTTGAAGTGGCTCTGGCTCTATGTCACTAGAATGCAGCGGGTGTCTGGCTATTGCTGAAAGTCACTGCGCTCAGGAGGCATGCAGTCTGGGTATCCAGGCAGAGGGCATGGTCATGGTGGTGCTGCCTTGGCTGGACTGCCTTCGCGGTTCTAAGTTCGCGCTGGCAAACGCCTGGTTCCGCAAGTTGAAAACCTTGGTTGGGTCACTGGACTCCAGAACATCAGCTGATATTTCTTTCGACGATTCGGTTGAACTGGTCCAGCGCACCCTCAAAACGCCCGAAGTTAATATGTGTATTGGCAGGCGTACTCACGCCTAGCTGAATCCCTTCGCCAAGGTCGAAGTCTTCTTTCAATGTCATCATGGTTAGATCATGGTTCTTTTGCCAGTAGCTTGTCATCTCCTCGTTCAGGTTTGCGCGCGGGACTAGCGTAGTAATACGCAGCCGAGTGCGATCGGGCCCGAGAGCAGTGCTATGTATCCACACGATGTGATCTTCCTGAACCAGAAACTGACTGGCCGGGAAAAAAGTGTACAGGACGTTCGCATAGCTGCCGAAGTTGATCTCGTCTTTCGACTTACCTTGCAGCTCCGGAAGATTGCTGCGAGGTAACACGGATCGCATGTGATCGCCAAAGATCTGATAGGAGGATAGGTTGTCTAAAAATAGTGGCGCTATCGTATTTTTATGGGCGACGCGAAAGTGGTAGGCCTCTAGCCCTCCCTCCGCCAGTATTTTCCAGTTCGCCGCATACTCTTGCGTTGTAGAACCTGCGACCACGTGCGATTCTCCCTCTAAAGCCAGGAACTCCGCATCCAGTTCACCCAGGTAGGTTTTGATATCCATTGGATCGTCGGGAGCAAGTGATACCCATATCCACCCTCCATACTCTGCGCAGGCGACGGGCGTGAGACCCAGCTCTTCGCGTTCTAAATCTGGAAAACCGCTCCTTTCATGCGGTACGCCAATCAGCTTACCCTCCGTGTTGTATGTCCATGCGTGATACGGACAGATAAAGCGGTGCTTGCATCCCTCGCCTTCGCTCACCAGGCGAGCACCGCGGTGCCGACAGACGTTGTAGAAGGCCCTGGCGTTACCCGCTTGGTCTCGTACTAGCAGCACTGGCATACCGACTACGTCTTTCACTATGTAAGAGCCAGGCCCCGGCAGTTCACTGGCGTGCAGCACCATTTGTGGCCGCTGACGCAAGATGTTGTCGTGCTCACGCTTGAACAGATCCGGATTTGAATAGTTATCTACGGATCTTTGGGTCACCTGCTCGTCCAGGTATTGCTGTTTTTGCTCATGCAGCTCCAGTAATTCGTCCAACAGGGCGATTTGTTCTGATGTGCTCATGAATGACCTCTCCTATGTACCGGTAGTCGGTCTAAAGTATGTTGAAAAACAAAGCCTACCAATCGGTAAGTTTGGTAAAGTATATTTACCGAATGGTAAGTTGTCAATGTCTGCGATAACATCACCTTATGGGTGAATCGACACGTGAAAAGTTCCTCTCAGTTGCGGCTAAGCAGTTTGCTGAAAAGGGCTTTTATGGGGCCAGCATAGCGAGCATTGCTACCGAGTTGGATTTAACTAAGCAGGCTCTGCTGCATCATTTTGGCAGCAAGGAAAAACTCTATGCTGAAATATTGCAGGGGATTTCTAACAGCAATCTGCGGCGGATCTCGGCGATTCGTGCCCAAACCGCTGAACCGAAAGATCAATTAGAGGCCGTGGTGGTAGGCGAGTTTGAACAGCAATATGCCAACCCGGTGGCCTCGGCATTGATCATGAGGGAACTACTGGATAATGAACGGCGCGCGGAAAAAGCGGGCAACTGGTTTCTTAAGCCTTATCTTGATGCGCTGGTAGACATCGTGCTCGGGGCGAATGTAGCAGCCGCCAAGACGCGACCTGAGGCGCTTGCATTAGTCTACCAGCTGCTGGGTGCCGCAATGTATCTGCCTGTGTCTGTACCTACTTTGTCTAAAATGTACGGTAAGCGGCTGTTCGAAGAGTTACGAGCGGGCTATAGCTCTGAGTTACGACGTCTGGTGCAATCAAGGCTGAACGCGAGAGACTAAAATCTCGAGAAGGTAGAGACTCGGGTAACAGCCGTAGACGGAGTTGCCTGAATGTCCACCAGCTAGCGCAAGGAGGCACCGTGGAAACAGTCGTCTATCACGTACTTAATGTGATCTTGCCGATTTTGCTGTGTATTGGAGTCGGTTATGGCTTAGCGAAGCTCAGACAGCCCTTCGACAATCATATGGTGACCTCGGTGATGGCCAATGTGGGCTATCCTACCCTGATACTGTCGCACTTACTGGGACATCAGGTCGATGTCCAGATTTTCCTGACGATGCTGCTGGCTGCCCTATCGGCGATACTGTGTTTCGGTGTGATCTGGGCTGCTCTGCTGCACTTGTTCGGTCTTCCTGTGAAAGTATTTCTGTCCCCCTTGACCCTGAGCAATGTAGGAAATATAGGCTTGCCAATTTGTGCGCTTGCGGCCGGACCTGAAGGATTAGTCTATGGGCTCGCCTTTGTCGTGGTTGTTATTGTGCTCACCTTTACGGTCAGCCAATGGGTGACCTCGGGTGGCTACTCCCTGGTTGCGTTGGTCAGCAGCCCCACCGTTTATGCTTCAATAATCGCTATCACTATGTTGATGCTTAATCTGTCCTTTCCAAAGCCTGTAGCTGATGGCCTCAACATATTGGGTGGTCTGGCGATACCGCTCATGCTGCTGACACTTGGCTACAGTCTGGCAACGCTGAAGCTGGGGGACCTGGGTTTCGCGATACGATTTTCTGTTTTGCATGTGATGGTTGCCGCGATTGTGGCTTACATGCTGGTGGGTCTGTTTAACTTCAGCGGGACGGCGCGTACCGTATTTATCGTAGAGTGTCTGATGCCAGTATCGGCGGCCACTTATCTATGGGTAGACAAGTACCGTCCGGAGCATGCGCCAGCGGTCGCCAGCCTTGTAATGGTAACCACGCTCATGACGATTATCGTATTACCGCTGGCTTTGAGTTTTTGGATATAGGTTCGAAGATGGTGCCTGAATGATGAATTATGGACACAGAAAAATGTATATCGATGGCGAACTGGTGGACGCTTCCAATCGCGCGGTACGGGAGGTCATTTGCCCGGCGACCGAGCAAGCCGTGGCGACAGTGGCATGGGCCAGCCGTGATGAGAGCCAACGTGCATTATCTGCTGCGCAGCGCGGGTTCACCCTCTGGTCTAAGATGTCCATCGATGATCGACTCCACTACATCCACCTGTTACGCGATCGGATCTTGGATAACAGCATCTACCTTCGCGAAGTCATCATGCACGAGATGGGCAAGACCTTTGCTGGGACAGAGGAGGATCTCAAGAGTATTACGGACTCGCTCGCCTATTACGGTGAGCTTGTTCGCTCTCTCTCAGATGAAACGATTAACGACCGG
Organism: Pseudomonadota bacterium; assembly: GCA_039178015.1. Taxonomy (GTDB): domain Bacteria; phylum Pseudomonadota; class Gammaproteobacteria; order Pseudomonadales; family Halieaceae; genus JARRPM01. The sequence goes on from JBCDFM010000059.1 coordinate 13,376, forward strand.
GAAGGTTCGCACTCGCATTATATCAAGCGACAGCCAGTAGGTGTGTGTGCGGCTTTTCTCGCGTACAACTTTCCGTTGCTTAATTTGGGTTTCAAGCTTGGCCCCGCGCTCGCATCTGGCTGCAGCATTATCGTCAAGCCCTCTGAGTATTCGCCGCTGTCCGCGTATATTATTGGTGAGCTCTGTCATGACATTGGTTTACCAAAAGGTGTTGTTAATATTCTTTGCGGAGACAGCGCTGACGTGGGATTGCCACTGTGCGAGAGCACATCAGTGCGGTTGATTACCATGATTGGCTCAACTCCTACTGCGCAACGATTGGTAGCGCAAAGCAGTAGCACCTCTCTCAAACGCTACAGTCTCGAATGTGGAGGCAATGCGCCGTTTATCGTGGCGGCAGACGCTGATCTCGAGGCCGCGGTCGACATCGGCGCTGCGCTTAAGATTGGTAATGCCGGGCAAATTTGTGTGTCGCCAAATCGATTTTTCGTACATGAATCCATAGTTGATTCTTTTTGTACTGCGCTAAAAACCCGATTCGAAAACGTCATGCTGGGATTTGGACGAGACGCCCAGGTTGATATGGGACCACTGGCGAGTGCAGCCGCACTGCAGCGGGTGGCGACGTTTGTGGATAAGGCAAAAGAGCAGGGCGCGCAACTGCTCTGTGGAGGAGCGTCGCCGGAGGGCGCTGGATACTATTATTTACCTACAATACTGCAGATGGTGGATGCATCTGCTCCCGTTTTGCAGGACGAGATTTTCGGCCCGGTTGCCGTTGTTGTACCTTTTGCGACATATGAAGAAGTGCTGCTTGCCGCAAATGATGTTGATACCGGCCTCGCATCGTATGTCTTTAGTCGTGATGAGTCACTGCTTCACTATTTTGCAGAGCATTTGGAGTTTGGCGAAGTGATGTTGAATGGGGTGAAGTACGATATTTATCTACCCCACGGGGGGGTTAAGAATAGCGGCATAGGTTGGGACTGTTCACCACTTGCGTTGGACGACTACCTGGGCCGCAAAAGGGTGACGCGCGCCGTAACTTAGTGCGTGAAAGCGTTCGGGATGCTAAAACGACGCGATCTACCCCACATGGCCGGTTACTGCACAACCCTGTCTGCTGCACCTTCTGATTGTCGCGTCGCGTTACCGTACGTGATTTACGATGATGGGGCTACTCTGAGCCGCTGAGTAACACACGTCCTGGAGAACAAACTAGTCAAAGTAAAGCCAGCACGTCTGATTATCCGATTGAATTATTATCACTGCAAAAGTGCTGGAATTTTATGATCCGATAGTGCGAGAATGAGACTCGTTATCATTATTGACTAATAGGCTTGACGCACTTTGAATACGCCGCGTACTGCAAGGGAATAGACTCTAGAACTAATGAAAAGCATGTCACGCTGATTCTTAGATAAGAATAATTATTGTTATCAAAAACATGACCGATCACAGTGTTTTTTTTAGTGTCGCGTAGAGAGTTGTAACGGCACAAAGGCATATGTCTGTGCCAGATTCTGGTGCAGCAGGCTGACGGCTAGGTGCGCACTGCGAGTGCACGTGCCCAAAGAGAGGACGTGGTTACCGACCCGCCTCCCATCCACTTTTTCTAAGTATCTGAATTTTATACATATCCAAAAATGGCATGCTTAATGCAAGGTCATTATTGCTGTCAGCGGGTCTGATGGCTGCGCAGCGTTGCTGCGACTAAGCAAACAACTCGAGCAAAATCGGACAACGGTGTCCTTCGATGCGGCAACAGTCGCGTTGAAGTGACGCCTTTTTTTTGCTCTGACGGGAGCAGTTTTAGATGCAGTTGGCAGTCGAGACATACGATCCTGCCGAACATAGCCTTCTCGATGTGAGTAGCAATGCACCGGTCGTCATAGTAGGTGCCGGCCCGGTGGGCGTGCGCGCGCTTCGATTATTGCGTGACGCCGACCCTAATCTACCCGTGCTGCTGTATGGGGATGAGCCCTGTGATCCTTATAACCGAGTGCGCCTAAGCGGGTTGCTGGCTGGCCAACATAAATCCTCGGAACTTGGCTTAATCGCCGATTTGTTGCACGACGATATTCCCAACGTCAGTTTCATTAGGCAAAGAGTGAGCGCTATAGACTCCGAAGCCAAGACGATTACCGATGCAAAGGGGAATGTTCAGCCGTACAGCGCACTGATTCTCGCTACTGGCTCCAAGCCGTTCGTGCCAGCACTGCTAGCTACGGGTGTGGGCGGTCTGTTCACTTTTCGAGATATGGCCGATGCTGAAAAGCTGGCCGCCCGGCGGGTGCATAGCAAACAAACTGTTGTGCTCGGTGCGGGCTTGCTAGGTGTCGAAGCAGCCCGGGCGATGCAGCGCCATCACACTCAGGTCACGCTGATAGATCATAACCCGCACCCGATGTACAGACAGCTAGACGAGCGGGCGGGCGCTATTCTCGCAGATGAGCTTGAGAGTCGCGGTATCAGCCTGCAGTTGGGTAACAGCGTTCGAATGTTGCTGGGCACTAATCGCGTTGAAGGCGTCATGCTGCGCGACGGCACGCAACTGTCATGCGACACACTGGTAGTTGCAACCGGAATCGTGCCTAACAAGGATCTGGCCGAGCAGGCAGGTCTTGCCTTCGGAAGAGGGGTCACTGTCGATGCACACATGCAGACCTCCGCTAAAGATGTGTATGCGATTGGCGAGTGCTGCGAGTTCAATGGAGATGTATTTGGGATCGTCGCTCCCGGCTTTGAGCAGGCAGCTATTGCCGTAGCGAGTATCACAGGCAAAGGTGTAGTTCCGTACCGAACGCCACAGTTGGCAACAAGCCTGAAGGTTTTGGGGCTATCCGTTTTCTCTTTGGGGAATCCTCAGCCGAGGGCGAGTCAGCGCACTTATATTTATTCAGACGAGGGGATCTATCGGCGAGTCACGCTGATTGGTGGTCGCATCGATAGTATCAACGCGATTGGTGACTGGCCCGAACTGCCCGCTCTGCGCGATCTTGCAGAGAGTCGCACCTGGATTTCACCGCACAAGTTGTGGCGTTTCAGAAAAACCGGTCTGGTTTTTGGTGAGAGTGCTGCCAAGGCAGTAGCGCTTTGGTCTGACAGCGCAATCGTATGTAACTGTAATTCAGTATCTTGTGGCGAACTGCGCAGTGCGGTCGCTGCTGGAGCAGACACCATAGCCACCCTCAGCGAGAAAACGATGGCGGGCACCAGCTGTGGATCGTGCCAGCCTCTTCTTGCCGAGTTTGTTGATGGCGAGCCGACGGCTCAGATACGCGCCGGTATCAAAACCCTCACGGTAGCTTCCATCGTTGCCAGCGTATTGGCAATAGTGGCTTGGGTTTGGACCTGGGAGTACCCCGACAGCGTGCAGCTTAGCTGGCGCTGGGATGACCTCTGGCGCGACCGCCTGTTCAAACAGATTAGCGGTTTTAGCATTCTCGGGCTCAGTGTTCTCAGTCTTATTTTTTCTCTGCGCAAACGCGTGCGCCGGGTGAAGTGGGGCGATTTTGCGTGGTGGCGAATTGCGCATATAGGGTTGACGGTTGGGGCGCTAGTGGCACTGGCTGTACACACCGGTTTCCGCTTTGGCAGCAACCTAAATTTGATGCTGATGGTGACCTTCCTTGGTCTGGTGGTAGCGGGCGCGGTACTGGGGATGAGCATTGCCCTCGAGAACCGGCTAGCACCTGAACATTCCCGACGGCTGCGCCAGATCGGTATCTGGGGTCATGTGTTGATGGCCTGGCCACTGCCTGCGCTATTGGGAGCCCATGTCTTGAAAACTTACTACTTCTGATGGCGTTTACGAATTCACATGCGAGTAAACAATTCAATCCTATGGGTAACGTGGCTGCTGCTGACTTGCGCCATCGCCGCCTACCTGCTGTATCGGATGTACGGCGAGGAGACCGATAAGATGGTCTTTCTCCCGGGCGATACCACCAGCGCGCACCACCAGATCGAACAGGTATGTACGGCTTGTCATACCGGCCCATTCACCGATAAAGATGCCATGCAAGAGGCCTGTGAAGGCTGTCATCTGGAGCAGCTGAAAGCTGCGAAGGATGACCATCCCAAGTCTAAGTTTACCGATCCGCGCAATGCAGATCGCATCGCGGTGTTGGACGCTCGCTACTGTGTGGCCTGTCATGTAGAACATCGCCCCGAGATCACCAGCGCTATGGCAGTGACCATTCCAGCGGATACCTGTTTCCTCTGTCATGAAGCTATAGCAGAGGACAGACCCAGCCATGAAGGTATGGCGTTTGATACCTGCACCAGCGCGGGTTGCCACAATTTTCACGACAACACAGCGCTGTATGAAGACTTCCTAGTCAGGCACATGGATGCTGAACATATCTTGTTTGGCGAGCAGTTACTTGTCAGCAATCTGCGCGAGATAGCCGAGCAGTTGCCCGATTATCCGCTCGATGACAATCCCATAGAGCCCGTCACGGCAATGCAACAGGCATTTCCTGATCACGTTGATGTCGACGGAGGCATCATGCAGGAATGGTTAGCTAGCAAACATGCCGAGGCCGGCGTCGGTTGCCAAACCTGTCACGCCGTTACCGAAGAGGAAACCGTTAGTTGGATCGATAAGCCCGGCAAGGAAGTCTGCGCTCAGTGTCACCAGGGTGAAGTGCATGGCTTCTTGACGGGGCGGCACGGCATGCGCCTGAACGTCGCTGCTTTGGGCAAGGAACTATCGCCAATGAGCCCGTCTCTTGCACGTCTTCCTATGAAAGAACACGCCATGGATAGTCAACTCGACTGCCAGTCCTGTCATGGCGCGCACAGCTATGACAGTAGATCGGCCGCAGTAGAAAGTTGTTTGAACTGCCACAACGA
>JBCDFM010000060.1:0-18141 GCA_039178015.1 Pseudomonadota bacterium
CAGCGCGTGCCGACCGATATGTCGGACCATCGAGTCCGGCCTCCGGTACCAACCACCTCAAACATCAATCACAATACTCAGCGCGTGCCGACCGATATGTCGGACCATCGCGTCCGGCCTCCGGTACCAACCACCTCAAACATCAATCACAATACGCAGCGCGTGCCAACCGATATGTCGGACCATCGAGTCCAGCCTCCGGTACCAACATGAATCTTTATCAGCGGAGTCGACGCACAGGGCTGGGCTGCGAATCTTTCTCGAAATCCCGCTGTTTGTATCGATGCTCTTTGCTTCATTTCGAAAGACAGCGGGGCTCTTGCCTCAAAGCATGCCGTCACCTTTTGACCGTTCATCCAATATTTAGACCGCTCAATGCAAGATTGTGTGAACCAGTTATCAGGTGACGATTTTCGTTAGGGCAAAAACTCGAGTTTTCTCCAGTCTTTTGTTGGCAAGTTATTGAAAAAACCATAGATTCCTCTTAGGCCTGGAGGCAAAAAGGCCACCGCAGAACAAGGGGTCAAATTGGGTGAAAACTTTCGATATCACCTTCAAAGGAGAACTGCTGCCGCAACACAATCCGGAGCAGGTTAAGGCGGGTTTCGTGGATTTGTTTGAGATCCATGATCGCGCGATGCTGGACGAAATATTCTCCGGCAAAACGGTTGTTCTGCGCAGTAATCTGTCAAGAAAGGCTGCGGCTGAGTACTACGTAAGAGTAAATGAACTGGGCGCAGTCATTGAACTTGTCACCTCAAGCACGCGACGCGCCGGGTTGGATACTGGTGTTTTAAACGATTCGGATCAACCCACAGTATTTGTTCCAGAGCCAGGCGCGGAAGCTCAAACTGACAATCTCAACGCATCATCCAGCCCCGCGAAACCACCTAATGGTTCAGCGAGCAATAGTGAGGTCGTCGCAGCGATTGGTCCGTCGGAGAACGCTAAAAGCAAGCCTTTGACAGCAGTTAATGGCAATGCAGTAAATGGTCAAGCAGTAAATGGCAACGTAACGCCAATCAAGCGAGCCGCTAAACAGAAAAAAGCAGCTCCGTCCGGGCCTGAAAAGGCTGACCAAAGTGAAGCCCCAGCCGAGGGCGCAGAGGACTCATTGCTTGCTGCCGCGGAACGCAATCGTCAGTCGGGTTTAAAGCACGCTCGCTTGCTGCAGGATAAGATCGAGAAGGCAAGAAAGCGAGGCCAGGATCAGAGTAAAGCTGAGCTGCATGCCAAAGAGACGGAAAGGGCCAAAAGTATCACGGAGGCGGCACGGGCCAAGCGACTGCGAGAAACAGAGGCCAAAGCAAAAGCGCTGGTAGAAGAGGAGCGGCGGCAGATAGCAGAAGCCAATCGCAGGAAGAGAATCGCTCAACAAATTGACGAACAGACACAACTGGAATTGTCCAGGTTACAGGCGAAAGGATCAGAGATTCGCGAGGCAGTTGAATCGAGACTGTCAGAGATGGAACAGGCCATTGTAAGCGCCGGCACTCAGGCAGAACGTGCGATTGCAGATTTAAAAGAAGCTGCTCTCGATGCAATGGACAGGGCTCAGGCTGAACAACAACGTCTCGAGCAATTAGAAAAAAACATCATCCAGCACGGTCGTCAAGAGATTGCTCGACTGGATGAACTTTTGGACGAAAGTCAGCGGAACGTACAGGAGCAGCTAACAAAGATAGAATCCGAGGAAGAACGCCTGCACTCAGACGCGAAAGAAGCCATCACCAAGCTGGAAAAAGGTGTTCGCGAAACGAGACGCCAGGCCGGCGAAGAAATCGCCCGATTGGAGAAATTAATTGCACAGGTCCAGCATCAAGCTGAGGCAGACGTACAAGACCTCGAGCAACAGATCAACGAGGTAAGCAGCGAAGCAGAACGCAAGAGCAATATTCTATCGAGTAGGCGAGAGCAAAGCGAAGAGGCTGCCATCGTCGAATCCCAGGACCTACAGGAACAGCGCAAAGAAATACAAGGCTCGATAGAACATCGCTTGGCTGATATTGAAAAAATGAAGGAGGACGCGACGACCATTGGTCGGGATGAGCAGGCGCAGCTGGCTGAGCGAGAGCGTGAGGCTGATATCGACGCTGAAAATCAGATTGCCGAGCTCAACGAGAAAATGGTGCAGGTTAGAAACGAAGCCGTCGAAGCCCTGGAGCACCTTCAGCTACAAGAGAGCGAAATCTTATGCAAGCAGGCTGAGCAGCTCGCGAGACTAAAGCTATAAACTCCCACCCAAGGCCTTAGTCCAGCCGTGCCTGCCGACGAGGCATAAAAAACCTTTGGTCTATCCCTGTGGGCACGTTACAATCACTGCCCTCGTGCCACGCCGCGCCCCTAACTCAATGTCATTCTGGCGACCTAGATCTGTCCTTCAACTTGTTCTCGTGGGATTCTTCGCAGCTCTAGCCCCGCTTTGTCTTGCGATTTTTTTCACTATCCAGACCCTGGAAGACCTCACCACGAATACAAGAGAGGTTACTAGAAAAATCGTCGAGGCAACTCGACTGGGCCATGAAATCGACGAGGAGCTCCTGCAACTAGAACGACACGCCAGGCAATATCTCACGCTGTTTGATCCTGATCTTGCTCTCCTGGCTCAGGAAGAACGAACCTTGGTTTTACGACACTTGAGAGAGCTTCAGCGGCAAGTGCCGGACCCGGGCGTTGATGCAAATGCACTGCAGAGCATTCTTCACGAGTTAGATCTTCAACTTGTACCGCGAAACTATCTGGACGATACAACTCTCGCTCAGGAATCTGCGGTCGATTCATTAAATCAAAACTTCATCAAAATCAGGGAGCATCGAAAGGGTTTGCAGCTCTGGCTGCAAAATTGGGTCGACAAACTGCAGGAAACGAGCACGGAAACTGCTGGATCAGTGGTGGATGCGTTGTTTGTGCAGCTCGCATTTCTCGCTTTTTTCACCCTCGCTTTGCTGCTTATTTTTACTTATTGGATTAACAAGCCCGTAAAGCAGCTCACGGAGGAGATTGATCAGCTCGGCAAAACCGGGCTAGGACATAACATCAACATATCGGGACCGCAGGAACTGGCTCAACTGGGTAGAAAACTCGACTGGTTGAGACAGCGTCTACGCGACACGGAACAACAGAAAGAGCAGTTTCAGCGCCATATATCGCACGAGCTGAAAACGCCACTGGCTAGCCTGCGAGAGGGTACCGACCTACTCTCCGAGCAAGTTACCGGACATTTATCCCAACAACAGCAGCAGGTCGTCGACATCGTGCGACGTAATGCCATTGAGCTACAAAAGCTTATTGAAAACCTGGTCGATTACAATGTTCTCTCCAACCAGGAACCGCTCTTCGAAAGCGTCAATCTCGGTAAACTCTGGGAAGAAATTCTTGCCAACTATCAACTCACTATCGACCAAAAGGAGCTTAATCTGCGCTTTCGCGGCAGCGTCAAGAGTTGGGTAGCGGATAAACACAAATTGCGGACGACGCTGGATAACCTGCTTTCAAACGCCGTTAATTATTGCCCGGAAAAAGGTAGCGTTGACATTCTCTGGCAAGATGACCGACAGAATCTCGTTGTGGAAATCGCCAATTCAGGCGACGCTATACCAGAAGAAGATCGAGCCAGAGTCTTTGAGCCCTTTTTTCAGAGCTCGGCCAAACGTACCGGGCCCATTAAGGGGTCGGGCATTGGTTTGAGTGTCGCTCGAGACTGCATTGAGTCGCAGGGCGGTTCGCTTGATCTGGTCAACCACAAAAATTTCCCAGTATGTTTCAGGTTAGTATGTCCATCGCATTGATCCGCTGTGCACTGATCGGATCATTAGGGCTGCTTTTATCCTGTCAAAGCCCACCTCCGGTTGAAGTAAAACCACCCCAGCAAGCAGCCCCCAAGCCACAACAAGCCCAGATTCTCCCGGTACAGCGCTGGCTAAGATGGCAGGAGGCGGTCGCTACAATGACCGAGGTGCAGCTAAATACTGCATTAGAGGGTTCCGCAGAACCACTCAACGCAAATCAGTCGTTCTATTATGGTCTGCTTCGCCAGCAGACAGAAAGCTATGAGGACTGGGTAAAAGCCAGGGATATTTTCAGAACTCTGGCAGAGAACGAGCAGTTGAGCGTGGGCCAACGCAGGCTAGCCAACTTGCTAGAAAGGTTTGTTCAAAGTCGAATCAACGGGTATCAAAGTCGTGCTGAACTCCTTTCAGACCAAGAAAGCTTGGAAAGCGAATTGACAACGACCCAAGATCAGAATCGCTTGCTTGAGCTTAAAATTGAAGCGATTACCGAGCTCGAAGCAACCATAAGCACTCGCGAGGAGGAATAGCCATTGCAAGACCGTCTGCTGCTGGTTGATGACGACACCAACCTACTTAAGCTCTTGAGTATTCGCCTGGAGGCAGAAGGCTTCTCGGTGGTGTCCAGTACGTCTGCTCCAGAGGCGATTCAAGCGCTCAGAAATCACCCCATTGACCTGGTCATAACCGACTTGCGCATGGAAGGTGAGAGCGGCTTGGAATTGTTCACACAAATCCAGCATTTCTATCCGGGACTTCCCGTCATTATCATGTCCGCACAAGGCACGATACCGGAAGCCGTATCGGCGACCCAAATGGGCGTATTCGAGTTTTTAACCAAACCCGTTGACAAAACGGCGCTGCTCAACACAATTCGGGCCGCCCTTGAGCAGTCGGGCGCCACACAGGCGGAAATCTTCGAAAAATGGCGTGGGCACGTCGTCACCCGCAGTCCCATTATGCAGCGCATCTTGAACCAGGTACGCCAGGTAGCTAATTCAGATGTCAGCGTTTTGATTACTGGCGCCAGCGGCACGGGTAAGGAGTTGTTAGCCAGGGCGGTACACGCAGCAGACCCTCAGCGAAAAGGTTCCATGGTCGCTGTAAACTGCGGGGCCTTGCCAGAGCAGCTCCTCGAGTCCGAACTATTCGGCCACGTTAAAGGTGCTTTCACGGGTGCAGTAAACGAACATGCTGGATTGTTTAAGTCTGCTAACGGAGGGACCTTATTTCTTGACGAAGTAGGCGATATGCCCGCGCCGGTACAAGTCAAGCTACTACGAGCTATTCAGGAGCGGCGGGTGCGCGCTGTTGGCAGCACCAAGAGCGACCCTGTCGATGTGCGCATCATATCTGCTACTAATCGCGACCTGGAAAGTGATATGCGCGCAGGTGCATTTCGTGAAGACCTTTTCTACAGACTCAATGTCGTCAACTTTCATTTGCCATCGCTGGCCGAGCGCCCTGAAGACATTCCATTGCTGACCAGCCACTTTTTACGTAACACGCGTGCGCATCAATCCGGTAAGGTCACCGCTTTCGCACCAGCTGCGATGGAACAGTTACTGCAAGCGCCATGGCCAGGAAACGTGCGACAGCTTCAGAACGTGGTAGAACGCACCGCCGCTCTCTCGACCACTCTCGTTATCCCTGACGCACTCGTGCGCGAAGCACTGACTGTTGAAGATCGCTATCTGCCCTCTCTCAGTCAGGCCCGCGCACAATTCGAGCATGATTATCTCGTCAAGGTACTTCATCTCACAAACGGCTCAGTAGCTGAAGCGGCGCTGCTGGCACAGCGAAATCGCACCGACTTTTATAAGTTGCTAAAGCGACACAATATCCATCCGGAGACTTTCAAAGCTAAATAGTCTAGTAGCGTGATCACCCGTGCGGAAACAGATGCGCGTTCGTATTACCTCTGAGCAACACGCGGGCGTTTATATTATTCGGCGATAAGCTGCGTGGAAAGCGACAGCTCAGCCATCACCAAAGGCGCCAAAATCCGCCAAATCAAAGCCGCCACAGATCAATGGTTTCACTGGCTACCGCATCGCGATCCAAGATCGACTTGATATCGATCAATACTCCATTTTCAGCAAGCAAGCTTGAAAGGTCTGTGACACTCAAGCCAAGATATTGCGCATGCGGCACAGCCAAGACCATGGCGTTACAGCCAGACAAATCACTCCAAGATACCAACGAAATACCATACTCTTCCTGAGCTTCATCAGCCGACGCCAGCGGGTCATGAACCAATACATCACAGGAGTACTCCTGAAGTTCGGTCACGATATCTACCACCTTTGAATTGCGTAAATCAGGGCAGTTTTCTTTGAATGTCAGCCCCAGCACCGCAATTTTCGCCCCATTGATGCTGTGACCGCTACGCAGCAGTCGTTTGATCGTCTGTTCCGCAACAAATTTGCCCATATTGTCGTTCATTTTCCTACCGGCCAGTATGATCTGAGGGTGATGCCCCACCGCTTCGGCCTTGTACGTCAAATAGTAAGGATCAACACCAATACAGTGGCCGCCTACCAAGCCAGGTCTAAACGGCAAAAAGTTCCACTTTGTGCCTGCTGCCTCCAAAACGTCCAACGTATCTATGTGTAACCGCTCGAAAATCATTGCCAGTTCATTCATCAAAGCAATGTTCAAATCTCTTTGCGTGTTTTCAATAACCTTCGCCGCTTCAGCAACCTTGATACTTGGGGCTCGGTAGACACCGACCGTCACAATTCCCTCATACAAGTTTGCTACCGTATTCAGCGTTTCTGATGTGTCCCCCGATACGACTTTTGTTATCGACTCCAGGCGATGTTCTTTATCGCCCGGATTTATTCGTTCTGGAGAATAGGCAACATAAAATCCTCCCGCCGGGCTATCGCTATCCCTTCCGCTCCAACTTAATCCGGAATACTCTTCCAGCAGAGGGACACAGACTTCCTCGGTACAGCCCGGATACACGGTAGACTCAAAGATCACGATGGTTCCAGGTCTTAAAATCGAGCCAATCATCCGACAAGCCGCCTTCAATGGATCCAGGTTAGGTCTTCGAGCGGCATCGATGGGTGTTGGCACTACAACGATGACGATATCTGCATCCGCTATATCACCTGGCTCGCTGGTGAATTTCAGGTCAGTGGAGGCGGCCAGCTGTTCCGGTGAAACCTCACCACTCGGATCAACTCCCGACCGATAGCCGTCAATCTTGTTTTCATTGAGGTCAAAACCAATCGTTCTTGTTTTACTCCCGAACGCCACCGCTAGCGGTAAGCCAACATATCCAAGGCCCACAATCGCGATCGTCATTTTATCGCTCACAGTCTCACCTACTCCTTTTTCAAGCCAATTGACCCGATGCCCCTATATCCCATAAATCAGAGTCAACTTTTCGTTTTGTTACCCCAAACATAACTAGCGTATCGATAAGACGTTTCGTGAAAGAAACGCACGCCCTGACAGCTTGTGGGTGTCCGAAAGCCACGATAACATCCGCCAAGCTGTGCGAATTTTTCGCGCCGTTGGCATGCGAATTCGAGCTTGACCTGTTCGATAGAGACTAAACTCATAATCAAACCGCGCTACGGCAAACTGTAAATGGAAGTACTGCTGACAATTTTGGGCGTTCTCGGCTTTTGTGCCATCCTCGTCGTAGCCTATATCTTCACCACCGCTGCAGGACACAACGCACCCCAGGAAGGGAGCTCTCTGCCCTCTCCCGAAGTCAGGGAAGACAAAGCAGGCTTCACGATCCGAAGTCCACGGGATAGACGAACCAATTCTACGACAGAGTTTCCCATGATAGTCGACAGCATCCTAATCGAGGCGGATAGACGTCGTTCGCCCGATCGCCGGGCGGCCACCGCATAAAATATGCTATTTGTTCCTCTACCCTTTGTTTCTTTACCCTAAGCTCGCTTGAGCTGTGGCGCTAAAAACGATATCGGCGACTAAGCATATACCCGTTTAACGCTAAAGCAGCTGTTTTCACCAGTCCCATTCGCGACTATCTATCACTGGTATTTGGTGCAACAGTAAACGCCTGGTTGCGCTATAAAGTGGGGGTAACGTTATCTAAGATCTTCAAACACCTTGCGCCGCGAATGCTCCATCAGCGCCCATAAGACGTTACTGGAACTTACCTGTCCCTTCAGCTTTCCATTCTTGATCACTGGCCGACGCCTCTGTCGGCTATCGATCATAGACTGCGCGACCTCTACAATACTGTCTTCGGGTTCGCACGATACAACATCCGTGCACATCACGTCCCTCACGAGAGCATGTTCAGGATCTCCATCATTATATATCGCTGTAAGCACACCCTTGATGCAATCCAATTCGGACAAGATTCCTACTACGCTGCCTCCTTCATCGGTTACGGTAAGCCCAGTCAACTTGTACTCGGTAATGATTTCTATCGCTTCGACAAGATTCGCGTTGGGGCCAACCGTGAGCGGCCGGTGATACATACAGTCACTTATCGTCGTTGGTTTTGGCATTGGTTGAGCTCCACGGCAGTTTGATGGATAGTTCGGTGGCGAACGCTGCAGTCGATGGTAGCAAATACTGGGGTAGTCAGTCAGTGTCATCGACCATTGGCTGGTGCTGCGCAGACAACAATGTCTATTGACAATTTACCAGGCAGCGGACTTGAGGTAGCCGGGACTTCTCGTTAGTCTGCTCCGCTGGCACACTACTTCAATAGAAGGTTCCTACTATGCTACGGCTGTCCTTTCGGGTATTCCTCGCCGTAGCCTGCTTCAATAGTGCAACAGTCAAGCCGGTTTTAGCCCAAGATACCGAGACTAAACTGCCCGCAGCAGAGTGGTCAGCGGAGTTGGGTGTCGGTGTCGAATATGACAGCAACATTTCCGTGGAAGAAGTAGATGCCAGCGCCGAACAGGGTGATTATGCGCTCATTCTCGACGCGGGCGTCGGTGTAAAAAAACAGCTCACTCCTAAAACACGTTCTGCCTTTACCTACGATTTCAGCCAGAGTATTTACGATAAGTTCTCCCAGGTTGATCGCCAAACGCACATTCTGGGCGCCGATTTTTCTGTTGATATGGGCAGAATCGACCCGGGTATATCCGCCTACTATATAAGCTCTCGTCTTGATAACTCCAAGTTTCTCGAATTGACACGAGTATCACCGTCCCTGTCTGGGTTTATTTCCCGAAAATGGTTCGCAAGACTAGCCTATGTCTATTCAGATAAAACGATCGCCGACCGAGAAGGCAGAGATGCCACCACGAACGCGGGTGAGTTTGACGGCTACTATTTCCTCCGCGGCCTGAGACAGTACTTCAATATTGGTTACCGTTACCGCGATGAGGATGCTAAAGCAGATGAATTCGACTATCGATCCAACAGCGTAAAGCTCAGGTACATTCAGCGATTTGAGTTGTTCTCACGACTGACAAAGCTAGAACTCGCGTGGCGATATGAGGATCGTGATTATGGATCTGACACGCCGAGTATTGGCGAGAAACGACACGACGAGCGTAGCCGCCTGAGGTTGGACTTCGAAGTTCCAGTATTCGACAACGCCGCTATTCAATTTTTCGCAGGATATGCTGATTACGAATCTAACTTTGGCCCGGCCGATTATGATCAAACAATCGTCGGCACGCGAATCTTCTATAGCTGGTAGCCAACCGTATCAAGCCACCCTCTATCGAGAAAGTACAGGGAAGGTCATCAGGAACTGCTCGGTTTTAGTAGACCGAAGCCGTAAATACTATCCCTACCTGGTGGGCCCAGGTCTTCAGCATTAGCTATTAACACTTCCAGCGCATCCATCCCTGGCTCCACCTGTCGCAGCCTTGCTACCGCCGTGGCGGCGAATGGCACAGCAAAGGATGTACCCGAAGAAGACGTATAGCCACCGCCTGACTTTGCGTGGCGCAGTGCGACACCAGGAGCCGCAATATCAAGATAATCGCCGCGATTAGCCAGTCTAAACACTTGGCCCTGCGCATCGACAGCCGTCACGGCAACCACCGAATCGTAAGCTGCTGGATACATAGGAGCGGCCACGGGTCCTCCGTTCCCGGCGGCAGCCAATATCGTCACATCACTATCGGCCGCTTTTGCTAAAGCAGACTCAAGCAAACGATTCGGGGGGCCGGCCAGGCTAATGTTGACGACATCCACACCTGAACTAACTAGCCAATCCAGCGCTCTGACAAGGCTGACCGTGCTCGCTATCTCGCCACGTTTTGCATCGTTTTCAAATACTCCCGCGGCAAATACCTTCGCGTTGGGGGCAATACCCTGATAGTCGTCAGAATTACCAGCGATGATGGAAGCAATTGCTGTTCCGTGAAAAGCGGGCAAATCAGCGCCTGCGGGCGTGAAAGCACGTGTTTGTATCCGAGCGTCCTGTAAGCTGGGGTGAGAAACGTCAACCTGGCTATCTATCATGCCAATCCGTAAGGACAGCTCTTCGGTATCCGCTGGGAACTCAATAGCTTTTCGGGGTACCGTGCCTTCATTATCTTGACCCGCCAGGGTTTCGCCAGCGGTGTATATATGATTTAGATCGACCTCAGCGCGGTCGCTGCCCACCACATCAATAACACCCTGTCTTATGGATGTAATATCGAAGCTGGAGGGTGCGGCGACTTCCGCGAGCCGTAATCCGAGGCCAGGTAATTCGGTAACCGTTTCGAACAAATAACCCTCGTTTGCCAGCTCTTCGAATGCTTCTGGTGCGGCCATCACCAACCATTGATCCTTTTGAATGCGGTCTTCATCTATTTCGATGCGTTCGATGATGTCGTCAATGCCTTCTTCGATCCTGCCTTCAATAGAAGCAACCACCAAAAGCTCGACGGACCCTTCAACTTCCGCTTCGGCTGTTGCCTCTACACTGTCCTCAATACTGTCTTCAATCGTGGTTTCCAGGTTTGTCTCTACATTGGACTCCACACTGGTTTCAACGCTTTCTTCAATCGTAGATTCGAGATTAGCTGCCAATTCCTCTTCAACCGATACCTCCAGTGTTTCTTCAACACTCTCGCTGATGCTGTCCGCGACACTTTCTTCGATACGCTCTTCTACTGAACCTTCAACGGACTCTTCCACAATACCTTCTATGGTCTCTTCAACCTCCTGCTCTATCTCGTTTTCTATATTCCCCTCGAGCGTTATCTCAATGTTCTCTGTTATGTTGTCCTCGATGTCATCCTCGATTGCTTCTTGCAAGCCGTCGTCAACCTGGTCTTCGATTTGATCTTCGACCTGCTCTTCGATGAGTTGACCACCAAGCACCAGTACTCGCTCTTCAATCTGATCTTCAACCTGTTCCTGGACCTGCTCTTCGATACTCTCCTCTGCTGCTTCCTCTGTATTTTCTTCAATCACATCATCCAACTGGCCCCCGAGGACGAGTTGTGCTCGAGCGCCTGTCGTTGCGAGCGACAGCGAAAGCGCGAAAACTGTTAACACAGCCACCGCGGAGGCTAGTTCAACAAAATTTGCTTGTTTAGAGCAATTTTCTTTGATTTTCAGTATGTTAGATGTAAACATAGCGTTTCTTTCCAGTTTGGAAGGAGTATTCCCTGGCATTAGGTTAACGGCCAGCCAAAAGAATAATTCCCTGAGATGGAATAGAATCCTCCTCTATCCGTTACTCATAATAGCAGGAACGAAACATCGATGCTCAGCGATCCACAGCGCGACGCACTGCTCGCTGAGATAGAGAGATTGCGCAGGTTTTGCATCTCTTTGACTGGCACAACAGCAGATGGAGATGACCTTCTCCAGAGCACCGTTGAGCGGCTTCTGCAAAAAGGCGTTCCACGCGATGCCCATGTGATCAAGTGGGCGTACAAAGTCTGTAAAAACGCGTGGATCGACGAGATTAGGGCCAGAGATGTCCGACAGCGGTATCCTAAAATGGCACAGGACGACACCGGCATGCCATCGGCGGAACAAACCGCTAGTAAACAGCGCGAACTGGAGATAGTAAACGAGGCATTATCGCAACTTCCAACTGATCAGCGACTGGCTCTGATGTTGGTCGCCATTGACGGCAAGAGTTACGCGGAAGCTGCGGAAATAATGGATGTGCCGGTGGGAACAATAATGAGCAGAATCGCGCGGGCGCGGCGCAGCTTGGCCGCAAACGAGAAGCTCATTAAGGACGACTGAGACTATGGCAGATATAAGTGAACACGACCACGAACTTCTCTCACGCTACCTCGACGGAGAGCTATCAGAACAGGAGCTGGCGCTGTTGCGCAAGCGGCTAGCCTCTGAACTGAGTCTTAATCGGCACCTTAAAGAAATGCGAGCGTTACAGTCCAAAATACAAGCTGTCTACGAAGATATGGCCCGTGGAGACGCGCCTGCTCCCATCAGGCAGATGTTGGAGCATCCACGTACTCAAGCGGGGGCGCTGCGTTCGCGCCGCCTGACCCACTGGGGCTACGGTCTCGCAGCTTCTCTTATAGTGGCAGCCGGAGCTGTTCAAATTAGCACCCAAAAGCACGATGTGAATGACCCTGATCAGCTGTTATCGATCGCCTTGGACGATAGTGAATCTATGGCCAGCGGCTGGGAGGCGTTAGCGGATGGGCGCAAGCTGCGACCCGTCCTCAGTTTTCAATCTACGTCGGGTGACTGGTGTCGCGAATACATGTTGGCTGACGGCGATCTGCGCTGGCACGGCGTGGCCTGCAGGCACGATGGAACCTGGTCTACCGATGTTGTTGCGAGCGTTGAGCCAACAGATGAGTCGGCAGCTTACCGCCCTGCCGGCGCTTCGACCTCGGAAGCAGTTAACAACTATATCTCCGCCAGTGCGGCTGACATTCCGCTAAGCCTGTCTGAGGAGGCTGGGCTCATCGCAAGAGACTGGCAGTAAGGGCGTCCGGAACCGAACCCCCAAACCCTAGACACCATTTTATAGGGTGCTCTAAGTTATGCCTGAGCGTTATTGTATTGCCAGGTAGAACATTGCTTGGCGTTCAACGACACTGTCTGCGAGCGCCTTAGCCCGTCGAACTCACCAGCTGTAACCGCGCTACAGTTGGGTAATGACTAAGACCATCTCTCTCCGTCGCAGTAAGCGCAGGTCAAATCTTCGGATAGCTAATGGTGTCTTATGGCGAATCCACCCCGTATGCTCGCAAGCATCAAGGGCCTTGACCGCGTGATTATCAAAAAAAATGGGACGATGATGAGGCCTGCCCAAACGCTACATCTTTACAAGCGTTCCAAGCACCCAAAGCCCCCACCAACGACCCCAGGTGGTTTCACTCCACTTTGTTATTAGACGAGCGACATGAGGGATTTATTCCCTAAAAAGATGTGAGCCGATCGCAGTGGTGCAGCGCTTAGGCGTCGCCCTTACATCTGCAAGGCAGGCATATTCACTTTTGCAATATGCTTCTCCGGTAACTTGCTTGGGACAAATCGGTAGGACGAGATTGCTGATGCAGCCTCGCTTAACGGAAGGCCGTATCCAGGAAGGCCGTATCCGAGATTGATCGACTACCATTGAGACTCTTTTGCTAAAACAGTATCTCGGGCAGAGCTCATGGATGAAGGCTCTTCGCCCAGAGTGTATTACCTGGGCACCAGGCGGTCAGCAAGATGAACCGACCGGTCGCTCTTGCCGCAGGTAAAGACTCTGGAAAAATTGGTCGGGACGGCAGGATTTGAACCTGCGACCACTTGACCCCCAGTCAAGTGCGCTACCAGGCTGCGCTACGCCCCGATGAGAGATAGCCGAAGAAGCAGGCGCAGGATTATACGCAATCCAATCGTCGATACAAAACCTATTTGCCAGGCTGTAGGGCCTTCAACAGATCTTCCAATTCTTCGATCGTTTCTTTGATCACTGCTCGGATCTCGGGTGATACGCCGGTGTCAGGACCCTCATCTGTCATGCGCTGACGCGCACCGCCGATCGTATAGCCCTGGTCATAGAGCAGGCTACGTATTTGACGAATCGTGAGTACATCTTCGCGTTGGTAATAGCGCCGGTTGCCTCGACGCTTAACCGGTTTTAGCTGGGGAAATTCTTGCTCCCAGTAACGCAGTACATGGGGTTTAACAGCGCAGAGCTCGCTGACCTCGCCTATCGTAAAGTAGCGCTTGCCCGGGATGGCGGGTAGTTCATTGTTCTGACTCGGTTCCAGCATATTCCTCTACTCGGGCTTTAAGCTTTTGACCGGGGCGGAAGGTAACCACTCGGCGCGCGGAAATAGGTATTTCCTCTCCCGTTTTGGGGTTGCGGCCAGGGCGCTGGCTTTTGTCACGTAAATCGAAGTTTCCAAATCCCGATAACTTCACTTGCTCATTGTTTTCGAGGCAACCGCGAATCTCCTCGAAAAATAGCTCAACAATTTCCTTAGCCTCGCGTTTGTTGAGCCCAAGCTCCTCAAACAGGCGTTCAGCCATCTCAGATTTTGTCAGAGCGCCCATCTTCCTTATACCTAGTTCCGAAGCTCGGCTTTAAAGTTTTTTTCTAGCGAATCAACAACTTGATCCACTGCCATATTAACGTCTTCATCGCTAAGAGTGCGTGAATGGTCACGGAATGTCAAACCCAGAGCCAGACTTTTCCTTTTAGGATCAATACCTTTGCCTTCATAGACATCAAAAAGCCTTAAGTCTGTGAGGTAATTCTTTGCAGCGGCACGGACCGTTTGCAAGATAGCGTCCGATGTCACCACTTTATCAACAATTATTGACAAATCACGACGAACTTCCGGAAATTTTGATATTTCCGCGAACTGGGGGATTTGGCCTTCCAACACGGCTGAAAGATCTATCTCACAGGCGTATAGCGGAACGCTTAAATCCAATTCGGCCTGCAACACGGGATGCAACGCCCCCATATAGCCTACCAACTGCCCCTTTCGGGTAATGGCAGCAGTCTGTCCAGGATGTAGCGCGGTACGTTGCGCGGCGGCGAAACTCAGTGCATCAGGCTTGCGATCGAGCGCCGCCAGGCTTTCGACATCGCCCTTTAGGTCGAAAAAGTCGACATCGTTGGCTTGTGCCGACCAGGACTTTTCAAAGCGCTGCCCCGCCGCCACCATAGCCAGAGTGGGTACCTGACGCAATTGATCCGACTCCGTCACAAAGCGAAGACCTGTCTCGAACAATCGACACCGGGTCTGCTGTCGATGCAGGTTGCGCTGCACCGCTGTAACCAAACCGGGCAACAGGCTTGTCCGCATCACTGCCATATCTGCAGAAATCGGGTTGGCCAATGCCACAGGCTTCGATTCCGGATCAAACAGCCTCTGTAGTTTCGGATCAACGAAGCTGTAGGTAATGGCCTCTCGGTAGCCTCTGGCGCTTAAGTGCCGACGCAGCCCGCGAATGGACAAGGCAGTTTCAGGTCTCGAGGGTATTTCCAACTTCCCCTCGATGGGTTGCGCAGGTAACCGGTTATAGCCATACACGCGCGCCAGCTCTTCCAGTAAATCTGCCTCGATGGAGATATCAAAGCGCCAACTCGGCACCGCACATTCCCAGCCACCATCTATGGCTCGCAGCTCGAGACCCAGTCCACTTAGAATACGTTCTACCTCAGTAGCGGGGAGCGCCATTCCCAAGAGCTTGGGAATGCGCATAGCCCGCAGAACTACGGTTTTCTTTGCAGGTAAGTGTTCGTCGGAACATGCCCGGTTTACCGGTCCTGGCTCCCCGCCAACAATATCGAGCAGGAGCGCGGTGGCGCGCTCCAGCGCTCGCTCCTGTAACTCAAAGTCCACGCCGCGTTCAAAGCGATGCGATGACTCGGTATGCAGCCCATAAGTTCGAGGCTCACCCAACAGCAAATTCGGCGTGAAGAAGGCTGATTCCAGCAATATATCCTTGGTATTGGCGCTGACAGCAGAGTGTTCACCACCCATAATGCCTGCAAGTGCGACCGCTTTCGCAGAATCAGCAATCACCAGCGAATTGGGTTTTAGCTCAACAGTCTGCCCATCCAGCAACGCCAAAGACTCACCTTTATTGGCAGTGCGAACAACGATACCTTCCTGGAGTTGATCCAGGTCGAAGGCATGCATGGGTTGGCCAAGCTCCAGCATGATGTAGTTAGTCACATCAACGACAGGATCAATACTGCGCACGCCACACCGGCGGAGTTTTTCCTGTAACCAGATTGGGCTGGGGCTGGACACATCTACGCCTTTGATAACGCGACAGACATAGTGCGGGCAGCGCTCAGGTGCTCGCAGCTCTACAGGGAAAACAGTATCGATAGTCTGCTTCACAGCACCGATCGCTGGTGCATTCATCGCTGCTGAATTAAGTAGGGCTACCTCTCTGGCCACACCCTGAATGCTGAGGCAATCGGCTCGATTTGGTGTCAAGCCAATTTCTATCACCTTGTCATCCAAAGCCAGATACTCGCGCAGATCGACACCCACAGGGGCGCACTCTGCAAGCTCCATTAGACCATCACTGTCCTCAGACAAGCCCAGTTCATTGGGTGCACAGAGCATACCTTGCGACTCAATGCCGCGCAGCTCGGCCGCCTTGATATTCAAATCATCCGGCAGCACCGCACCGACAGTGGCCAGCGGCGCAATAAGTCCGGCGCGAGCATTGGGCGCGCCGCAGACAATTTGCACCGTCTTGCTACCGGTATCCACCTGGCATACCCGCAATTTGTCTGCATTGGGGTGTTGTTCCGCGCTTAAGATTTTTGCAACCACGACACCACTGAAATCACGCGCGACGCTCTGCATCCCCTCAACTTCCAGACCCGCCATCGTGATCTGATGCGCCAGCTGTTCCGTCGTGAGTTTGGGATCAACCCATTCTCGCAGCCACTTTTCGCTTATATTCACTCGCATTTCTCCTAAATTCGGCTACTAGAACTGTTCCAAAAAATGCAGATCGTTTTCAAAAAACAAGCGCAAATCATTCACGCCGTAACGTAGCATCGACAAACGCTCGACACCCATACCGAAGGCAAATCCTGAGTAACGTTCTGGATCAATCTTGGAATATTCAAAAACTTTCGGATGCACCATGCCGCAGCCAAGCACCTCTATCCATCCGGTGTTACTGCACACGCGACAGCCCGCGCCGCCACAATTGACGCATTGAATATCGACTTCCGCCGAGGGCTCGGTAAACGGGAAGTAAGATGGACGAAAGCGTACTTCGAGATCATCACGTTCAAAGAATACGTGCAGAAAGTTTTCCAATAGTCCACGCAAATCCGCAAAGCTGGATCGCTCATCCACCAGCAGACCCTCCACCTGATGAAACATCGGTGTATGGGTCAAATCCGAATCGCAGCGGTACACTCTGCCAGGACAAATAATCCGAATCGGTGGCTCAGTGCTTTCCATGACCCGGACCTGAACCGGGGAAGTATGTGTGCGCAAGACGGTATGGTCATCGACATAAAAAGTATCGTGCATAGCACGCGCGGGATGATTCTCAGGAATATTAAGCGCACTGAAATTGTGGTAGTCATCTTCAATCTCAGGGCCTTCCACCACGTCAAAACCAATCGCAGAAAAGAAGTCTTCCATACGCTCCAGGGTGCGACTGACTGGGTGAATTCCACCAGTGCTCTGGCCTCGCCCCGGCAGCGTCACATCGATTGTCGAATCCGCTAGCTGTGCTTCTACTGCAGCAAACTCCAGCGCAGTCTTGCGCTCAGATAATGAGTCCTGCAGTTCTTGCTTCACCGCATTGATTTTGGCACCCGCGGCCGGTTTTTCCTCCGCTGGAAGTTTGCCGAGGCCTCTCAGCAGCGCAGTAAACTGGCCTTTTTTGCCAAAGTAATGCACCCGAAGCTGCTCAAGCGAATCTATATCGTTGGCCGCTTCGATCTCAGTTCTTGCCTTATTCGCAAGTTTTTCTAGGTCTTCCATTCTCTCATTCTCTGCTTGAAGGCCGCGTTTCGAACCACCTTCAGTTTGTCAATTCTGCCTACATTCCAGTAATCAGAGCCCTTCCACGGCTGACTATGGCGATATCTCCTGCAGAGCACCTCTCGTTCCCGGCAGCCGCCCTTGCTTGACGCTGGGATGGCTCCAAACCAGCGCTGCCCGCAGAGCACGATTGGCACCCTCTACAGCCACGGATGGCCCCAGCGAGCCTGCAAGGACGTATTCACGGCGTGTGCAACGCAGGACATTGGTACCTTCAATCTGGTGCCTAAAATGCCTGTAAGTCGCCGGCAACACTAGCCGCCCAAGATGACAGGGCATTAAACACCGGCTCTTTTACGAGTATTAGTGCTGAATACTCAGTAGTCCTTCCAAATGCCATCGTTGACTTCGTCCTTGCCGTTTGCCGTTTGCCGTTTGCCGTTTGCCGTTTGCCGTTTGCCGTTTGCCGTTTGCCGTTTGCC
>JBCDFM010000061.1:0-17791 GCA_039178015.1 Pseudomonadota bacterium
ATGATAATGAATTGCTATCGACCCGTTTGGCACGACTGGCCAACCTGCGACGAGGATGGTGTTGACCGTCGTCAAACCCAAGAGCGTGCAGATGAGCATTGTACGCGGTGGGTATTCTACTCGTGTAGGCCCGTTTACGCTGCAATTCCTGCGCTTGCTGTGACGCTGTTGGGTGTCAAATGCGAGACCTTGAATGACACGAGCTGCAGTTTGCCGCGTACGACAACCATGCTGTGTCGAATCTGGCAGCCCCAGCGCGTAGATTGATTGCCAGATGCACTCCTTCTCCGGCGGTCCGGGCTGCCCCTCTAATCACATACACATAAAGAGCGTCTTATTCCACCAAGGTGGAGATGTTTTGTTCCCGGCAGTTAACGTGCCTTCCCTATTGCAGCCATGGGTGCAGCAAACGCGAGTTTTGACTTCGAGGCAGCAGATGCAGGGCGCGCCGTAAACGCTACGTCTGTTGCAAGTGCGAGTGCGACCTGCGCTGTCAGTATTTCAAGCATGAGCAAGAAGGGCAGACCGCCAGTTTAGTTTTTCAAGCAGCGTGATGAGCCACTAGTGCATTTGATCAATCCGAAAAAAGAACGAGCGAAAAGCCAATCGAAGCAAAAAAGATGGCCGTCATGAAGGTGGCGTAGGCAGGAAAATTTAGTACTAAATCCAAGGGATCCGGCGAATCCAACGGTTCGGCTGCACTGACGCTTAAGGGGCTTTGTTGATCGCGATCTTCAGACACCGTTGTTCTTAATTTCATTTGCACTACCCGAAGTTTTGTATGAAGCGTAAAGCGTACGTGCCTGTGATCTGATGAGAAAGTTTGTTCTCTTGAACGTGACAATAGACCGAATCTATCAAATCTTTGCTATTGTTTACGGCCATATTGGTGCGACAGCTAAGCCATGACTTTGTTTGAAGCCATATTACAGGGTATCCAGATGAAGAATCTGAAGAGGCCGAATCTGTTTTTTTCGATGCTTCTGGGCTTCACTGTTTTTACCGCTTTCGGTTCAGCCGTGCTTTTGGCGGCGCTCCAGGGACTTCTGGCGGGAGCGGCACCGGGTCCCGGCGTCATGCTGATTGTAGCTGCCTTGCTGTTTTATGGACTGTCTACCGTTTGTGCACATTTCATAAAAAGGTGTTTCTGATGGGCGCCTTAACGGCGAGCCTGACAGAGCGCTTAACCCTCGGAGTACGCGTCCTTGGCTCTTTCGTGTATGTGCCGGCTTCTGACTCATGAAGAGCATCGTGCTGCAAGGGCTCCCAATCAGTGTTTACACTAGAATTGTTAGACTGGTGTTAGAGGAAAAACAGCTGGAATACACGTTAGACAGAGTGGATATCTTCCAGAAAGCAGGTCCGCCAGCCCACTACCTCCAACAAAACCCCTTCGGTACGATTCCCTGTCTCCTTCACGAAGGTTTCTGCCTTTACGAGACGGTCGCGATCAATAAGTACATCGACAGCCTTGACGCCTCGACCCCCCTACAGCCGACTGACCCAAAGCGACGGGCTCGAATGAACCAGATTATCAGCGTTCTAGATGCGTATGCATACAAGCCGATGATCTGGGAGGTGTTTGTTGAGCGGATTTTGGTGCCAACAGAAGGGGGCGAGCCCGATCAAAAGGTGGTGGCAAATGCGCTGCCTATGATAGAGCTGACGTTGAGGGAGCTAAGTCGCTGGATGGGTGATTTTCAGTTTCTGGTCGGCAGCGATCTCTCTCTCGCTGATTTGCACGCTCTGCCAATGATATTGTACTTTTCCTATACGCCAGAGGGTGACGAGATGCTCGCCTCCCATGGCAGCATTAATGATTGGTTGCAACGGATGAAGGAGCGGCAGAGCGTGCTTGGCACGCGTTCGGAATACGATTGAAGTGTTGGTGCGCGCTTGGCCGGTGAGACCTGCCAATCCGCCTATTTGCGGGCTATGCTCGGGTCCAAAAAAAGGTTGAGCGATTTTTTTGCAAGAAGCCCGACACATCTAAATGAGCGCGTAATGGAGCTTACGCTTCACCGCTGCTTTTGCAGCGCACACTAACCTCTATAATCCAAATCGCTAGCACTCATGAAAAAAGCACTCATATTGATGATAGCAACGCTTGCTTGCGCAACCCCTGGCGCGAATGAAGACGCGAAGCAGCAGCTGGAGAAAGAGATCATGGCCACCGTGAATCGCTTTTTGCATGCAGTGAATACCGCCGATACAGCGCTAATGGAGGAGCTCATCCGACCTGAAGCGATGACATACGCGAGGATACAGGAAAGCCACGGTAAGTTTACGACGAAAGCAAGGCAACAGGCCCATTTTTTGGAAGACCTGCGGCAAGACCCACAATACTATGAAAGAATTTGGGATCCAGTGATTCTTGTCGATGAACAAATTGCTGCAGTTTGGGCGCAATATGATTTTTATGTTGGCGGCGAATTTTCTCACTGCGGAACAGACCTGTTTACTCTTGTGCGTGAAAACGGGGCGTGGAAAATCGCCAACTCCGTTTGGACCGTCGTTAAAGTCGGCTGTCCACCATCACCACTGGGTGAGATATCGGACTAGCCGCTACCCGGTCAGTGGTAAGCAATGTTACATAAACATGCGCCAAGCGTGTCACTCGGCTTTCCTGCAGAGCAAATACAGGCCTTCATTACTACTATGGCGATAGCATCCTGTGATTTCTGAAAAATACAACTGTATCTTTGTCCATATCCCCAAAACTGGCGGCTCCAGTATTGAGAATATGATATGGGATTGGGAGGAAAGAACAGCTGGCATTTTATGGGGTGGATTTATAACTGAGTACTTCAATAAGTATCAGGCGGGAGGCTTGCAGCATCTGTTAGCGACACAAATTAGGCATGAGATTGGCGAGGACAGGTATTCACGTGCCTTTACGTTTTCGATGGTGAGAAACCCTTTTGATCGCATAGTGTCGCAATTTTTCTATATGTCAAAAAGAGAGGATCTGCGCACATATATTTCGATGCAAGCCGACGATTGCTTTCAACGTTATTTGGATCTGATCACTAAACGAAAACATGTGCAGTGGGAACGCCAACACAGATTCGTCCATGATCACCATGGAAACTGCCTGGTAGACAGAGTCATGCGCTTCGAAGACTTTGACAGGGAAGTCAGCAAGTTAATGGAGGCCTTGAAAATACCATTCACCCATATTCGTCACGACAACCAAAGCACACAGAACAAGCAGGGCATCTACGATAAGGCCAGCTATGAACAAGTCGCGGACATGTTTCGTGAAGACTTCGAACTGCTTGATTACGCAATCGTACCATTTGAGCACTCTCGGTACGCCTGCGAGGCGTGCATCTCGCAATGAAGGGCGCAATTTACGCTGAAGCGTGGATGAGAGCCCAAACCCATATCACGACCTCGTTGGCATTGAATGAATATGAGGTTTGAAACGCATTGCTGATATGATGCTCCGAAGTCTTAGGCAGTCGCCAGCTGCCGACTGGAGAAGCGATATGAAACAGGAACAGGTTGCGCAGCAGCTAGAGGCCATTCAGACGCAAATGGCGTATCAAGAAGATACTATCTCAGCCTTGAACGATGCTCTCGCAGGTCAGCAACAAGAGATTTTGACGCTGCGTAGACAACTGGAGTTACTCAAACAACGTCAGGATGAGATCAGTATAATTGGCACTGAGACCGCCACGAATGTTGAACAAAAGCCACCACACTATTAGGTGCGCCTTAGTGATATTGCGCAACGCAATCCTTTATCGGGGTCAAAACCCCGGTTGCCATTAACTCGCAAGCCGTTACCATCTGTTCTAAAGGTATTGCTTTTCACGTGAGCTAAACCAACACCATTACATCATGCTGGGTGCTGATTAGGAGAATTGAATGCCGCAAAGCGCAAGTAAAGATACAGACGAACAGGCCGATTTTCGGTCCTATTGTCGAGACTGGCTTAAAAGCAATCGACCGGAAGAGCCTCCCTGCCGGCTACCCCTGAATGCAATCGAAATCATGACACCCGAGCAAATGGGCTATCTCCAGTCCTGGCAGAAGGCTGCCTATGACGCAGGCCTGGTAGGCTGTGACTACCCCGAGGAAGTCGGCGGTGGTGGACGCATTGACTGTCAGCGTATCGCGAACGAGGAGCTATGGGCAGCTTGTACCCCCTATTTTCCCAATATCATCGGTTTGGGGATGGCAGCGCCGACCGTGTTGTATCATGGCCAGGAAGCACTGAAGCAGCGGCTATTGCCTCGCCTGCTCTCTGGGGAAGACATTTGGTGTCAGGGTTTCAGTGAGCCTGGCGCCGGCTCTGATCTTGCCAGTGTGCAAACTTTTGCAAAGCGTCAGGGCGGTAAGTGGTTAATCAATGGACACAAAGTCTGGACATCCCTGGCGCATTTTGCTGAGTGGATGATTCTACTGCTGCGTACAGATAGATCACACAAGTATGATGGCCTATCGTATTTCGTAGTGCCGATTGCCTCAGAGCTTGGCAAAGCCGTGACTGTGAGACCGCTCATCAAGATCACTGGAGAAACCGGGTTTAACGAAGTGATCTTCGACAACCTCGAGGTCGATGATAGCTATCGCCTCGATGAGTTAGGCAAGGGCTGGCAGGTGGCGATGACCACTTTGCTTCATGAACGCGGCGCGGGTGAGCTTAAAACACCCAGTGCTGGCGGGCTGAAGAGTAAAGCCAGTCATTCGACTAACGTTAGACGGGTCATTCAACTTGCGAAAGACAACGGACGCGGGTCGGCTTCGGCCGCGGATGACCCGATATTGCGCGATCGGATGATGCAGCAGCTGATACGTGAAAAAGGGCTGGAGCAAAATCAGCGTCGATCCAGGGTTACGGAGCTGCTGGACCACCCGATGCGCCTGCCTTTACAAAACAAGCTGCTGGCAACCGAAATCAGTCAAGATACCGCTGACCTGGCGCTGGATATTGCCGGTGCCCAGGGCTCTCTATCGCTAGGGGATGACAATGCCCCCGCAGGTGGACAATGGAACCTGGCCTACATGAATTCCTTCGGTATGACGATCGCGGCAGGCACCAGCGAAGTGCAACGCAATATCCTTGGTGAGCGTGTGCTTGGACTAGCGAAATCAAAGTAGGGGTTTTCCATGAGCCAACCTGATAACTTTGGCTTCAGCGAAGAAGCAGCATTATTAAAAACGTCTGCCAGAAAGTTCTTCGAGGACAAATTTCCCGTCTCGGCACTGCATAGCCTGGTCGCCGCCGACCACGATCCTGCTAGGGAAAACCAGTGCCTTTGGGACCAAAAACTCTGGCAGGAAATGTTGGCTTTGGGCTGGCACATACTGGCCGTTCCTGAGTCTGCTGGCGGCGTTGGGATGCCTGTTGCCGCGGTCGCTGGTCTGGCTGAAGAGCTGGGTCGATCAGGATTTCCCTGTCCACTGTTGAGTACGATCTCGGTCTGCTACGTTTTAAACGCCTGTGAGGGCGACACCGAATTGGCGTTTTCAGAGGTAATGGAAGGTCATGGCGCGACGCTTGCGATAACAAACAAACGAGGGGACTGGTCTGCGGCTGAGACCGATTGTCAGGTTTACGATGGTAAGCTCTGCGGTACCGCTTGGTTCGTGCAAGATGCACGCAAATCTGAACGGCTGCTGGTCAGCGCGCAATCAGAGGCCGGCCTGTGTCTGTACTGGGTGGATGTCGCTGCACCTGGTGTTGCGCTGCACGCCGACCGCATCAGTGATCTAACGCGCGATCAAGCGCGCATCGAATTCGATAACGTCGATGCGACTCTGGTTGCACGCAACGGCTTGACTGCGCTGAATCAGGCCATGCCTGCGATCTGGACTGTATTTGCAGCCGACATGGTGGGAGCCGCGGAATGGCAGCTGCAGACGACGGTTGATTACGCAAATACGCGTCAGCAGTTTGATCATCCATTGGGATTCTTCCAGGCCGTTAAGCACCCACTGGTCGATGTCATGATTGAGATTGATCGGGCGAAGTCGCTGGTTTACAACGCGGCGTGCGCAATCGACTACGAACCGGAGCGTGCGGATCAGTTTGCGCATATGGCAAAGGCAGCTGCCAGCGATGCAGCCGCATTCGCCTCCAGTCGCTCGGTACAATTGCACGGTGGTATTGGATTCACCTGGGAGTGCTATGTGCATTTGTTTTTTAAACGACAAAAACACAGCCAAAGATTATTTGGTGATGGGGCCTGGCATCGTGCACGACTGGCAGATGCCGTCATCGGTCCCGTAAGTCTGGCTGACCCCTAATGCATAAAACCTGTGGATAACTCCTATTGGATGATGGCGAACGGGTTAAAGATTGATCAAAAGTGAGGGAGTTATCCACACCGCAGCTTTGCGTATAGTGATTATCTCCAACAGCGTGGACACCTGCTGGGCATTCCGATATAAATACACAAACGGCTCGAGCGAAAATCCAGCTTGTGCTGTTTTCAAGCGCCCAGGGGAAACGAGCCGTCACGTATGTATCGCTACAGTGTCGATAACGCCGTAACATACACGTCAGAAGATTTTGTCTTGTTCAGGGAATCGCCATTTGCCTGCTGGATGGAACGACTGACATTGGAAAACCCAGACCACGGCATTCCCTCCGACATCGGCAGCCTCCCGCCTGTAGACAGTATCGAGCGTCAGGATGATCTGGCCGATACCCTGCGCGCCGAAGGCAAAAAAGTCTTTCTAGTTGACTGGGAAGCGGACGAGCCCGAACGCAGGAGTGCGACGCTCGAGGCGATGCGCAAAGGCGCAGACTTCATCGTCAATGGCCAGTTGGCGCTTGGTCCCCTTGCAAGTGCCGTCAATTTGTTGGTGCGCTCTAGCGGCTACTCTGAACTTGGCGACTACCTATATATTCCCTGTGATACACAATCTCGAGCCGGCACGCAGTCATCATTCCGTCTCTGTTTTCTCGCAGACCTGCTACACAGCCTGCAGGGTCAGCTGCCGCCGCAGATACTGATGATCCGTGGGGGAGAGGACCTTATGCCTCTGGATACCGATGATCACATCTATCATTACAGAGCCGTGAAACAGCGATTTATGGAGGCCATGAGGAGCTTTCGAAAACACCGCATGCCCGATCCTGTCGAGTCTTCGCATTTTGGTCGCTGGTCCGATTGCGCGCATGAAGTCCTGAGGCAAAGACTACTGCGTGACGAACAGCCGCAAGAAGAAATTACCGACGAGGATTATCAAGCTGCTGCATTAACAGCGGCAACGGTGGTAGCCGGGGCGGACGGAACCCTGGATTTACATACTGCCCGCGTGGCACAGCCTGAGCCTGAACAAACCATGAATGCCGCAGCCAGCGATACAGGCACTGTGAGCAGTGCAGAAGCATCAGGCTTTACGCTGGCAGAGCAAGCTCACAATCTGGCACCAGGCACCTATAAACCTGGGCCTGGAGTATATCGTCTTGGCCCCCCTCGCAAGAGAGCCGCTGAACGAGCCCAGGTGAACGCCGCGGACCTTGTCAATGAGTCAACAGATGACCTTAGCAAGGCCGATGTTAGGAGCACCGGGCAAGAATTGGTTCACGATCAAGAAGCTGAGCAGCGCGAGCGAGATAGCCTGGCCCGCGACATGGAGGAGGCCACCCGTGCAGAGATAGAAGCATTGGCGGCGAGCGAAGGTATCGCTCCCGATGCGTCGCAGCATAACCGTCGTTCCTCAGACAAGGCGTTGCAGAACCTGCAGTTCATCGGCAGTAGTCCTCAAGCGTCAGACATCATGTTAGACAGTGCCCGCGATTCGATATTGGAATCTATGCCTCCCGAGAGGCTGGTAGATGCTACAAGCAGTGCACCATCTCCGAGCCTTCGCGAACCGCGCAAACCGAACACGCCTGTTCCTGATACGCCTGCGCCGCCTGCTAGTTTGGCTCCTCCAACCGATAGCGTTTGGGCGCTGACAGACGAGAGCGACTCAATGGCAACAGTCCATCCGGAGGATCCTGTTCCAGCCGCAGAGCAGGAGAATGCGGTAGATCCACTGCGTTTGGCTCCAGCTCATTCCGGGGTAGATCTGGACAGCACGCTTGTGCCGTCACCACCTTCCACTCTGACCACCTCTGACAGCATCGGTGAACAGAATCTCGACTTAGAGATTCACCCTGAAGAACACGAAATGCAGCAAGAGTTTGGTCAGGACGGGCAGGGCGTATGGTCTGGAAGACGCCGTTCAGACAAAGACAGTTCGGTCGACGACTCCCAAGCCGACGATCCGTTTTTAGCGGCCCCTGAGCCCGGGCTACGCGGGTTTAGTGACAGCTTGATTACGAGTGAGGACTACGAGGAATAGTGTCGCGCTAGCTAGCTATTCTTCAATCCAAACCCGACGCAAGGGCTCACCGAAATCGTCGTAGATTGTCTTGCGCTTGGGTTGAGGTAAGCGGTTTTTCTTACGAGTTGGACGCGAGTTCGGCTTGACCCCCCGCCGTGACTCAATCGCCGCGATAACTTCCGGGATCGGTGTGCGCGGTGTGGCTGGTTCCACGAACAGCCTTCGATTCAAGAAAACGGGGGGGTCCCCAGGATTTTTGCCGCTGACGCCCGTGGGAACGTTCTCGACCTGACCTCCGCGGTTCAAGAAGCGCTCGACTTCACGCTGTAGCCTGGCACGCTCTTCAGCTTTCGAAACAGGCTTTTTCAAATGCCACGGCCCCCGATCAGCGCCATACAAGCCGCTTAGTATAACGCCGGATCGGCTGAAAAACAGATCATCCGCGCATTATTGATTCGCACCCTCAACGATAGCTCTGCGCAAGCGTGCCTCTGGCCCGTCCTGTTGCAGAACCACAACGCCATTTATCACCTTCACACCAAGGCTGGCAAAGAGCATGTCGAAGGAGGGGAACTCCGTGGCATCGACAAACTCTTCATATAGTTCACCGAAGATCGTGACATGATTGAGCTGGTCTAGCTTCGTGACAATATGCGGCACTGACATCGACGACTGACCACAACAGGCGTTGAGTTTAGCGAGAGCGTCATCCAGGGTGAGTGCTCCAGCGGACTGAAGACGCAATCGCGTGTCCGCGGCGAGAAAATAGCAGGCACCGCTCCAGTAAACGCGCATAAAGCCCCCGTCTACCCGCATATTCTTACTCACGTCGCTGAGCGGTCGCCCATTAAAACGCTTTTCAGCAATCCCTCGTTGAAACCCGTCGTATAGTTTTTGCCACATTTGCTGCTCAGTGATGATGCCCGCTCGGGCTTGAAGCACATTTTGGTAATAACTGGCCAGCCCCTCGGTAAACCAATAGTCTCCCCAGCCGCGGTAGGGTATGAGCAGATGCGCCATCTCATGATAGCCCGTCCAGTCGCTGCGCAGTTCTTCAAGTGTGGGGTTAGCCGTCGTATAGAATTCTACTCGAGTAGCAGGCGAGCGAAGAACCTGCGCCCAGGGGATAGGATCGCTGCCTCTGGCAGCGGTGGGTGCGATAGCGACTTGCCAGTACTCGTGAGGCCAGTGCCCATATACGTTGCGAAGTGCTTCGCTGATATGGTCGATCCAATCAACGAGGTTGTCGCGCGCATCGGCTGAGAACTCGCTGTTGATAATGACCTCTAACTGGCGGCCGTCGCGGTAGAAAAACTGGCGGAATCCGTCGTCTGCCTGTTCTGCAAAACACGCAAGATTGGGACTTATCAGGAGCACAAAAAGGCAGAGAATGCGAAGCCGGCGGTGCTTTGGAATTCGTCCATTCATCACCCAAGGCGACGACACGCCGGGGCTACCCAACCCGCTTTTCAAGCCTGTGCCTCGCACACGGGTACCGCTTCCACGAATGCGGGAGTAGCGGGGTGTGGGTTTCTGTTCATCGGCCTGCTCTCGATCGTACTAGGGACAATATACGCAGATTTAGGCGCGAATCCAGGTTGTGTGTTTTCCCCTGAGACAACATTCTGCTTTAATGCGGATCCAGAGCGCGAGATAGCTTAAGCTACGTGCCCTAAACAATACTAACCTGGATATCAACTGGGCATGAACGCCATTCGCTCTACATTTGTTTTCGCCTGGATGGTGATCTCGATTATTCCTTTCGGCAGTGCGTTGTTAATCTCTTCATTGTTTTTAGATGACATCAAATTGTGGAAATGGTTTGCAGTACCTTGGTTGCGAGGCGTGATTGGGGGAGCTCGCTGGCTTGGTGGCGTCGGTTATCGCCTACAGGGCGAGGACAATCTCCCAGCAGCCGATGACATGCAGCGCATCATTCTTTGTCCAAAACATCAGTCGACCTGGGAGACATTTTATCTTTCCAGCATGGCCTCGCATCCGCTTGCGTATGTATTCAAGCGGGAGCTCTTGAAGATTCCGATTTTTGGATGGTGTATGGGTCGACTGGGTATGGTTTACATCGACCGGACAAAAGGCAATCAAGCCTGGCACAAGGTTGCAGAGCAGGGCCAGGAATTGATGGACCGCGGGAAATGGATGATCATGTTTCCTGAGGGAACTCGCACAGAGCGAGGTAGTCAGGGCGTGTACAAGCACGGGGCAACGCGTCTGGCCATTGCAACGGGCGCTCAGATTATTCCGATTGCGGTCACATCCGCACGCTGCTGGCCTCGACGCTCATTCTGGTTCCGTCCTGGTGTGATTGATGTTTCTGTTGGCAAACCGATCAGTCCCGAGAATCGGGAAGCGACGGAAATGATGGAAGAGGCGGAGCGTTGGATAGAAGCCGAGATGCGTCGACTAGATCCCGAGGCCTATGCCGATGAGTGATCACGTGTATACTCGATGTTAACCAGTCAAAGCATTTTTAAACGTTAACTAGAGGGCCGAGCTATGGCAGTACAAACGCGCCGAGTGGAGTATAAGCACGAGGATGTGGTACTTGAGGCTTATTTGGCCTGGGACGATGCAGCATCCGGACCCCGACCGGGCGTTTTGGTCTCACATGCCTGGGCGGGACGAAGCGAGTTCGAAGAAGCTAAAGCACGGGATCTCGCTGAGCAAGGCTATGTAGGATTTGCTCTGGATATGTATGGAAAAGGCGTACTGGGAACCTCTACGGAAGAAAACTCAGCACTGATGACGCCGTTCATGGAAGACAGGGCTTTGCTGCAGGCCAGGGTGGCGTTGGCACAGTCGGTGCTGGCCGAGCAGCCTGAGGTAGATGCAAGTAAGATCGCTGCCATTGGCTTCTGTTTCGGTGGGCTGTGTGTATTAGATCTCGCACGCAGTGGCAGCTCGGTGCGAGGCGTAATCAGCTTTCACGGATTGTTCATCCCTCCCGGTAACACCGAAGGCAATGCGATCACGGCTAAAGTGCTTTGCCTGCACGGCTACGACGATCCCATGGCGCAACCGGACTCTATGACGGCGCTGGCCTCCGAGTTAACAGCAGCGGGCGCTGATTGGCAGATTCATGCTTATGGTCATACGCTGCATGCATTCACTAACCCCGCGGCTAACGACAGCGCTTTAGGTACGCTATACAGTGCTGTTGCGGATCGGCGTTCACATTTGGCGATGACGCAATTTCTGGAAGAGGTATTTGTCGACTGAACCCCATGCAAACGTGGGGTAGCAGCCATGTCACGGCAACATCGGTAGAACGCCTTGCCAAAACGGGCTACTCAGACAGTTTAAATCACGATTCGCTGTCCGCAATGGGTTTTTCCAGTGCGCTCTGAATGACATCGCAAAACGTTTTTATAATCTGAATGCGAGCATAGGGCTTGTCATTGCCTGCGATGAGGGTCCAGGGAGCACTGCGAGTGCTTGTGCGGCTTACCATCTGATCTACTGCCATCTCGTAGTCGCGCCACTTGTCGCGATTGCGCCAATCTTCCTCTGTCAATTTATGACGCTTACGGGGCGTTTTTTCGCGATCTTTGAAACGCTTGGCTTGCTCATCTTTGCTGATATGTATCCAGAACTTCAGCAGAATAGTTCCATGTTCGACGAGTTGTTGTTCAAATTGATTGATTTCGCTATAGGCCCTTTGCCACTCGTCATCGCGTGCGAACGCTTCGATGCGTTCGACCAACACTCGCCCATACCAGGAGCGATCGTATAGTGTGAAGCGCCCGTCTCGTTGCAGTTGTCGCCAAAAGCG
Source organism: Pseudomonadota bacterium (assembly GCA_039178015.1). Taxonomy (GTDB): domain Bacteria; phylum Pseudomonadota; class Gammaproteobacteria; order Pseudomonadales; family Halieaceae; genus JARRPM01. The sequence continues at coordinate 12,083 of JBCDFM010000061.1, forward strand.
CCAAAGGTAGTGCTGGGCCCGTTCTTCGTCAGTTGGAGCCGCGAATTGCAGCAAACGAAAGAGGCGAGGATCAATGCCTCGAGTCACGCGCCGAATGGCCGAGCCTTTCCCGGCGGCGTCCCATCCTTCGAATACCGCAACTACCGAACGTCTTTGATGGTAAGCTCTCCATGCAAGATGCCGTAACTGTTCGTGATACTGTTTCAACTCCCTTTCATAGCTGTCCTGATCTAGCTTTAAAGAGAGATCGACGCGTTCTAGCACGGTCGGTTGATCGTCGTCGCGCTTTGATCGTTTCTTCTTTGGTGTGTCCCGCCGCGCATCGAGCTGAGCAGAGTGAGACCGCATGGCCTCAAGGATCAGCCTGCCTGCTGTCACGTCGCGATAGTTGCCATCTTCTGCTTCCAGGAGATGCCAGGGGCTGTGACTGGAGTCAGTAGCGAGAATGAGCTGTTCTGAAACCTCCAGCGTGCGGTTGTATGTACCGGTTAGTTCATAGGGTCGGTCGGCGTCACGCAGGCTGGCTCTCCGTAAAGGTGAGGCCTCTTGTAGTCGAGAGCGCTGGGTATCGTGACTGATATGCAACCAAAGCTTGATTAGCAGTGCGTTGTCATCCGTCAGTAGCCGTTCGAAAGCTTCGATTTGCTGGCAATAGGTCGAAAATTCCTCAGCAGACAATTCACCGGCTATGGTGCCCTGAGCAGGCCGCGTGTACCAGGACCCCAAAAACACACCGATTCGACCGCGGGGTGGCAGTGAACGCCAAAACCGCCAAAAGTAGGGCCTGGACTCTTCTTCGTCAGAGTGTTCCCAAAAGGTATTCGTCTCAATCCATCGGGGATCCATCCATTCATTCATCTGCTGTACGAGCGAGCCTTTACCGGCGCCGTCCAGTCCGGATACTAAGATGATGACGGGGTAGTCTCGGTCCGCAAGATCTAACTGCTCCATCATTAAATCTTCGCGAAGCTCCTTGCCCAGCTTTTTAAACTCTTTATCGCTGGTACGCTTGCCTACCTCGAGCGTCTCGAACATGTCTAATCCATCAAAGTGCCTTGTCGATACTTTATCGTATTTTTGGACTGTGCATCAGATTATAATCAGAGCCCTTAGGTATAGAGACTTTGACTCATGGGGTTCTTCAATAAAATGATACTCCTGCAAATATTGAGGCGTGCCTGTGACGTACCGTTCACAGTGAAGGCTTGTGAAGCCGCCGCGCGCTCCGCAAGCAGCGCAGTGTTGGAAAACGGTACAGGCATTGGCCTGAACCCGTCTTGTGTTAGCGTGAAAAAGTTCAATTGCTTATTCGGTAGGGGCCTTACCGAGACACCCTGGGAACTCGCGCAAAAAAGAAAGGTCTGTTTGGACTGTGAGGGTACAAGTTCAGATCTTTGCTTGAAACAGAGTCCTATGGTCGACCCTAGTATCGATAGGCGCGTGGCCACAGTCTCGGTGTGTAACACCCCCAATCCGACGGTGGCATCGAAAAGCATGAAACACGCACTAAAAGACAAGGCGAGTCTGGTGTCCCGTGAATATGATCTGGTACCTCAGTTCGATATGCGCCAGTGCCGGCAAGGGTCTAGTTTGAAGCGGTGCAAACGGTTTTTTACGCGTAGTCTCAATCGGAGCATAATCTTGGTGAAGAAACAGACGGGGCCTTCCTGGCAAGAGTTCATTTGGACCTATAGGCTGGGTTGGCCTCGCTTTTCTGCTTACACTCACCGGGGTATAGCGCAGTCCCACTGATTAAGCCTAAGCGATCGTATTTTATGCTCCAGCTTGTGATCGCCATTAGCTTGATGCTCTGCCTGGCGCTGTTGCCAGCAGAGGCTGAGGCAAAGACGGCGCTGACCTATAAACTCACAGGCTTGGATGGAGAGCTGGAGAAAAATGCTGAGGCGTGGTTGGGTGACGCCCCCGATTCCGCTCAGGACCGGTCCAACTTTCTTGTATCCTATCAGGAGCGTTTGGAAGATGCGCTGAAAGCACTTGGATACTACAATCCCCAGATCAGCGCTGAGTTAAAACGCACTGACCCCGTTTGGTCACTTGATATTACGGTCAAGCCTGGCCCTCCTGTATTGATCGAAACAATCAGTATCCAGCTGAAAGGTGATGCCAATAATGACAAGGCATTCCAAAATCTGCTAAACCCCGCCCCTTTCAAACAGGGGGAAGTGTTCAACCATGGCGACTATGAACGATTCAAAAATGAATTGCTGGCACTTGGGCAGGAGCGTGGTTACTTCAAAGCACAGTTTTCTCGAAGCCAGGTGGAGGTCAATATCGAGACCAATACGGCTGCCATATACCTTCATTATGAATCAGGTGATCGCTATCGCTTTGGCGAACTACAGTATGGCGACTTTAACGTAGAACCAAAACTTATCGCGGAAATTCAAACGATTCATGAGGGTGAGTACTTCGATCAATCCAAGCTACAGCTGTTCCAATCCGCACTCAGACGAACGGGTTACTTCTCCGGCGTTGTTATAACGCCACTACTCGATAAAGCAGTAGACGAGCGGGTACCTTTATCTATAACGCTTTACCCAGCTAGACGCCACAGCTTTGATGTCGGTGTCGGCTACAGCACAGATACTGAAGAAAGAGTCTCACTCACCTGGCGCACTCCACGCGTAAACCGATACGGGCATCGACAGCGGACACGCTTGTCCTACTCAACAATTAACCCGAGTGGTGAGATTATCTACAGCATACCGCTGACGAGCCCCTTGAACGATGTCTTGAACCTCAACACGCGACTGGAGACGGACGAGTACGGCGACATCGATAGTCGCCAGTGGGAAGTTGGTGCGGTGCGCGAAATCCGAACAGATTCGTTGGTGTATAGCTACTCTCTACGCGAGTTGAACGAGGAGTGGACACTGGAGGATACCGATTTTAAAAATCGGTATTTGCTGCCGGGTTTTTCCATTGCACATACCTGGCGACGGGGTTCTCCGGTTGATCCCAGCGGCGGTTTCAGTCAACTGTATAAGATAGAGGGTGCCGCCGATAATGTGGGTTCGGATATCAATCTACTGCGGCTTTCAGCAAATTTCCGATATGTCGTAACCCCCTTTACCGATCATCGCATCGTAGCTCGAACAGACTTAGGCGCGGTGCTGATTGAGGACGGCGACCGGCCCAAACTCGCCCCCTCCCTGGCGTTTTTTACCGGTGGTTCACAGAGCATACGTGCATTCGCCTATCAGTCTATCGGAGATGAAATTCGGGTATCAGATGCAGATGGCACAAAGGAATTGGTGGTAGGTGGCGATAGACTGGCCGTGGCGTCCTTGGAGTACCAGTACTATTTCACGCCTACCTGGCGCGGCGCGGTCTTTATTGACGGCGGCGACGCATTTGATTCGGGTAATTTCGACCTTAAGTGGGGTCCCGGTTTTGGTGTTCACTATATTTCACCCGTAGGTGCGATAAGGGTTGAAATGGCTAACAGCGCTAGCGAAAAAGATTCGTCCTGGCGTATCGTGCTGAATATTGGAGCTGAGTTTTGAAGCGTGTGTTCTGGCAGGCGTTGTTGTCGTTGCTGGCGGTGCCTTTGGTTGTTGCTCTGCTCATACCCTTTACCGAGCGTGGCACAGCCTGGTTGCTGCAGCTCGCGAGTAGCGCCACAGGTGTAAGCATTAAGCACGAACAGGGTACGCTGTTCGGCGATCTCAAGATGACGACTGTCGCCTGGGGTGACGCGGATTTAAATATCGAGCTGAAGGATGTCGATCTCAAAGTTTTCCCCAGCTGCCTGTGGCACAGTAAGGTGTGCTTCGATTATTTGCGGGCAGCGCAATTGCAAATCGATGTTTTTAGTGAGGATAGGTCAGATGCGTCTACAGCGGCAGCTGAAGAGGCGCATCGGGACGAAGCTTTAATTCGCTTTCCCATTCCTATGGAGACGACCCGCTTGAGAGTCGACACGCTGGTAGTCAACTGGTCAGGTGGCAGTTGGAAGCAGGGTTTGATTGAGGGGGACGTCACTGTTCAGGAGAGCACGATCAAGGTGCGTCAAGCGCAGATCGCAGAGGCTAAACTGAGTTTAGAACATACCGATAGCGCTGACGCCAGTTCTGAACCCTTCCGACCCTTTGTCATCACCTTACCGCTGGATTTGCAGGTTGATCAAGCTCGAATAACCGGTGGGCGTTGGGACGTTTACGGAGAGGCAGGACAGCTCGAATCGATCGCCTTCGCAGGGCGCTGGCTCAGAGAATCCTTAAATCTATCATTGCTGCAAGTGGGATCAGCGGGCCTGGGCCAGTGGCAGGGTGAGGGCGGTATTGAGTTTAATCAGAGCTGGCCGGTGGCATTGAAGATGTCGGGAGAACTACCACAGCTCGAGCAATGGCCCAATCCGCTCTCGCGCAAGATGGATCTTGAGCTCAATGGTCCGTTCGACGCGTTACGCGTGCGCGCCGATAATCCCGGCGATATTGCCACAAAGGCTGAGCTGACCGTGAATCTACTGGAAGCAGGTCTGCCCTTTCAATTGAAAGCAACATGCAGCTGGTCGGATGCACTCGCGCTATCCAAATTCGCGGACCTTTCTAGCTCAATACCTGCGATCACGCTGATCGGTCCTCTGCAGCTTGAGGGCAACGGCACTCTTGAATCTCAAGAGTTTCAGCTGCAGCTTGCAGGAACGCTTCCTGACTTTCCACAACTCAACATTCAAGTGGCCGGCTCGCATCAAGATGGGCAACTGCAGATCGATGATTTGCGCGTGCAGGATGAGGGCGCCGCTAACACCGTGTGGGCTAAGGGAGCGATGGATTACGGTGAAACCCTGACAGTATCCGCCGTAATCGATACCAGTATGAGTAATCTACAGGCCCTGGGAGACTATGCAGAGGGCTCGGTATCGGGGCAGCTCACAACGCGAAGCGTGATTTCCAGAGATAGCTGGAACATAGAGCTCAGCGGCATCGATTTGAGCGGAAAGATAAATACCCTGCCCGCAACGGTAAGCGGTTCCCTCGGGATCGATAATAACCTGCATTTAATAGCCACCAAGCTCGACGCCAGGATCAACGAAACCCAGGTGCGCGTGAATGCGAATGATGTAGCTGACAGCCCCATCACAGTGAGTGTGGTTGCCAATGACATTGGTCACTGGGTGCCAGACACTCGCGGTGGGGGCACGCTGACTGCGACGATCAGCTCGGATTTCGATAGCGTGTCCGTGACCGGCAGCGCCCAGAGTCTGTTTTGGGAGGATGTCCATGTAGTAGATGGTTCGTTGTCGGCCAGCTACACGACGACAGCAGAGCGTCCCTTTTCATTAAACCTGTCTCTCAGCCGAGTCAGCGCAGGCGTTGTCGATTTTCAAAGCACCCACTTTTCCGCCACGGGCAATGCGCAGCAGCAGACTTTTACGCTGGGTCTGGATGGCGATCTCAATGGCATGCTCGAGTTGAAGGGCGCAGAGCAAGCGGATGGGCAATGGCTGGGTGAGTTGGCGACCACACAGCTGACAACGACGGGAGGGAATATTGAACTGCAGAATCCGGTCGCTGTGCAGGTCGAGATTTCTCGACCGACGGTCACAGTGGACTCTCATTGCTGGCAGTTCCAGCAGACCAGGATCTGTCCAGGGCAAATGCTTCTCGGGGAAAATGGCAGCGCGAGTGTATCTATGGATGGTAGATTGGAGGAACTAGCAGCGCTGCTGCCACCAGGCCTATC
>JBCDFM010000062.1:0-17584 GCA_039178015.1 Pseudomonadota bacterium
GCGCTGGTGCGCGCGAGTGTCGATGCCCAAACCGATATGCAAAGCCCGCAGGAGTTTGCCGATATTGTCGTACGACAAGAGGGCGACAGTCGCGTCACTATTGGCGATGTTGCTGATGTGGAATTGGCCAATAACGATTATGACTCGGCTGCTTTTTCCAGCGGTCGCGACACCGTATACATCTCAATCACACCAGCACCGACGGCGAATCCGCTGTACGTGGCCAGAAGAGTCAAGGATAGACTGCCGGCACTTACGGCACAGCTGCCGGCTGATATGGAAATGATCGTCGACTATGACGCGTCCATCTATATTCAAGAGGCGCTGGACCAGGTAACGATGACGCTGATCGAAGCCACTGTTATTGTCGTCCTGGTGATCCTTGTGTTTCTCGGTTCCTGGCGTGTGGTTTTGATACCGCTGGTCGCTATTCCGCTGTCGCTGGTCGGTGTGCTGTTCCTGATGTGGACGCTGGGTTTCTCCATCAATCTGCTGACCTTGCTTGCCATGGTGATCGCCATTGGCCTGGTGGTGGATGATGCCATTGTGGTGGTGGAGAACGTGCATCGCCATATTGAGGAAGGTAAGCCACCACTTGAAGCTGCCCTGGTCGGCGCAAGGCAGGTAGCCCTTCCAGTCATTGCAATGACACTCACGCTGGCCGCGGTTTACGCACCCATTGGGTTTTTGGGTGGTCTTACAGGTGTGTTGTTCAGTGAGTTTGCTCTGACCTTGGCGGGCGCAGTATTGGTCTCCGGCATTATCGCACTGACCTTAAGTCCCATGATGTGCTCTCGTCTTTTACAGGATCATGCGCACCAGGGGAGGGTGGCGGACTGGTTGGATGAGAGGTTTGAAGCGCTGCATGACGGCTATAAATATCTGCTTGGACTGTGCCTGCAGAACCGCGGTGCTGTGCTCCTGTTTGCGTTCACGATTTTCGCGAGCTTGCCCGTGATATTTGCGCTTGCGCAACAGGAATTAGCGCCAGAGGAGGATTTTGGCAGTTTATCCATCTACGCCACGCCGCCGGACTACAGCAATATCGATTACACCAACTATTTTCTCGGTGAGATGGTTGATATCTGGAAGCAAGTACCTGAAGTCACGCGTTCCTGGCAGATCAATAATCCCAATCAGGTATTTGGTGGCGTAGAGATGAAGCCGTGGAGTGAGCGTGAGCGCAGCCAGGCCCAGGTGCAGGCCGAGCTGCAAGAGCGCTTTCAGGCAGTCAGTGGGCTGGAGATTTTTGTTTTTAGTTGGGGATCACTGCCTGGTGCGGACTCTGGGCTGCCCATTAATTTCGTTATTGGATCCACTTCAGATTATATCGAGTTGGATCGTGTTTCGGAGGAGGTGTTGAATAAGGCGCGTGAGTCAGGCTTGTTTGCATATGTGAATAAATCGCTACGCTACAGCCGACCTGAGATCATGGTGGCGATTGATCGCGATATGGCATCGCGCCTGGGCATCTCAATGGAAGACATTGGAGAGACGCTGCAGATCATGCTGGGTGAAGGCGAAACCAATCGCTTCAATATCAGTGGCCGCAGTTACAAAGTCATCCCGCAGGCGCAGCAGGGCTTTCGACTGACTAAAGAATGGCTGGAGCGTTACTATCTGCGGACTGAGAGTGGCGATCTGGTACCTATGTCGACGGTAATTAGCCTGGATCAGCGAGTGGAACCGAGCTCGCTGGTGCAGTATCAACAGCTCAATAGCGTCACGATCCAGGGGTTGATGCTGCCTCCCCACACCATGGGCACCGGGCTGGCATTCTTGGAACAGGCATTAAAGGAGGTTGCGCCAACGGGATTTCGTGCTGGCTACGAGGGTGAGTCGCGGCGCTTTATTCAGGAGAATCAAAGCTTCCTGCCGCTATTTGGTCTTTCATTGCTGTTTATTTATCTCGTCCTGTCGGCTCAGTTTAATAGCTTTCGTGATCCTTTTATTGTCTTGATCAGTGTACCGCTAAGCCTGTTCGGCGCGCTGGTACCGCTAGCTCTGGGGTGGTCTACGCTGAACATCTACACTCAGGTAGGCCTGCTGACCCTGATAGGCTTAATCAGCAAGCACGGTATTCTGATCGTTGAGTTTGCCAACCAGATCGTTGCGATGGGTGCAAGTCGACGGGATGCAGTTTTAGAAGCCGCTGCGCTGCGATTGCGTCCCATCCTGATGACCACTTTCGCCACTGTGATGGGAGTGGCCCCCTTACTTTTTGCGGCCGGTGGTGGTGCGAATAGCCGCTTTGCGATCGGCTTAATGATTGCGATGGGCATGCTCGTAAGCACGCTATTTACGCTGTTCGTACTGCCGGTGTTCTACCCCCACTTCTTTGGTAAAGCAGCCGCTAGAAAACAAGCTCTTGTAGAAAGCGCTCTGTCCAATTAACGACCGATCCAGGAACAGCAGTGGTCTCGTTCGGAGTTGGTTTCAACCGGGCTTGTGGTCTTCACCTTGGGCGCTCCCCGGTATTCTCCTCACTGAACCTTATTCGTCCCTACAGGGTCTGATGGCTAAGAGCATTATTCTGGGTAGACTTGAGGAAAGCGAAAACAACGGCAGTTTGGGAAACTGATACCGAATCGTCAGCGGAGGCGATAGGAGATTGCAGTGAGCAGGCGAAAGCAGCGATTGGGTGCTGGTGTAACGCGCCGTGATGTGATTCATGGTTTGGGTGCCTTGGGTGCGAGCGCTCTCGTGCCCGGGATCGCGCTTGCTGATCGCGTACTGGCAATGGAATCTCGGGCAAGCGCTGGCTATCCACCAGAGCTTACCGGCATGCGTGGTAACCACGCTGGCTCGTTTGAAGTAGCACATGCGGTTGCCAGGCACGGTCAAACTGAGTGGGGTAAACCACAGCCTGTAGATGATGAATACGACCTGATCGTAGTCGGAGCCGGTATCAGTGGTCTTGCGGCGGCCTGGTTTTACCGCCGTGAGCATCCGGATGCGCGGATTCTGCTGCTGGATAATCACGATGACTTCGGTGGACATGCCAAGCGCAATGAGTTTAGCGTCAATGGCAGGACGCTGATCGGATACGGCGGCAGTCAGACAATGGAGTCGCCCTATGACTACCCCAGAGTAGCGAGCGCTTTACTGCAAGCGCTGGGCATTAACCTGGAAGAGTTTGATACCGCCTACGATAGTGAATTCTATCGGCGTCACGGATTGGCCGGCGGGACTTTTTTCAATGAGGCCCGGTGGGGCAGCAACCGGCTTATTCGATACGATCTGGGGCCACTATCTTCATTCCTTCCATTGGCACCTTCGACATTGGACGCGGCAGCGGCCGCCGCGCAAATGCCCATATCGACTAAGGCTCAGGAGCAGATAGCCAGGTTGCTCACCAGAGAAACGAATCAGCTGAGCCACCTTCCCGTGGAACAGCGAGAGGATTACCTCTACTCCATAACCTATGAAGCATTTCTTTTGAAGCATCTTGGTGTGTCTGAACCCCAGGTGCTTGCCATTTTCCAGGATCTGGCCGGAGATTCGGGAGTCGGGATCGAAACCGTCTCTGCCGGCTCTGCGATTCTATACAGCGGTTTGCCCGGCTATGAGGCTGCAGGCTTACCGCCGTGGGGTGATGACGACCCCTACATCCATCACTATCCGGACGGCAATGCCACGATAGCACGCAGGTTGGTGCAGGAATTGATACCGGCGGTTGCGCAATCCACCAATGTAGAGGATCTTGTGACCGCGCGCTTCGACTATGCGAAGCTGGATGAACGTGACGCGCAGGTGAAGCTGCGTCTAAGCAGCACTGTAGTGAACGTGGCCAATGGCGGATCAGACCAAAGCGGTGTTTTGGTCACCTATGTTCAAAACGGGAAGCCTTATCGCGTTGCCGGCAAAGGGTGTGTGCTTGCCTGTTATCACGCGATCATTCCCTCGATCTGTCCAGAGCTACCATTGCAACAGCGAGAGGCTTTAGCGCTGCAGGTAAAATCACCTATCCTCTACACGAATGTCGCGCTGAACGACTGGCACGCCTGGAAGAATCTGGGTGTTGGCGCAGTGGTCGCGCCAGGTAGCTACCATATGCTCGCCAAGCTGGACTTCCCCGTAAGCGTTGGCGATTACCGCTTTTCGGGGGATCCTGATCAGCCGATCGTGGTACATATGGAGCGTTTTCCCTATCCCGCTCGTACCGGCATGAGTAAACGAGAGCAACTGCGCTGGGGTCGCCATCAGCTGTTGGCAACGCCTTATGAAGAGATCGAGAATCAGGTTGTGGAACAACTGAACGGCATGTTGGCCGAAGGCGGGTTTGTGGCGGAGCGGGATATCGCCGGCATCACGGTCAACCGCTGGGCCCATGGCTATTCGTACTTTTATAATTTTCATGATGATCCCTGGTACGAAAACTGGGACGATCCTCGTTATCCGCACGTACAAGCACGTCAGACTCGTGGTCGAATAGCGATAGCCAACAGCGATGCGGCCGCCAGTGCAATGATGGAAACGGCGATTGTTGAGGCGCATCGCGCGGTGGAAACGCTTTCTTAGCGGCCAGGCAATGCTATTGAAGGACTTAGCCTAGATGTCTCATCAGTCGGAGTATGACGACAGCATGGTGCGTATGCTCGGGCTGATCTGGGGCGAGGGTTATATGGCGCCGGGTGGGCCTGGGAATGTGGCTAAAATCCTGCGCAATATTCCTAGCTATGGCAAGTGCATACTGGATATCGGTTGCGGTGTGGGTGGTCCTGCTTTTGAGATGGCAACCCGTCACGGCGCGGAGGTCGTCGGAGTGGATTTGGAAGCAGCGCTTGTCCAGCGGGCCCAGCAGGCGGCGGAAGAACGCAACCTTTTGCATCGCTGTCAATTTCAGCTCGTCGCACCTGGGCCGCTACCGTTTGCTGATCAGTCGTTTGACGTCGTGGTGAGTTCGGGAGCTGTGACGCAAACACCGGATAAAGCAGCGCTGTTTTTAGAGATCTTTCGCGTGCTCAAACCTGGGGGTTGGTTCTCCTGCTACGAGTGGCTGGGTACGGGCAAGGATGACTCTCCCGATATGCGCTACTGGATACAGACTGAAGGCCTCACCTACGAGATGCGCACAATGGACGAATATCACAGCCTTCTGCATGCGGCGCACTACGATAGCATTTCAGTTGTCGACGCCAGTGATTGGTACCAAAGAGAAGCACAGCGCGAGTACGATGTGCTGAAAGGGGATATGTACCCGGAGCTTGTGGCAACGCTGGGCCGCGAAGATGCCGATCACTTTGTCGAGAATTGGCGAGCGATGATCGTCGTCATCAATAAGGGCGAAATGAAGCAGGCCTATATGCGCGGGCGCCGACCCGACTAGGTGCAGTTAGTTGCCCACGTACGTAAGCCAGGTGAAAGTTTTGAGATCGATGGCCTTCATGCGATTAAGCCGCTCACAATTCTGTGTGCGCTGCCGCTAGTCCAGTATCTGCCATGCCAGACCAATCGCGGCAACGTAGATAACAACAGAACACAGTATCGAAATTAATAGGCCAGCGAAAATAACAGGCCATCTTTGATAGTCCTGTCGTTTTTCCATCTCGGCGTTGAACACCAGTGTTGACAAAACGACGCCTCCAAGGAGAAACAACAAAACACCAAATACGGCGCAAGCGGCCATTTTTGTCGCCAGTGAAACGGGGAAATACAGAGAGGGCGCGTGAATCAGGCCGTAAATCGTGCCAGCTACCCAGAAGCTCGCTACGCTGACAATGGAGATAACGAGTAGATAAATGATCAGTTCCATCGCGTGATGTCTGCACTATCTCTCCAGTAACGCCGGTTTCGGCAAAGAGCCAAAGCGCTACTCGTGGTCAAGGGCTTGGCGTCGTTGGCAGGCCGCATCAGGTGGCCCAGCGTTTAATCTCCACCCCAACCTAAGCCCTCGCCAAAGTTGTACAAATGCACCGGTGCTATCTTTGGGCGATTCATGACGGTCTCGGCCAGCGCAATAATTTTAGGGCATGCCTCGCTAATCTCTTCGAGCTCTTCAAACCAGTTGATAAACATCCAAAGGTAGATGTCCAAGATCGTCAAGTGCTCACCGAAGAAGTAAGGTCCGTCGCTGCAGGCTGCCTCTAGAATCTTGTAGTTGTCCATGACGAACATTTCCGCAGCGTCTTCCACGAATTGGGGGTCGCCTACAACATAGCGCTGCGGATAGTTCTTGCGCAGTTCGCCTTCATATATGTTAGCCAACACAAAGCTCATCCATTGATCGAGCTTGGCGCGCTGGAAGGTTCCCGGCGCGGGTGCCAGACCGGATTGGGGGTGGTTGTCTGCAATGTGCATAAGAATGGCCATGGTTTCTGTCAGACAGGCGCCATTATCTAGAATCAGCGCCGGAATCTGACGTCGCGGGTTGATTTTGATGAATTCGGGATCCACGATTCCATCTTCTGTGTAATCCACCGGGATACGTTCAAAAGCGATATCCACTTCGGCCATCGCCGCTTCAATGCAGGCCGAGCCTGAGCCAGGATTTACGTAGATTTTCATTTCAGCCATGTTTCTCCATTCGCTGTAAGGCTTGTTTATTGCGCTGACTGCGTCACTGTTCTCGCGCTAGCAAACACTCCAAGAGATCGCTGATCGAGTCTTTGTTGTAGAGTCAACTCGGCTGCGTAGAGTCCAATTAGTCTGTATCTCCGTGAAACACAGGTGCGCGTTTTTCCATAAACGCGGAAATGGCTTCTTTCGCCTCAGGGTCGTTGATTGACGCGATTAGATGCTCCGCCTCTAAAACCAAACTGTCGTGCAGGCCTTGCTCTATGCCAGCATTTAGATTCTTCTTCATTCTCGCCAGTGCATTCACCGGTCCGTTGGCCAGAGAGGCGGCATAGGCCAGTGCTTTCTCTTGAAATATTGCATCCGGGAAAACCTCATTGACCAGACCCAGGTGGAGTGCTTCCTCCGCGCCGACGCGCTCCGCGCGGTAGAACAGTTCCTTGGCTTTCGCCAAACCGATCAGTCGGGGCAGGAACCAGCTCGCACCATAGTCTCCCGATAACCCGATTTGTCGAAATGCAGTGGTTACGAAAGCAGTACTGGAGGCGATACGCAGATCGCATGCCAGTGCGAGACAAAGGCCTGCGCCTGCAGCGGCTCCTGGCAAAGCTGCCACCGTGATCTTTTCCAATTCGTGTAGTCGCAGCGTGAGTGTAACCTGCTTATCAACCAATTCATTGACCGCCTCCCCTAGGGAACGCGGTGTGTTTTCGCGCTCAGCGCTCTTGCCCCCCATGCCGCTCACGTCGCCGCCAGAGCAGAATGCATTGCCCGCACCCGTGAGCATCACACAGCCGACCCTATCGTCGCCTTCAAGCACAGTCAGCATGTGACGCAAGGCGGGTGTGAGCACGTCGCCCAGGGCATTCTTTTTGTGCGGTTTATTGAGCGTTAGTATGCCGACGCGCTGATCGATGGTGCACAGCAGTTCATCGGTGCCGGTATCGAGCGCGATCATGGCCGCAACCGCGCTCGAAGATAATCGGCGACGAGCTTGACGTAATACAGGGTGCCGAGTCGTACCCAGAGGGAATCTGTCTCTGTCGACAGGCGCGCGATCAACGGCGCTGTGTCTCCGATTCCGACAACAAGTCATCTTCGGACCCCTGCTCGCGATAGGAGTCAATTGCAGGGCAGGCGCAGAACAGGTTTCGATCGCCATACACATTGTCGACGCGATTGACCGGCGCCCAGTATTTACTGCGTCGCAGGGAGTCCACTGGATAGGCGGCCATTTCGCGCGAATAGGGATGGTCCCAATCGCTTGCGACCACATCTTCCAGGGTATGAGGTGCATTGGTTAACGGGTTGTTGGTGGCATCCAGCTTGCCCTCCTGAACTGATGCTATTTCTTCCCGAATCGCTATCATGGCGTCGCAAAATCGATCCAGCTCTTCCAATGATTCCGATTCAGTGGGCTCCACCATTAACGTACCGGCAACTGGAAAGGACATCGTGGGCGCATGAAATCCGTAGTCTATCAGCCGCTTCGCGACGTCTTCTTCGGAAATGCCGCTGGCCTCTTTGATCGGTCTGATATCCAGAATACATTCATGTGCCACAGTGCCAGATGAACCTGTGTAGAGAATTGGATAGTGGTCTTTGAGACGGTGAGCGATATAGTTTGCGCTTAGAATCGCCACTTTCGTTGCGAGCGTCAGGCCATCGGCACCCATAAGTGTGATATAGCTCCATGAAATTGGGAGGATGGACGTGCTGCCAAAGGGTGCGGAAGAAACCACGTCGCTGCACGCGGACGATTTGTCTCGAGGATCCATGGGATGGCTGGGTAGAAAGGGCTTCAGATGTGCGCCCACGCCAATCGGCCCCATTCCTGGTCCACCTCCGCCATGGGGTATGCAAAAGGTTTTATGCAGATTCAGATGCGACACATCCGCGCCAAATTTGCCTGGTGCCGCAATGCCAACCAGCGCATTCAGGTTTGCGCCGTCGACGTATACCTGACCGCCATGGCTGTGCACAATCTCGCACACCTCCATGATGGCCTCCTCGAACACGCCGTGGGTGGAGGGGTAGGTGACCATTATGCAAGACAGGTCATCATGATGTTTAGTCGCTGCTCGACGCAGATCTTCTAGATCCACATTGCCTTGATGATCGCACTCAATGATCACCACTTTCATACCCGCCAGGGCTGCGCTGGCCGGGTTGGTACCGTGAGCTGAGGATGGAATCAAGCACACATTGCGCTGCGGTTCGCCTCGGCTTTCATGATAACGACGAATCGCCAGCAGGCCAGCGTACTCGCCCTGTGAGCCCGCATTGGGCTGCATGGAAATAGCATCATAGCCCGTGCACTCCATCAACATGTGCTCGAGTTCTTTGACCATCTCCAGGTAACCCTGGGCTTGCTCAGCTGGTGCAAAGGGATGCATATGTGCAAACTCGGGCCAGCTTAAGGGCAGCATTTCGCTTGTCGCATTCAGCTTCATGGTACAGCTGCCCAGCGGGATCATGGCGCGCGTCAAGGCGATGTCCTTATCTTCCAGCCTGCGCATATAGCGCAGCATTGCGGTTTCGCTGTGATAGTCGTTGAACAACGGATGTTGAAGATAATCGATGTCTCGTATCAGATCCGCGGGTATTCCCTGCGCGATCATTGAGGTATCCACCTCGGCCTGTTCGTCGCCTGTGAAAATCTGTAACAGGACATTGACGTCTTCTAAAGTGCTTGTTTCATCAAGCGAAATACCCAGCAATTGATCGCCCGCTAAGCGCAGATTCACTTTCTGCGCGTGGGCGCGAGTGACAATGGTGGACTGCTGTTCACCCACCTGGAAAGTCAGCGTGTCGAAGAAGCAATTGTTGATGCGTTCAAAACCTGCGGAGTTTAAACTTGAGGCAAGCAGTGAGGTAAGGTGATGGATACGATCAGCGATTCTACGCAAGCCCTGCGGACCGTGGTACATAGCATAAAATGCGGACATAATCGCCAGTAGGGCTTGTGCCGTGCAAATGTTGCTGGTGGCTTTTTCCCGACGTATGTGTTGTTCACGGGTTTGCATGGCCATGCGCAGCGCTTGATTACCGCGGCGATCCACTGAAACACCAATGATTCGGCCTGGCGTAGAGCGCTTATAAGCATCTCTGGTTGCAAAATACGCCGCATGCGGTCCGCCGTAGCCCATGGGGATACCAAAGCGTTGGGTACTTCCCACCACGACATCCGCGCCCTGGGAGCCAGGAGAGGAAAGCTGCAAAAGCGCCATTAAATCGGCAGCAATGGTGACCAGTACATCGGCATTGTGGGCTTGTTCGATGAGCGGCTTCAGGTCGGACACGTGGCCATATGTGCCAGGGTATTGCAGTAGTACACCAAAGGCATCGCCGTTTTGCAGTAGTGTCGCAGGCTCGCCGACAAGTACCTGAATATCCAGCGCTTCGGCGCGCGTTTTCACCACTGCGATAGTTTGTGGATGGCAATCTTCGGCCACCAGGAAGGTATTGCTGCGATTGCGCTTGTTGACCCGGCGCAACAGAGTCATGGCTTCTGCGGCGGCGGTACTTTCATCAAGCATGGAGGCGTTGGCCAATTCCATGCCTGTGAGATCCAGTATCATTTGCTGGAAGGTGAGCAATGCCTCCAGGCGTCCCTGGGAGATTTCTGGTTGATAGGGCGTGTAGGCGGTATACCAGCCTGGGTTTTCCAGTACGTTGCGCTGAATCACTGCGGGCGTACGGCAGTTGTAATAGCCCGTGCCGATAAAGGATTTATACACCAGGTTTTGGCCTGCCAGAGCCCGTAGTCTGGTTAATACGGCATGCTCAGTCTGAGCACCAGGTAGATCCATCGGTGTTTGTTTTCGTATGGCGTCGGGCACGGTCGCATCGATCAGCGCATCGAGCGAATCGTAGCCAATGGCCTTGGCCATCTCGTTGCGTTGCTCGCGAGTAGGTCCGATGTGCCGGGGAAGAAATTCGGTGTGATACTCAAGTTCAAACAGCGACGTATCAGTCATAGAAACTCCGAATTTGGTGCAATATAAAGGGTAACGACAGGCGGTGACGGCGCGATGGTAGCAGCTAGGTCACAGTTCGGGCAACAACGCCTGTCGCTAGCACTGTGTGGCCAAATTATAAGCGATTTGCTTGACGGCGGCGGCCTATCAGAATCGCTATTATGGCGATCTCGCAAAACGCTCTGAGGAGTCAATTCTCTCGATACTCAATCGCGGTAACCACGTAGACCCTTTCGCCCCCTGGGCTCTCAACACTGATCTCATCGTCTATGCGCTTGCCTATCAGCGAACGAGCAAGTGGGGAGTCCATGCTCAGTCGCTGCGATTTCAGGTCAAACTCATCCGGACCGACGATACGCCAGCGTTTTTCTGCGCCCTCCTCATCCTCCAGTGTCACCCAGGCACCGAAGTAAATTCGGTCGGCGTCCGCTGGTGTCTGGTCGACGACCTGCAGTTCATCCAAACGTTTGTTCAAAAACCGGACGCGCGAATCGATCTCGCGTAAGCGACGCTTACCGTAAATGTAATCCCCGTTCTCGGAGCGGTCACCATTTTTGGCCGCCTCATGTACAGCGGCGGTTACCGTAGGGCGCTCTACTTTCCAAAGTTGATGCAGCTCCGCGCGCAACGCTCGCTCCCCCTCGGGCGTAATGTAGCGAGAGCCGCGCTGACGGGGTGGTCGATATCTTCCCATAGCGCACTATTGTAGCGTGACAATGAGCCATTCATAATCTGCCACTGCCATAGCACCAGAATTTGTGCGCCGGGCAACGTGACAACAAGGTTGGGGTTGGTAATGACAGTGCCTTCGCGGGCGATAAAGGGCGTACTAGTTGGCTGTGCCATGGGGTTTGCCGCCACCCTGAGCGCCCAGTGCGTGAACTTTGATGGCTCTCTACAACAGGGCGGTTTTGTCTGGGGTAAAGTCGCAGCTGACAGCCAGGTCATTCTTGATGGTCAGCAGCTGGATGTGCTGGCCGATGGCACAACCTTTGCGGGGTTTGGTCGAACAGCGCCAGCTACCGCAGAACTCATGGTCATGGGCCCCGAGCCCTGCCAGGAAACCTTGCAAATCGCCCCAAGGAGTTACGATGTTCAGCGGGTGGAGGGTGTGCCACAAGAAACCGTGTCACCGCCACCTGAGCGCATGGAGCGTATAAAACACGAAGCAGCCCTGGTAGCCAACGCCCGTGGACAAAGCTTGCAACGTCCCGATTTGATGGAGGCAGCTCTGGCAGGGTTTGCCTGGCCTGCTCGGGGAAGAATTTCTGGCGTGTATGGCAGTGAGCGTTATTATAACGGGGTAGCGCGCAGCCCACATTATGGTGTAGATATCGCAGTGCCAGCCGGCACACCCGTGCATGCGCCTGCCCCGGGTGTGGTCACACTAGCAGAGCCCGATTTGTACTTCTCTGGTGGCACTGTGATCCTTGATCACGGCTATCGTCTGTCCTCGTCCTTCCTACACCTAAGCGAGGTGTCAGTAGCGGTGGGAGATGAGGTTGAGGCCGGTGCAATCATAGGCAAGGTGGGATCCACGGGGCGATCTACTGGGGCGCACCTGGATTGGCGGATGAACTGGCGTCAGCAGCGCATCGACCCGCAGCTGCTGGTACCACCCATGCCCGAGGCTGTGCCAAAACCTTGAAACACGTATAATAAAGCGCGATAGAGAGCGCTCGAGAAGCCACAATGTTAGACAAAAAACTACTCGATATACTGGTGTGCCCGGTTACGAAGGCGCCCGTTGAGTACGACCCTGAGAAAGAAGAGTTGGTGTGCAAGGCCAGCGGTTTAGCGTATCCGGTGCGCGATGGCATTCCCGTGATGCTGGAAAGCGAGGCACGCGTTCTCAGTACTGAAGAGAAACTGGACTAATAAAGGCGCTGCCGTGTCCGACACTATTTTTGGCAAGATCATAGCAGGTGAAATTCCCAGTGAGTTTCTCTACGAGGATGAGCACTGCATTGCCATAAACGATATCAGCCCGCAGGCTCCTGTACACGTGCTGGTCATTCCAAAGCGAGGCATTCCTCGCCTGGTAGACGCGGACGCGGATGATCAGGCACTGCTGGGGCATTTGATGTTGGCTGCCGGGAAAGTCGCCGAGCAACTGGGCGTGGCAGATGCGTTTAGACTGATCATTAATAATGGCGCGGGTGCGGGGCAAACGGTGTTTCACCTGCACCTGCATATACTCGCTGGCAAGCCCTTCGCAGAAGGACAGATGGCGGGCTGATCCCGGCGCGCGAATGTCCCATCACGATTGAGACGATTTATGAAGACCGTAGCGATACGAGAGGCCTTCCTGGCCTATTTTGAAGAGCAGGGGCACACTCGAGTACCCAGCAGCTCGCTGGTACCCGCCGATGATCCCACGCTGCTATTCTCTAATGCCGGCATGAATCAGTTCAAAGACACGTTTTTGGGCCTCGACCCCCGCGACTACGTTCGCGCGACAAGCAGCCAGCGCTGTGTTCGCGCCGGGGGTAAACACAATGATCTCGAAAATGTGGGATACACCGCCAGACACCACACATTTTTCGAAATGCTCGGCAACTTCAGTTTTGGCGATTATTTCAAACGTGATGCAATTCGCTTTGCCTGGCAGTTTCTTACGGAAACCCTACAACTCCCCGCCGACCGACTCTGGGTCACGGTGCATGTTTCAGATGACGAGGCAGCGGACATCTGGGTCAACGAAATCGGTGTCGACCCCGCGCGAATTTCACGACTGGATGAAGACAACTTTTGGCAAATGGGAGATACCGGCCCCTGTGGGCCCTGTTCAGAATTATTCTATGATCATGGCCCCGACGTACCTGGTGGTCCCCCGGGCAGCCCGGACGATGACCTGGATCGGTACGTTGAGATCTGGAATCTGGTGTTTATGCAGTTTAATCGCGATGCGAGCGGGGAGTTACGGCCTCTGCCGAAACCATCGGTGGATACCGGCATGGGCCTGGAGCGCATTGCTGCGGTTATGCAGGGCGTGCACAGCAACTATGAGATCGATCTGTTTCAGACGCTGCTCAAGGCGGCTGCGGAGGTCTTGGGGCTGGATGACCTGGAACATGCATCCTTGCGAGTCATCGCGGATCACATCCGCTCCTGTGCATTCTTGATCGTCGACGGTGTTACCCCTGGCAACGAAGGCAGAGGTTACGTACTGCGCCGCATTATTCGGCGCGCCATTCGCCATGGCAACAAGCTGGGTGCTAGTGCCCCCTTTTTTTACAGACTGGTGGATCCGCTCGCACAAGAGATGGGTGCTGCTTATCCTGAGTTGATAAAACGTCAGTCGCAGGCCGAGCAGGCTCTACTGGCAGAGGAGGAACAGTTTGCCAAAACCCTCGACAATGGCATGCAAATCCTGGAAGACGCGCTGGCGGAGTTGAAGGGGACTGAAATACCCGGAGAGTTAGTATTCAAGCTCTATGACACCTACGGTTTCCCAACGGATTTGACCAACGACATTGCGCGCGAGCGAAATATGACGCTGGACATGAAAGGCTACGAAGTCGCTATGGCAGCCCAGCGGTCACGATCGCAGGAAAGTGGCACCTTTAAAGTGGATTACAACGAGGCGCTTAAGCTGGACGGCAATACCGAATTCACCGGCTACGATAGCCTAAGGGGTGAAGGTACAGTTATTGCCTTGGTGCAAGATGGTGACCAGCTTGATCGGCTAGGCGCGGGACAGACTGGTGTGGTGATAATGAATAAAACGCCATTTTATGCGGAATCCGGTGGTCAGGTAGGAGACAGCGGCATCCTTAGCACCGATGGCGTCCGTGCAGAGGTGCTGGATACCACCAAAGCCAGTGGTCACCACCTGCATCACGTCACCGTGTTGGAAGGAGAGATTACCCTTGGCGACGATCTGCAGGCGCAAGTCGAACCGGAAGTACGACAGCGAACCCGCCTGAATCACTCTGCCACGCATTTGCTGCACGCCGCATTGCGTTCGGTATTAGGCGATCACGTCACACAAAAAGGTTCGCTGGTGGATTCGCAACGCCTGCGCTTTGATTTTTCCCATACTCAGGCCGTTACTGCAGCTGAGCTAAAGCAAATCGAAACATTGGTGAATGCGCAGATTCGTGCCAACACGGGTGTCAGTACACGCCTTATGTCTATGGACGATGCGATGGCGGCAGGTGCCATGGCACTGTTCGGCGAGAAATATGGCGACGAGGTGAGGGTGCTTGCGATGGGACAGAACGATTTTTCGGTAGAGCTCTGTGGCGGCACCCATGTGGACCGCACGGGTGATATCGGACTGATGCGGATTGTCAGCGAGTCGGGTGTTGCCTCCGGGATTCGTCGCATCGAGGCTGTCACTGGTGCCGGTGCTTTAGCGGCTATTGAGCAGGTGGACGCGCGTCTTGCTGCTGTATGCGATGCAATAAAGGGCTCAGCGGAGACAGTGGCCGACAAAGTTGTCTCGCTGCGCTCTGAGAATCGGGAATTGGAGAAGGAACTTGCACGGCTAAAACAGAAGTTGGCGACCTCCGCCGGCGGTGATCTCACCTCAAATGCTGTTGAGGTTGAAGGCGTGAAAGTACTCGCTGCAAACGTTGAGGGCGCCGACGCCAAGTCACTGCGTGACACGCTTGACCAGTGCAAAAACAAGCTGGGCAAAGCCGTGATTTTGCTGGCGGCGGTCAGCGGTGACAAGGTAGCACTCGCTGCAGGGGTAACTCCAGACCTGACAGATAAAGTGAAAGCGGGTGACTTAATGCGTGAGATGGCGCAGCGCCTCGGCGGCAAGGGAGGTGGGCGCCCGGATATGGCCCAGGGCGGCGGCACCGATATAGCAGCCCTGCCCGACGTGCTAAAAAGCGTCCCCGAATGGGTTTCGGAAACGCTTCGTTAAACTCGCTCGCGCAGAATTCAAATTGCTGTAGGCGCCTGAAAAAGCGGGATTTCTTCCTGTTTCCATTTCCTGGCCTTTGGTGTTTAATACCGCCCCTTTTTGATGCCATCCAGGTTTGGAAGGCAAACATGCGGTGACCGGATAGGCATGAGTCTAATCGTCCAAAAATTTGGCGGCACGTCGGTGGGCAGTTCCCAGCGCATAGGCCAGGTGGCTGAAAAAGTCGCGCGTTTTCACCGTGAAGGACATGACGTTGTTGTCGTGGTCTCCGCTATGAGCGGTGAAACAAACCGTTTAATCAGTCTTGCTCACGAAGTCCAGGAGCAACCGCTGCCGCGCGAGATGGATGTGTTGCTCTCAACCGGCGAGCAGGTGACGACTGCGCTACTGAGCATGGCGTTGAATAAGCTTGGCGTAAAGGCGAAGTCCTTCAACGGTAGCCAGGTGCGCATACTCACGGACGACGCCCACACCAAAGCGCGCATACGCGATATTGACGATAAGCGGCTAAAAGACGAACTTCAGGCAGGGCATGTGTTGGTCGTTGCTGGCTTCCAGGGTGTGGATGAGAACGGCAATATCACCACGCTGGGACGTGGCGGTTCGGATACTACAGCCGTCGCACTGGCGGCTGCGCTGAATGCCGACGAATGTCAGATTTATACTGACGTTGATGGCGTCTATACCACGGACCCTAGAGTAGTTGACGGTGCGCGACGGCTGGATCGAATCACCTTTGAGGAAATGCTGGAAATGGCCAGCATGGGCTCCAAAGTGTTGCAAATTCGGGCGGTTGAATTTGCTGGAAAATATCAGGTACCTCTGCGCGTGCTGCACAGTTTTAAAGAGGGCCCCGGTACGCTAATTACCCTGGAGGATACCAATCAAATGGAAATGCCAACGATCGCCGGTATCGCGTTTAACCGGGATGAAGCCAAGCTGATGGTTCTAGGTGTGCCCGACCAGCCAGGGGTGGCTTACAAGATTCTCGGGCCGATAGGTGAGTCTAATATTGAAGTGGACGTCATTGTGCAGAACTCTGCCGAAGACAATACCACCGACTTTAGTTTTACCGTTGCGCGAACGGACTTGGATCAGGCGCAGGCGGTGTTAACGCCGGTGGCGGAGAAAATTGGCGCGCGGGAAGTGCGCGGTGACAATAAAATTGCCAAAGTTTCGGTTGTTGGTGTAGGCATGCGCTCCCATGCGGGTGTGGCGAGTCAAATGTTTGCGGCGCTGGCCGATGTGGGCATCAATATACAAATGATCACGACTTCAGAGATCAAGATCTCCGTCATCATAGAGGAGAAATTCCTGGAGCTGGCAGTCAGGGCACTGCATTCGTCTTTTGGTTTGGAAGGGGAACCAAATGCCGAAAATGCTGCCATATAGGCAACAAAAAGCACCACCATACAATGTGAAAGTAAGCTGTACTTACTCTCATTGCGTTTTCAGTGATATCGGCTATTAGTTATTGCTGAAAGGAAGGACGTGCGGACTAATGCAGTCGGCACTTGTTACTGTCGTGTGTTGTAGGGTCACATAGCAGGCACAGGACTGGAGACAAAGGACAATGTTGATTCTTACCCGCAGGGTTGGAGAGTCGCTGATGGTTGGCGACGAAATTACGGTGACCGTACTGGGCGTGAAAGGCAACCAGGTGCGCGTAGGCGTTAACGCGCCACGCGATGTTGCTGTACATCGCGAAGAAATTTACAACCGCATACAGGATGACGAGCCAGAGGTAACTGCCAAAGCGGAGTGAACAGCACTCCGGCTTTGAATTTGTAACCATTGTGGTATTATCCCGCGCCTCAAGCGGGAGGCGTACAGGCGACTGCGGCCCACCCCTTGAACAGGCTGTATTAACAAGCTTAATGCACCGAATCTGGAGAGCTGGCCGAGTGGTCGAAGGCGCGCCCCTGCTAAGGGCGTATAGGTTGATCCCTATCGAGGGTTCGAATCCCTCGCTCTCCGCCATCTAAACTAAAAGGGCACCCACAGGGTGCCCTTTTGGTTTAGCAGGTGGGGAGTGGGATTAGGATACGGTCCCCGTTCGACAAAACGCGACCCTAGGAGCGTTTTGGACGAGGAGCTAAGCGACGAAGCCCCGAAGGGGTCACAACGCGGGCTGTAAACGTGGGGCAGCCCTCGCTGGTGTGATCAATCCCGTCGCCGTAGCTTGAACAAATTCGATAGAGAGTAATCC
>JBCDFM010000063.1:0-17534 GCA_039178015.1 Pseudomonadota bacterium
CGGCCTTCTAAGCCGGCGGTCGGAGGTTCGAATCCTCC
Organism: Pseudomonadota bacterium; assembly: GCA_039178015.1. GTDB lineage: Bacteria > Pseudomonadota > Gammaproteobacteria > Pseudomonadales > Halieaceae > JARRPM01. Next base: position 39 of record JBCDFM010000063.1, read on the forward strand.
CGGGCGCGCCAAAATTTTTTGGGTCTATACCGGTCGCATAGGTAACAGTTTATCCCGGAGCGCCGGCCCCATAGAGGACACTTTTGGAGCGAAGGAGTTTGTCCTAACTGGCTCCACTTTATTCAGCGCCCCTTCCAATAGGCCCAGATCCTAGATAGGGAATTGGCAGAGTTAAACCGCGATCTTGGTTTTTCGTTAGACTTCTTTTGTAAGTCCAAGGACGAAAGATAATGCTGGGTTAGTACTTAATCCTGACCAGATAGCGTGCGTTTCGAGCCGCGGTGCGTTTGGTGAAAGTTGGCGGTAAACAACGTCTGGTCTGGCCAAATGTTGCATAGACGCCGGCACCAAGGCGATGCCAAGACCGCTAGAGACCAGGCCGATAATCGTCTGCATCTGGATCGCTTCTTGAACTGGCTTGAATAAGACGGAGTGCTCTGTGAGATAGGATAGAATACTATCATGCAGCAACGGTGCTAGCTCGCGTGGAAAACCGATAAAGGATTCGCCCGCGAGTGCCGAAACTTTAAGAGCCTTTCTAGCGTTGGCCTTCGCGTGGTCTACCGGCAGACAGACTACGAGGGGTTCGCGCGAGACTAATCTGGAGCAGAATTCATGCTCACGTTCGACACAAAGTGCGAACCCCAAATCAAGCGTCTGGGCGCGTATCGCCGCCATCTGCTCCTTTAGAGTTTGCTCTTTCAGCGATATCTTAAGCTCGGGCTCGCGTTGACGTAGTGTGCGTATCCAGCTTGGCAATTCGCCATACAATGCAGTACTGGTGAAGCCAATACGAACATGGCCTTTGCGGCCAGACGCGATCTCTGCCGCGTTGTCGCTCATCTCATCGATTCGCTGCAGGATTTTTTTTGCTTCTGGCAGAAAATATTCGCCAGCTCGCGTGAGTCTCAAGCCAGTCTTCTCTCGAATCAATAGCTTGGCACCAAGGTTCTCTTCCAGCGCTTTGACCTGACGTGTCAACGGTGGTTGAGTCAGGTGCAGTGCTGTCGCGGCACGAGTGAAACTTTTGTGTTCTGCAACGGCGATAAAGTAGCGAATCTGTCTGAGTTCCGGAAAATAGCGCATTCCGTATCCGTATCGTTGGGATGTATATATGGTATTAGACGGTATACAGAATAACAGACAAGATAGTGGTTTTCTGCTTGTCGATAAGGATCTAGGTTGTGCGTCGCAAACCAAATCACTTTAGCTCCAAGATCACCCAGGGGCCGGCGCATGGCGCGGCCCAGGCCGTACTCCATGGCGTAGGTCTAGAAAGAGGCGACTTTGACAAACCGCAGGTCGGCGTAACAACCGTCTGGTATGAAGGTAGCACCTGCAACTTTCACACGCTGGAGCTAGCGGAGACGGTCGCAGTAAGCTTGCGTCGTAGCGGCCTGGTTGCCTTTCGTTCGTCTGCCGCTGGCGTGAACGATGCTATATCGATGGGTACACCTGGCATGCGTTACTCGTTACCGTCGCGGGAATTGATTGCAGATTCCGTAGAAACGATGATGGCAGCCCACAGTTACGATGCCAATGTCTCTATACCCGGATGTGACAAGAATCTTCCTGGGTGTTTACTAGCCATTGCGCGTTTAAACCGCCCCAGTTTGGTTGTATTTGGGGGAACCATCTCCCCCGGCAAGATTGGCTCCGAGACAATTGACGTCATCTCCGCGTTTGAATCCTATGGCGAGTTAATCGCCGGAAAGATTGACCGAAAGCGCCAGATCGACATTATCTTGAAAGCCTGTCCCGGCTCAGGTTCCTGCGGGGGTATGTATACGGCCAGCTCAATGGCACTCGCGATCGAGGCCATGGGAATGAGTTTGCCCCAGAGCAGCTCCAATCCAGCAATAAGTACAAACAAGCATGATGAATGCGCAGATGTAGGGCCTGTCATACTAAGGCTTCTCCAGGACGATATTAGACCCTCGGAGATTATGACTCGTGAAGCACTAGAAAATGCAATGACGGTAGTCATCGCTATGGGCGGCTCAACCAACGTGGTTCTTCATATCCTCGCGCTTGCGCGCACTCTGGGGATTGATTGGAGTCTGCGCGATATAGGAAAACTAAATGACAGAGTGCCGCGATTGGCGGATATGAAACCCAGCGGTCGATACTTGATGGCCGATTTGCATCGGCTTGGCGGTACCTCCGCCTTACTGAAAACTCTACTTGAAGAGTGCCTCTTGCATGGTGATACGAAAACGGTCACCGGGTCCACGCTGCGAGAAAACCTAGAAGATGTAGATCCGCTGTCAGAAAACGACGTTGTGCGATCGCCAGCGACTCCATTGTCCCCGCATGGCCACATGCATCCGCTATGGGGGTCGCTCGCTCCAGGCGGGGCGATTGCCAAAACCTCCCTCGCGCGAGCTCATGTGTTTCAGGGCAGGGCTCGCGTATTTAACGCGGAATCAGATGTAATCTCGGCCCTTGAAGCCGGATCGATATTACCCGGTGACGCTATTGTCATTCGCGGGCAGGGTCCGAAGGGCGGGCCGGGCATGCCCGAGATGCTGTATGCATCTTCCGCGCTGGTCGGTGCTGGATTAGCCGAAGTCGTTGCACTTATCACTGACGGTCGTTTCTCGGGTGGTTCCCACGGCTTACTGGTTGGGCACGTCGTGCCTGAGGCGGTTGAAGGTGGGCCGATTGGTTTGACCCAAGACGGTGATGAGATTGTCATTGACCTAGCGAACCGAAAACTCGATCTGAATGTGAGTGATTGTGAAATGGCAGACAGGTCAAGAAACGTTGGTGGCTGGGAAATGCAGCCAAGCAGCGGACTGCTTGCAAAATATCGGCGAGTCGTTGCCTCGGCCGCAGATGGGTGTGTTACCGACTATCAAGCGCCTTCAACTTTAGGCGCGAGATAGACCTTTTTGCGAGAGATAGTGACACGGTTAGACTAGGCGGCCTCAAGCTTGTCGGGCGCGTAATGATTCTGCGATTCGCGATGCAGCTCGGGCTCAGTCCTAGCCCTTACGGTCTCGCTGCAACAGCCAATAGAAGATAGGAGTAAGCAGTAAGCCAAACAGCGTAACCCCAATCATGCCAGCAAACACCGCCACACCCATTGCCTGGCGCATTTCCGCGCCGGCACCTTGGGCTAGTACCATAGGCAGCACGCCCATAATGAAAGCCATCGACGTCATGAGGATAGGGCGCAGGCGCAGTCTGCCGGCGTCGCGTATGGCCTGCAGCGCTGTGCTGCCTTGGCTCTGTCGCTCACGGGCGAATTCAACTAATAGGATGGCATTCTTAGTGGCCAGTGCAACCAGTACGATCAAGCCAATCTGGGTGAAGATATTGTTGTCACCTCCACTGACTATCACGCCGGTCATGGCAGAGAAGAGCGTCATCGGTACGATGAGAATAATGACGAGCGGTAAACGCAGGCTCTCGTACTGAGCGGCAAGCACAAGGAACACCAACACCACAACCAGCGGGAACACAATCAACGCGGTGTTGCCCGCCAATATTTGTTGATAGGTGAGCTCAGTCCACTCGTAAGTCATGCCTGGAGGCAGCGTTTCATCGAGGATGCTTTCCAATGCTTGGCGACCCTGGCCGGAACTGTAGCCGGGTGCGGGTGCAGCGTTGATGTCTGCTGAAGTAAATCCGTTGTAGTGCATCACGCGGTCGGGGCCCGTGATGGGTTCGACTGACATAAATGAGCCCAATGGCACCATATCGCCCTCATCGTTACGCACGCGCAGGCGAGTGATTTGTTCGGGCTCCTGACGAAAGGCCTCCTCGGCCTGCACATTGACCTGGTAGGTGCGGCCGAACAGATTGAAATCGTTTGCATACATGGAGCCCAGGTAAATCTGCAGTGTGTCAAAGGCGTCGTTGATGGCGATGCCTTGCCGTTTGGCTTTGATCCGGTCAACATCTAGATCAAGCTGTGGTACGCCGATTTGAAACGTTGAGAACACGCCTGCAAGTGCCGGATCCCCATTGGCCTTCTGCGCGACCTCCTGGGTAATGTTGAACAGCGCGTCATAGCCGAGGTTGTTGCGATCTTGAATTTGCAGTTTGAATCCGCCAATGGTTCCCAATCCCTGCACGGGCGGAGGCGGGAAGATGGCGATGAAAGCGTCCTGAATCGTGCGGTACTGCCCATTCAGAGATTCGGCAATGCTACCGGCAGTGAGTGAGGGATCCTCGCGCTCGTCGAAGGGTTTCAGGGTTACGAATACGATGCCACTGCTGGTGCTGTTGGTGAAACCGTTGATGTTGAGACCAGGGAAGGCCACTGCGGACTCTACGCCCGGGTGTTCCAGCGCCAGCCGCGACATCTCGCGAATAACCTCATCTGTGCGGTCAAGGGACGCTGCCTCGGGAAGCTGCGCAAAGGACACCAGATACTGCTTGTCCTGGGTTGGCACATAGCCTGTTGGTGTGCTGTCGAATTGCAGCCAGGTCAGCCCCATTAGGCCGCCGTAAATGAGTAAGACCACCACGCTGTAGCGTGCCAGTTTCTGTATACCGCTCTGATAGAGATTGGCTGATCGCTTGAACAATCGGTTGAAGGGTGTGAACAACCAGACGCCGAATAGCTTATTCAGCGTTTTTGTCAGTGCGTCGGGCTCCGCGCCGGCCGGGCGCAGGAGCAGTGCGGATAAGGCGGGGCTGAGTGTTAGAGAATTGATAGACGATATAACGGTGGCGATCGTGATGGTTAGTGCGAACTGGCGATAGAATTGACCGCTCAATCCAGACATGAAGGCCGTCGGGATAAACACGGCGGCGAGTACCAAGGTAGTTGCGATGATCGGCCCTGTGACTTCTCGCATGGCTTTCTGTGTTGCTGCGACCGGTTCCAAGCCCTCCTCGATATTGCGCTCTACGTTCTCCACCACGACGATGGCATCGTCGACGACAATTCCAATCGCTAGTACCAGACCAAACAGGCTCAACGCGTTGAGTGAAAAACCCAACAGCAGCATTACAGCAAAGGTGCCAACTAGAGAGACCGGAACGGCCACCAGAGGAATGATGGAGGCGCGCCAGGTCTGCAAAAACAGCACGACGACCAATACCACCAGCAGCATGGCTTCGATTAGGGTCTGAACCACAGCCGCGATAGATTCCCGTACGAAGACGGTAGGGTCATACACAATGGAGTACTCAACTCCCTCGGGAAAAGCTTCGGACAGACTCGCCATAGTCGCTCGCACCTGGTCGGATACCTCGATGGCGTTTGAGCCCGGTGCTTGAAAGATGGGCATGGCAACCGCAGGCTGGTTATCGAGCAGAGAGCGCAGCGCGTAAAAATCCGAACCCAGCTCGATCCTGGCTACGTCGCGCAGGCGAGTAATCTCGCCATTGTCGCCAACTTTAATCACAATCTCGCCAAACTCTTCCTCACTGCTGAGACGACCTTTAACGTTTATTAGCAACTGAAAGTCGGCGCTACCTGACGGTTGGGCACCCAGGCTTCCCGCTGCGGCCTGTCGATTTTGTTCGCGGATTGCCGCGACAATATCGCCGGGATTTAATTCTAAAGACGCGACTTTGTCGGGGTCCAACCAAACGCGCATGCTGTACTCACCTGCACCGAATAGACGAACCTCACCGACGCCATCGATGCGGGCCAGTTCATCCTTCACACGCAGATGGGCGTAGTTCGACAGATAGAGCATGTCGTAGCGATCATCCGGTGAGGTGAGGTGCACAACCATGGTTAGATCGGGTGAGGATTTATTGGTCACCACGCCGAGGCGTTGTACTTCCAGCGGCAAGCGAGGAAGCGCGCGATCGACGCGATTCTGAACCAGCACCTGAGCGTCGTCTGGATCAGTGCCAATAGCAAAGGTAATGGTTAGTGTCATGCGGCCGTCGGAGGTTGCTTGTGATGACATGTACAGCATGTCTTCTACCCCAGTGATCGCCTGCTCCAGTGGGGAGGCCACCGTCTCGGCGATGACTTTGGGGTTAGCGCCCGGGTAGCTGGCCGACACGACCACAGTAGGGGGGACGACTTCCGGGTATTCCGTGATCGGCAGCTGCCAGACCGCCAGAGCGCCGCTGATCAGTATCAGCAGGGAGATCACGGCGGCGAAGATGGGCCGCTGGATAAAAAATTGCGAAAAGTTCATGTCGAGCTCCAGTGAATACGACGTAGTCTAACCGTGGGTGACCAGGTGTTGTTGCTGCGCCGCGATGGCTTCGAGCTCTAAGGGTGTGGCCATGCTAACCGCTTCGGGGTTGACGTTGTCTCCGGCACGCACACTTTGCAGGCCGCGTGTCACAATGACTTCGTTCCCGGTTAATCCCTCGGTAATCAGGCGCAAGCCCGCCACTTTCTCGCCCAGCTCAACTTCACGGTAGTGCACAACGTTGTCTTCGTCGACTACCAGTACATAGCGACGATCAAGGTCAGTGCCGATTGCGCGGTCGTCGACCAAGATGCCCTCGTAGGCACCACTGCCCACAAGCTGGATACGAGCAAACATACCCGGGATCAACATACCGTCAGGGTTGTTAAAGACGGCGCGGCCGCGAATAGTGCCGGTGCTGGGGTCTATCTTGTTGTCGACAAAGTCCATATGACCGGAGTAGTGGAACTCTTCATCACCAGCAAGTGCTAATAGCACAGGGTTTTGTTCTTCCCGGCTGCTGGGTCGGTCGCCGTTGCGAGCCATGCGTGCATACTTTAAGTAGCTCTGCTCATCCGCATCGAAGTAGGCGTAGATTTCCTGCGTGGAGACAATAGTCGTGAGGATGCTGTCTCCCGCAACAATGAAGTTGCCCGCAGTGATACGTGCATTGGACACTCTACCGTCGATAGGCGCGCGAACCTGAGTAAACTCCAGTTGCAGACGCGCACTCTCTAAGGAAGCGGAAATGGATTGAACACGTGCAGCCGCCTGTTGATTGGCTGCCTCTCTCTGATCCATCATCTCCTGAGCGATTGCGCCGCGCTTTACCAGCTCTCGGGCACGTTCCACTTCGGAGCGTCGCAGATGCAGCTGACTTTCGGCGCTTGCTAGCTCCGCGTCAAGGCGGTCGACCTCCGCGCGAAACGGTCGGTCATCGATCTGAAACAGGAGATCGCCCTTCTTGACCTGCTGGCCTTCATCGAATGTGACTTCGGCGAGGTAGCCAGATACGCGGGCACGTAAGCGAACCTGCTCCGGCGCAACTAAGGTGCCGGAAAACTCATCCCATTCGGTGATGGTTTGTTTGATCACAGGTGCTACGGTCACGCTGGCGGCGTTTTGGACCGGCTCGCTGCTGATAGAGCGGCCACCCCCAGTATTACAGGCCACCAACAGTGCGATGCTAGCGACGGTCATTGCAGTGCGAGTTATCCTGGAAATCATCATGGTGTCACCTCTTGGAATGCGTTGTGCTTCGGTATGGGTGACTACTATAAGAAGCCGGTAAGAATAAAAATAATTATATATAAATATGCAACACATCATATAATGTGATGTGTAGACTTTCCGGAGGGCGGCCGTCGATGCGACCCCAAGAATTGAATTTACTGATGGTGTTTGACGCCATTATGACGGAAGGCTCGATTACCCGAGCGGCGGACCAACTGGCGATGACCCAGCCTGCGGTATCCAATGCTGTCGCACGTATGCGGGTGGTATGGCGGGACGAACTCTTCGTCAAAGACGGGCGCAAGATACGCCCCACCCGTCGTGCTTTGGATCTGTGGGATAGCGTTCGCCAACCTCTTAAGAACCTAGAGCGGGCACTGGACCCCAGCGACTATGTGCCAGAAACCTCGACCCGCACCTTCCGGGTTGCCGCCGGCGTGGGGGTAGTGGATGTATCCTGGCCCGCCTTGCGTCAGGTGATTGAAAACGAAGCGCCGGGCGTCTCTGTGCACTCCATTCCTTACACCATTCTCAACGGGGAACAATTACTGACCAACGCTGAGGTGGACCTGGTGATTGCCGTTACCACGCTGATTGCCGAGCGTCCCCACCTGCTAAGCAACTACATGTACGATACTCACTACATGTGCGTCATGCGCGCAGGGCATCCGTTATCCCAGATTGAATTGGACCTCGAGGCCTTTTCTCGCGCTGACCATTTGCTGGTTTCGCTGTCCGGAGACATCTCCGGTTTTACCGACCGGGTATTAGCGCAGCACGGCCTCACCCGCAAGATCGCCTTAACGGTCAACCACTTCAATGTCGTCGCGCCTATATTGGAAAGCTCTGATCTAATTGCTGTGGTGCCAACCATGACGGTGGAGGATGCCGTTAAATCTGGCTCGCTCGTAGCCCGACGCTCGCCAGTGGAACTTGCCTCAAACACCATCAGTGCCTTCTGGCATCAGCGACAGGACCGCGATCCAGGTTTGCGCTGGCTGCGGGATAGGCTCGGCTATGTTCTCAAGACACGGGCAGAGGAGCATGCGCAGATCATGGCCGAGCACATCGGTTGACCTCCACCTTTCCGTTAGCGATACATCGACGTCATGAAATCAATGAATGCTCTAATGCGTGGCGAAAGCAGTCTTCGGTCAAGATAGATTGCCGAGATAGCAATCGTGGGTGGGCGATAGTCACCTAGCACTTCTATCAATTCTCCTCGGGCAAGACTGGCCTGGGCCATGAAACCAGGCATCTGACTAATGCCCGCTCCGGCTAGTGCTGCTCGGAACACTGCTTCCCCATCATCTGAAATAAACCGCCCGCTAGTATTTGGCGTCTCTTCAGTTCCAAACAACCAGGGATAAAGCCTACCGGTGCGTCGGTTCCTGAAGTTCAGGCAGTTGTGCTCCGTCAGATCTGCGGGTGTCAGTGGTATACCGTACGACTGTAGATAGGAGGGCGCGGCACAGATAACCAACGAATCTTCTAGCAGTTTACGAGCGACTACGCTCGCGCTGTTGCCGAGATTGCCCACGCGAACGGCCACATCGATCGGGTCAGAAGCAAGATCTACCTCGCGATCATCCAGAGACAATTCGATATCAAGCTCTGGGTATTTCAGCTGAAACTTCGACAGCGCGGGTGTAATGATTATGCGGCCCAAGGCGCTGGGCGCGCTGATTCGTAGCTGCCCTCTAGGCTGCGCAAGGTCGTCAGTGATTTCGCCCGTAATGGCCTCAAGTTCCGCAAGAACAGGTTTTACACCTTCTACATAGCGTTCACCTTCTGGGGTCATGCGCACACTTCTGGTCGTGCGGTGAAAGAGCTTAACGCCGAGCTCATCTTCGAGACGGCCAATCGCCTTGCTTGTGGCTGAGGTCGACAGCCCCAGGGCGCGGGAGGCAGCGGCGAATGAACCCTCCTCGGCAACTTGAATGACTGCTGTGATCGCTGTGAGGTTTTTTGTTTTCAAACTGTTTTTTATTGACAGAAAGTGGATTCTGAAACCTCTTATACCCCTCTAGCGCCATTATTGTCGAGCATTTATCTTTAATCTCGTTCAAAACAATACGCCTGGGAGAATCAAAATGACGAATCTTAAGAATGCCACTACCTTCGAAGTCTCCGATAGTATCGAACAACCTCATCCATTGGTTTTGGAAGTCTATGATGCGTTCCAGACCGGCGAACTGGATCGATGGGATAACGTAATGGCTGAAAATGTCGTTACTAATAGTTCAGCCAGCTTCGGTAATCAGGGCATTAGCTCCCTGAAAACATGGGCGAACGAGTTCTTGACAGCCTTTGCACCTCGCATCGATTTAGTGGACTACATCAATGACATCGATGAAGGCGGTAATGGGCGCGCAGTAGTTTCGATTAACCTTAATTGGCAGCACATTGGGCCATTCTTTGGCGTATTGCAGCCGACAGGGCGCACCGGCACATCGATAGAGAACTTGATTCTCACCATAGCGGACCACCGAGTTACGCGCATTGAGGTCGCCGATACCACACTCGATTTGGTCATCTACATGCACCAGAGCGGTTGGGTATTCCCCCAGAATCTGCGTCCTGAGCCGATCATTCGTGGCGTGCAGCGTGCGTTCGATACTGCGCCCGTGTCCTTTAAGTAGCCCATCCATGTAACAAAGGAGATAGAGCATGAAAATCGGAATCATAGGAGCAGGAGATGTCGCCAAAAGCCTTGGAAAGGCCTGGCAGCAAGCAGAGCATAAAGTAATGATCAGTTCCCGCCACCCAGAAAACATTGAAGCAACACAGTTGCGCATAGGAACTGCTGAAGACTCAGCCCGTTTCGGGGATGTCATCGTGCTTGCAGTTAACTATGCAAGCCTTGAGTCTGCGATCCAATCTATCGAACCGCATGTTGTCGACAAGCTCGTGATTGATGCGACCAACCCGCTGGTTCTAGATGCAGCAGGAAAGATCAATCGGGTCATAGGTGATGATCAGATCGCGGGCGAACTAATGCAGGCTAGGTTGCCTAATGCCCGTATTGCAAAAGCGTTCACTACACTCTGGACTGGACATATTCAGCAGCAGGCCTACGCCAAACCACGGATTGCTATGACACTGGCCGCGGATGAAGAGGTTGATCGGAAGCAGGTGGCGACACTAATTGAAGAGGTCGGTCTAGCCCCGCTCGACCTTGGTACGCTGAGTGAATCGCGACCGCTAGATCCACCCAGTCCGATTTGGAATGTCGTGCTGACCGTGCCGGAGGCGGCGGAACGCATAGCGGCATTTCGAACAAGCCGTCGGTAGCTCTCGCCGAGGGCAGTTGTCATTGAAAGCGACCAAGTGAGCCTCGGAACCAACAGCTAAAGCGCGTTTAAGTCTGTGCTACAAGTTTAACTAGAGTCTATTTACGGTGCCTCCTACATCGCACTGACGAACATGGGCTAAATCTGTTCTTAGCCCTTGGGCGTCAGCGCCAATTGACGCGACTGCGCTACAAGACGTCCACTGGTGTCCCAAAGCTCACCATCTTCCTCTAGCATCCCACTACTGATGAAGCGCGTGATGAAGCGGCAGCGCAGCCAGCCGGGCTCGGGGACTCTGCGTATGTGCGCTGTGAGCTCAACAGTGGGTGCCCAGGCCACCGGTAGCTTTGCGTTAAAAACCGTTGGCGGAAACGCGTCGGTAGACATTAGCAGCGCGAAGACATCGATTGGGTCAATACCGGCCGCATAGGTAACACTTTTGGAGCGAAGAGATTTGGCTCTACCCAATTAACGGGGGATGGCATTCATTCCAATACTATTGATCATCCCATCCCACTCACAGTAGGTCAGCACTCTTAACCGATAATTCCCAGAGTTCCCTAAACCGTAAGCTCGCCGCCAGTTCAGCTTGCGTTGGTTATGTGCTTTATGAAATCCCGAATAGCCTGCATCGCTACCTCGGGTTTGTCGGCGAACACGCCGTGTCCGCAATCGGCGAAGCGATGCTAGGTCAAGCGAGACTCTGCAAGGCCGGCAGCGATGGCTTCTGAAAATACCGGCGGTGTTGTTGGGTCTTCCTCTCCGGTCAGAAGCAGAAACGGACAGATAATCCAATGCAATTCGCTGCGGAAATCCCTTCGTCCGTGCTCTGCGTGTGGGCCATTGAAGCGTAGCGCTGTTTCGTTGCGCCATAGAATGCGGGAAACCCAGTCAGAAGATGCAGAGTTGCTGTAAGTCTGGCGAGTTCTACGCCTAATCGTGGCTCGCGGCATGTCATTTTCATTGGGGTTCTCGGATCATTTCTTGCTGATTACTCGAAGACTCATATTTAGAGAGTGTGTCAAATATCATCACTATTGACGATGGCCGCAGACGGTTACATCACTTATAACTATTTTTGAGTTGAAACATATCGTCAATATCTAATGCAGTATCGGGCCTCGGCAGAGAAATTGGTCACCACAGTTACTAAAGTGGACGTGGAGTAAAATTGGAATGAATACATCTATCACACCGTTAGCAAGCGCGTGCCGTCGCGCAATGGTCCTGCTGGCCGGGTCAGTCGCACTCGGCTCAGCAATGCCAATCCTCGCCCAGAGTCCATCTAGAATGCTCGAGGAGACGGTGGTTACTGCACAGTATCGAGAAGAGAATCTGCAGGATGTTCCAGTTTCAGTGAGTGCTCTCAGCCAGGAAGACCTAAACGCTGCTCAGGTGTTTGGTGCGACAGAAATCGCATACCGGGTGCCGGGCATGGCTTACGCAGAGTTTGCTCCCGGCCAGGCAGTTATATCTTTACGCGGTATTAGCTCGGCAGATGACGGCGCTGGCATGGATAATTCAGTTGTGTTGTTTTTGGATAATGTCTATATCGGCCGCCTGGCTAACATTAATTTCGAGATGTTCGACCTGGAGCGAATCGAAGTGTTGCGTGGTCCTCAGGGGACCCTCTTTGGGCGCAACGCGATTGGCGGGGCTATTCTCGTAAACTCTACTCGGCCCAGCGACGAGTTCTCGGCCAAAGCTCAGGTTACTGCAGGCAATGAGGATATTCTGCGATACCAGGCATTAGTCAGTGGGCCGCTGACTGAAGAAATATCTGGAAAGATTACTTACAACCATCGCGAGCACGGTGGCTACGTGCAAAACATCGTTCTAGGTAAAGAGCAGCAAGATGAAAAAACCCGCTCAGGACGCGGGCAATTACTATGGTCAACGGATAGCTCCGATTGGTTACTGATCGGCGACTACATGGAGGACGACCGCGAGGATATGGGGCGTGTCCCTGTGGCGCCAGGTAATGATCCTAATATTGTAGAGTCTTGGCGGGCTCTCGGTGGTGAATTTGGCAAGGTGGCTGCGCCGGTAGATGGTGACTCAAAACGTGATGCCGGCGGTATCAGCTTGCAGGGCGATATCCAATTTGACAGCGGAACATTCACCAGTATTACAGCCTGGCGCGACGCCAGCACTGACTGGCGAATGGCCTCTATCGGCGTTGCTTGGGCTAATGGCGTGGAGGTCATAGACGAAATCCAAGAGGACATTACAACCTACACCCAGGAATTTCGTTGGACATCCAATTTGAGCGGTTCGATTAATTTTGTCGCGGGTATGTTTCTGTTGAAAGAGGAGACGGATAGAACGGAGCAGTTTCGTGTTCTCGCTCCGGCCGGGCAAGGGGGCAGCTATATCGACGTGGGTAACGAAATCTCTTCACAGGACAACACCTCTGAGAGCTACGCGGCTTATCTACAAGGGGACTGGGCCTTCGCTGACAACTGGACCTTGACGGTCGGTGGTCGCTACACCTACGATAAAAAAGAGACAAAAAGCCTTTCAGTGAACTGCGGCGACATCCCTCCCGGCTTTCAGAATGTTCCAGATTGTGAGGGTGTGGGCAGCAGTCTGGGCATTATTGCCCAAACCTTCGACGTCAAGGCAGACGCCGATTGGAACGATTTCTCGCCGAAAGCCGCATTGCAGTGGAATCAAACAGACGATGTGATGTACTACCTATCAGTGGCGAAGGGCTTCAAGGCCGGAGGCTTCGGCGGCGCACCTGGTACCCCGGACCAAGCAACTATTCCTGTAGATCAGGAAACCGCGTGGAACTACGAGCTTGGTATGAAAAGCGAGTTTTTGGATAATTCATTACGATTCAATGCAACACTCTTTTATACCGATTACGATGATCTCCAGATCGTGCGCTTTGGTCCGACAGAAGACGCTCCAGAGTTCGGATCATTCATTACCGACAATATTGGCTCTGCCGAGATCAAAGGGTTTGAAGGTGAATTCAGCTGGCTACCCACCGCGCAGCTTCGGCTGTCCGGCAACTATGCCTATCTCGATACGCAGGTGGATGACCTGGTTCTTAACACTGCCGGTGGCGAACTTGACGTATCGGGTTCAGACCTGAGACAGGCACCAAAGAACAAGGCCTCGCTCACTGCCGTATACGACGTACCATTCTACGATGGACAAAATCTCAGTTTCCGAGTGGATTACACGTATATCGACGAGCAAATTAACGATTACGCAGACCAGAGAACAATCATTGATAGCTTTCAACTTTGGGATGCTCGCATTTCATGGACCTCAGCGAGTCAGGCGTGGGAGGCTTCAGTGTGGGGCAAGAATCTTGGTGATGATGAATACATTTCGCACTCATACGTTATTGGGCCGGGTGTGGTAGGAGTGTGGGGCGCGCCTACTACCTATGGAGTGACGCTGAACTACGCTTTTGAGTAATGCACCCCGAAAGGGCCCACTACTTGAAGGAGCCTGAGGGGAGCTTCTTTTTTTACCTTCAGGTCAGCTCTTGACGAGCATCAATTATCCAACGCATACCTGGAACTCGTTCAGGGTTACGATAAAAGAACGCCGCGAATATCATAGTTAGGAAGAGGAAATGCAAGGCACGTCTCGGAACGTCTAGAGGAGCTCCCTGAAGACTGCATCTCTAGCGCCTTTTGTAGTGATGTGTTTCTGTTTTAACAGCCCAGATAATGGCAAGTTGTCGTCAGAAATAATGATTTTCTATCGGTTACCTAATTTGAACGATGGCATGGAGCTCAGCCTCGGTATCACACGAGCCTGGCAGGCCTCGGAACAGCCCCATAGGGTGGGCGTTACTTTGAGCTTACGTTTCAAGCTATATGAATTGGGATCTCCAGTGACAATTTGAGTGAGTCATGGTGTTTTTAACAGGCGACTTGCTAGTGTATATGACTCTAGATCGTTGCAGACCTTTACGGGCGTCTATCCAAATACATTCTGTCCATCACATGGCACGGCTTACTTTTTCTTGAAGGCAATCTTACTGCAGAATTCTGTACGACTATAAACGCTAGACTTTCTATATATATGTCGCAGATGAGTGCGTAACGTTGGCATCGACATATTCAGATCATCACTAATGATTTTATCTGGATTGCCCTTTAGTAAAGCGATGGCTACTTCAATTTCCCGCTTGGTGAAGGAATAGTCGTCCGACAGTGTTTGTGAAATGGCGTCTAGCCCCAACGAAGGTGGAATGTGTTTCGCGAACATAATGTTGCGCATTGCATTGCGAAAATGGGGAGCAATCAGGTCAAGAATACCCAGCTGCTCTTGAGTAAATTGATTGCGTCGTCGCGAGCGCCACACTCTAAAATCGCCAATGTTGCAATCAACGTTATCGAATATGTAAATGTTGATTCCGTAGTACAAGCCGTCTTTGTCCAAAAAATCATTGAAAAATTCTGTGTTTGTGAGCTCTCGTTGATCAATGACCTCGTTGACGGCGACGGCGCGTTTATAACTTTGCAATTTCAGGGTAATGGGATCATGAAACTGGTAGTGGTGTTCATAGAGAGAAAGATTATCTGCCGACATATTGATAAACACTGGCGCTACAAACTTTTTTTGATCATCATCCCATATATAAGATGCGAAGTAGTCGGCCGAAAGCAGGTCGAGAAGCTCTCTGCCAGCGCTCTCTCTTATCACTTTGTCGTCGAGGCTGTCATTCAAGTGTTGAATTATGGAAAGAACTTGGCGCCATTGCTTTTGAGTGAGGTTCATACGAATTATCCCCCCAAGATAGTAGATTTTCCTTGACGCAAAGCTTCTATGATAAATCGTGAGTCATACAGAATGCTTTGTATCACCTCAATGAGACAAATGGAAAACGTGCGGTGAAATCAAACATAACGCATACCGGGTTGACGCGGGGTGCAACCGTACTGGACGTGTATATGTAATCTTCTTTCGTAGCGTTTTCTCCTGAGTGCTGAGGGCAGTTTCTTGAGTAATGGTATGCGAATTATTGCAATCCGTGAGTACATTCGCGGATGAGCTTCTCAATCGTTGCTCCAACGCGCAGCAGGTGGGCGTCTGCTCCCTTGCGTCCATCTATTTCTACACCAATCGGCATACCAGCCGGCGAGAACGCCAACGGCAAGGTTAACCCGGGTATACCTGCATTGCTACCGGGGTCCGTATTGCGAATGAAGGTAGCGAAGGTGGGGACTTCTTCCCCATTTAACGCGACCGTATCTGTACTGCCCTTGATAGGTCGAGCTGTAAGGGCCGTCGTAGGAAACATGACTGCGTCTGCTTTATGACGGGCGAAGTAAGTTGAATAAGACGATTGCAATTGCACTCTGTGGACTTCCAGAGCTTCCATATAAGCTGTTCTAGACACCTCGTTGTTAACAACCATGGCCATGATTGCTTTCACATCAGGACTCGCTATGGTCTCTAGCAGCCCTTCTAGAGAGTTGTCGAGCCTGTTCTCTTTCAGGTACCTTGTTAGCAGTTCTTTTGATTCGTAGACAACGAGAGGCAGGCCTGTTTTACTGGTAAGATCGCCAACGTTGGTGATATCGGCCTCAATCAGGCTAACACCGGCGTCCTGTAGTCTTGCCAGCAGCCACTCCATTTTTTCTTCAACCGCCGGTTCCAGATTGTCGTAGAAATGGGTTCGTGGAATGCCTAGCCTCAGTCCTTCCAGGGAAATGTTCTTAAGAGGAGGGCCAGAACATCCACTCAATATCTCATCAAGCAGCGAGATATCGGCAACGGATAGTCCCATAGGGCCGACTGTATCGCGAGTGTGCGATATGCGCGTCAATCCGTCAGAAGGATATCGACCAGTTGTTGGTCGAAAGCCAACGATACCATTGAGTGCGGCCGGGATACGGCTACTTCCACCTGTATCGGTGCCCAACCCAGCAGGCACTATACCCGCCGCGATGGCTGTAGCTGTGCCGCCGCTACTCCCGCCGGAAAAGTAGGTATCGTTGTGCGCATTCCGAACCGCTCCAAAGACTCTATTGTCGCTTGTGATTCCGAAGGCCAATTCATGCATATTTGATTTACCAATGATGATTGCACCAGCGGCTTTCAGCCGCTCCACGACACTGGCATCACGGCTTGGTACGAATCCTCTAAGTGCGCTTGTTCCAGCTGTATTCGGTAACCCCGCGACGTGTACATTGTCTTTTACCACGATTGGGAGACCATGGAGCGGCCCTAGGACATTGCCTGACGAGCGCAGTTCATCGAGTTGTTCCGCCCGCTCAATAGCGGGAATCTGGTTGACTACGATAAAAGCATTGAGGTGCTGTTGATGATCGATAGCTTCGAGCGTTTGCTTCACCAAATCGACGCTCGTTAATTCACCGTCCGCCATTCGTTGCTGGAGAACTGCTATCGTTTCCATTGATATAACGGCCTCGATTTAACTCCCATTTATCCTTAGCGTTAGCATGCGAGAGGTACTGCTTTCCGCTACATCTCATGCGCCTGGCGTGCCAACCCGATCCAGGTTAATAGAATACGCCCGGAAGAAAATCATCAATAATGATGATTTCGATACTGAAGTCCGTTTGAGGACGACGTACAACGGTGTTCTCTCCATTAAACGATCTTCGCAAAATCAGTTTAATGAATGCTGATGTCCCCCGTTAATGATGTAGAGCCAAGGCTTCTCTTGTTCACTTTATGCCTTCGGCGTCAGCGCCAACTGACGCGATTGCGCAACCAGACGACCACTCGCATCCCAAAGCTCACCATCTTCCTCCAGCATCCCACCGCTAATGAAGCGTGTGCTAAAGCGGCAGCGCAGCCAGCCGGGCTCAGGAACCCTGCGCACATGTGCTGTAAGTTCGACAGTCGGTGCCCAA
>JBCDFM010000064.1:0-17521 GCA_039178015.1 Pseudomonadota bacterium
GAGGATGCCGGTCAGCAATACATCGAGGATTGTCAGGTGTGCTGCAGACCGATCACCTTCCATGTCAGCGTCGATATGTATGAGGGCATGCGGGTGGATGTTTACGACGAAAATACAGCCTTTTAATTCTGCTAGTTGTCCACTCTAGCCGCCATTGTATGGGCGACCAACTGGCGGCTTGCCAAAACAACAGTACTATCGCTTGGCGTCTGGCTCAAAGTGCAAGCGAGCTCGCGCCAGATTGAAGACTCCTCCTTCTCGAGCGGCACTGGAGTTGCAAAACAATCTGTGAGATGGTGTTTACGCCTTAAATCCAAGCCATCGTTTTCGGCACGCACATCAATGCTGCGTTTGATCGTTGGCTGCTTTATAAAAAGGAGACCAGATCGGTGAGCAAGCAATGGCATCTTGCCCAAATCAATGTCGGTACTATCAAGTATCCGCAAGATGATCCCAGAATGAGCGGCTTCATGAATCGGCTAGACGAAATCAACGCCCTTGCCGAGAGTAGCCCAGGCTTCGTCTGGCGATTGCAAGATGATTCAGGTAACGCCACCAATATTGATGTTGGTCGCGAGCCGCTATTCATCGTCAATATGTCGGTTTGGGAGTCGGCGGAAAGTCTGTTCGAGTACGTTTACAAGAGCATGCATCGTGAGGTCATGATTCAACGCCGAAACTGGTTTGAACGTCCCGTCGATCTCTACCAGGCTCTCTGGTGGATTCCGGCGGGGCATGTGCCCACACCGGAGGAAGGCCTCGATCGGATTGAACTGTTGAAGCATTGCGGTCCCACGCAGGACGCCTTCAATTTCAAAAAACGCTTCCCCTGCCCCAGTTCTGAATCCAACATCGATGGTGATCTTGACCCTTCAGAGTTTTGCTCGGGCTGGGAATAATCGCAGCCCCCGTTGGCAGCTGAATGCACGCGCAGCGCAACCACTTTTCCGGTATCCGAACTCGCGAGCGTGAATATGCCGATGCCTCATCGCACTGGCAGAGAGCATAATTCAGCACCCATGCGCTATGCTGGTGTACCCAGAATATTATGAAATGCTTTAATTAATGTAGATAAAATATTGTTTTATTTGTATTTATTTATAAATTCTCTGGGCGCTTCGCCAAAACTCTGCTTGAAGGACTTACTGAAGTGGCTGAGGTCGGTGTACCCCATATCAAGCGCGATTTCTGTCACTGATTTACCGGATAGCGCAACCTGCATCAGCTCGTGGCGGGCACGCTCCATGCGCTGCGTTCTAATCCATGCGACGACGCTTGTGCCCTGCTTCTCGAACAATGTGTATAGGTGTCTGATACTGATATCAAAGTCCTGCGCGATGCTCGCCGGATTGAGCGTTGTATCGCCCAGCCGTGCGACCAGGTATTCCTTGATGCGTCCCAGGGTAGCCTGCTGTACTGAGCGATCGATACCGTGCTCTGAACGCAGTGTCGCAGCCAGTAGATCGAGCGTGGAATCCATCACCGAACCGAGCTGTGCATCGCTGAGCTGATTTATCTGCGCGCCCAGCGCCTGCATATGAGACCCCAAGATAGCGCCCATACTGTGGTCGTGACGGATGATCGCCCCAACGTAGTCATGCGCCCTGGGCAGATGGGATATCAAGGCCTCTTCTGGTATCAGCAGCGATATTTTTCGTAACTGTTCCGGCACCCAAAATCGCATTTTTTGCGTGCTATCCCACAACATCATATCGCCAGCATTAAGGTGAATTTCCCTGCCTTCTGCAGTGATTTGCTCGCGCCCTTCACGCAGATACAGCAGTGTGAGATAAGCGGTATCGGTCTCGGCTACCTCGCGGGATGAGCGATAACCGTCTAACCGGTCGCAATCACACAAAGCCAGTCGATAGCCCCCGTGTATGCGATAAATCAGCTCCGCTTCAAAGTTGCTATCCGGCGTACTGCCAATCTGCCATGGCAGGTGCGAGCTGCGTAGCATCTCTGCCAGGCGTTCGTGTCGGTCGCGCTGCGTGCCTTCATCGCTTGTACACCAGCGCTGGGCGCGACGGTTTCTTCGATGACTCACTTCTGAATTCAGCATTTGGTTCAACTCCTGCCGTGCCGGCATCGCGCTCTACACGGCTGATGGCCGCCCTGGACCCTGCACGCAGGACAAACAACTCCTTCACTCTGGCACAAGTCCCTGCGATACAGCCTTGCTAGCATTGTCGGACTATAACACCAAAACGAGGGAGATCGATCATGACAGCCACAGAGCTTGCGGGCGATAAGCTCGTAAAAGCAGCCGAAATGCCCTGGAAGCCCTATATAGAGGGCATCGATATCAAGGTGCTGCGCACCTGCGAAACCAGCGGCGCCTGGACCTGTCTGTTCCGCTGTCAGCCCGGCAGCAGCTTCCCCAGGCACCGCCATTATGGTGCCGGGGAGTATCTGGTGGTCCGGGGCCGGATGGAATATCGCGCGGGCTCAGCCACCACGGGTGACTATGGTTACGAGCCGCTGGATGCGATCCACGATGAAACACGTTTTCCGGAAGAAACCGAGCTCTATTTCACCAACTTCGGGCCCGTCTTGTTTTTGGACGACGAGGACAACGTGATCGCAATCCTAGACCACAACGCAGTCGCCGCCTATGCCGACTAGCGCTCAAGTCTCGCCAGCCCACTGAACATTTCAGCAGCAATTCGAATCTACGATCTATGTCTAGATTGCCGACGAGACCACGTACATATCGGGAGGAAATACAATGCAGCTAACCAAGGCTTTGCGCATGCATATGTATGTCAACATGGTGACCAGCCGCTACTATGAAGAAACCATCGCAGCCATTTACATGGAAGGCAAAACACCCAAGTTTGATATGGCAGCCGGCACAATTCCTGGGGAAATGCACCTGTCGAATGGTCAAGAACCGGTAGCTGTCGGTGTATGTTCCCATCTTCAGGTGCAAGACGCTGTCACCGCCACCCATCGCCCACACCATATCGCCATCGCCAAAGGCGTTGATCTGGATGCTATGACGGCTGAGATTTTCGGCAAGCAAACCGGGTTGTCCGGCGGCCGCGGCGGTCATATGCATCTGTTTGATCCCGTCGTGAACTTCGCATGCAGCGGTATTATCGCCGAAGGCATGGGCCCCGCTGCTGGCGCAGCCTTGGCCTTTAAAATGCGCGATGAAGCCAATGTCGCAGTCGCATTTATCGGTGAGGGCGCGGCGAATCAGGGCGCATTCCATGAAGTGATGAATCTGGCGGCTGTCTGGTCTTTGCCTTTCGTGTGTGTGATTGAAGACAATGCCTGGGGCATCTCTGTGGCCAAGTCTGGGTCGACTGCGATTCCCCACAATGATGTGAGAGCCAGTGCTTACGGCATCCCGGGCTATCGCGTCGGTAACGATCCCGAGGCTATCTACCAAGTCGCTGGAGAGGCGATCGCAAATGCCCGGGACGGCGGCGGGCCCAGCCTGATCGAAGTTGAGACTTTGCGTATGGCCGGTCATTTTATTGGTGACGCAGAAGGCTACCGTGCAGAGCAGGAAAAAAACCAGCTCGCCGGTCTGGATCCTATCCCAGCCTATCGACAGCTCTTGCTGGCACAGGATGACACCATAACAGCCGAAGAGTTGGAGATCGCAGAAACGGATGCGAAGGCGCGGGTGGATAGCGCGATCAGTTCTGCGCGTGAAGCACCCGAACCCCGACCGGAAGAAGCGCTGGAGCATGTATTCGCGGAGGTCAGTCATGGCTGAGAAAAAACGAAAAATAACCATTGCTCGGGCAGTCAGTGAGGCCATTGGGCAGGAAATGGCCGCTGACGACAGCGTATTTGTGATGGGAGAGGACATCGGTCCACTGGGCGGCGTGTTCGGCACCACGCAAGGCTTGTTCGAGGAGTTTGGCCCGGAGCGAGTTCGCGACACCCCAATCTCGGAAACCGCATTTATCGGGGCCGCGGTGGGCGCTGCAGGCGTCGGTATGCGCCCGGTGGTCGAGCTGATGTTCGTTGATTTTTTTGGGGTCTGTATGGACGCCATTTACAATCTCGCCGCCAAAAACTGCTACTTCTCCGGCGGCTCACAACCCACGCCAATGGTGCTGATGACATCCGTCGGCGGCGGCTATGGGGATGCTGGACAACACAGCCAGTGCCTGTACGCCACCTTCGGTCATCTCCCCGGTATGAAAGTGGTGATTCCGTCCAATGCCTATGACGCAAAGGGCATGATGTTGGCAGCGATCCGCGATCCTAATCCTGTTATTTTTATGTGCCATAAGAACCTACAGGGCATGGGATGGCTTGGCACTGTCGCCGGCTCCATCGTGCATGTCCCGGAGCAGCCTTTCACGGTACCCCTGGGAACAGCGAACCTGGCCAGAGAAGGCAGCGACCTGACCATTGTCGGTCTGGGTGCAACCGTACACATGGCGCTCGCTGCCGCCGCCATCCTGGACGACGCCGGCGTATCTTGCGAGGTGATTGACCTGCGCTCAGTCGTGCCGCTCGATAGAGACACCGTTATCAAGTCAGTGCAGAAGACCGGGCGTTTGCTTGTCGTCGATGATGATTACAAGAGTTACGGCGTGGCAGCGGAAGTCATTTGCAGCGCTGTAGAGTCCGCATCCGAAGCCCTCAAGACACGACCGCAGCGTATCGCGCACCCCGATGTGCCCGTTCCGTTCAGCCGTCCTATGGAACAATTCGCGCTACCGAATCACGACAAGATCGTTGCGGCCGCCACCCACATGATGCAGGAGTCCTGAAGCGATGACCGATATCACGGTAGCAGCGGATCTCTGGGAAGAGGATGTTCAAGGTGTATTGCTCACCTGGTTATTCGACGACGGCGACCTGGTCGATGCAGGAGATATGGTGGCAGAGGTGATGGTAGACAAGGCCCAGTTTGAAATTCCCTCACCGGGTAGCGGCACCCTGCATATCATCAAGGCCGTCGACGACCCGGTGGATCGAGGAGAGGTGATCGCTCGCGTTGTCTGATTCAAGCCTATCGAAGTCAAAGGCAGGCAAACCCGCATTGTTTGAATCTGCCTTGTCTAAAGCCCTGTGCCGCGAACCCAAGTTGTCTAAGAATCGACTAGAGGATGAAGCGCCTTCGAAAATCGCACGCTGTTCCATTGCTGAGTCACTGTTGAGTGCGAACACCGTACGCCTGTCAAGCAAGCCCTTCGCACTTTGGCTAGATACGCAATTTCGCGCGCCGCAGCAGCAGGTGGACATCGATGAACTGCTGTTAGAAAGCATCGACAACGCGCAGCATCAGGCGGTGATCCGGATCTGGTCAAACTCGCCGTCACTGGTGGTCTCGCGGCGCGAGCAACACTGGTCGGGTTTTACGGCTGCCGCGAAACGGCTGAAATCCCTCGGGCACGATATGGTGCTGCGGCGGACCGGTGGTACTGCCGTTGTGCATTCACCACAAGTCCTGAATTTCACGCTCTGCTATCACCTGCCAGCAGCGAGTTTGTTCTCGGTCAACGCCTCCTATCGCCTGCTTAACAGACAGTTGATTCGCTTCCTAGACAGTATCGGTATTGCTGCGACAGAAGGCGAGATTGCGGGGGCCTACTGTCCCGGACGCTTCGACATCGTCAGTGATGGCCGAAAGCTTGCTGGTACCGCACAACGAGTGAAGCGCATGGCCTCGGGGCAGAACGTGCTCAGCCACCTCAGCTTGAACGTCTGCAATGCCCTGAGCCGGCAAGACGAGTTGATCGATCAATATTATGCAGACTGCGGACAGACCGTTGAGATTACACCGGATCTAACAACCTCGGTGAACAATCTAATTGCGGATGAGAAACGCTATGCATCGGGTTTGACCTTGGGCGCTCAATGGGCCGACTTTCTGACAACGGCTCAGTAGCGCGGGTCGTCTGTCAGCAAGCGCTGAGTCATTCCTATGGCGAAACACCCTAGGGCTGTGGTGACCATAGAATAAAGAAATCGCCCGGAGCGCTATTTTGCCTGACGAAGCCGTCCTCGGTATTTCGCTCGAGCCAGCTCTTGCATGTCCTCGATAGTGTCACTCTCGTCCATAATCTCGCGGCCTAACAAGGTCTCCACCGCATCTTCCAGCGTCACGATACCCGCCGTCTGGCCGTATTCATCCTCAACCAAAAACATGTGCTCTCTGCGACGGATGAATTGGTCTAACAGTGCCGGCACCTTCAACTCGGCAGACACCCGATGAATCGGGACCATGTATTCCGTGAGCGGGTGTTCACCTCCCTCTTCCAGCATGGCGCTGAGAATGATGGGGCGCAGTACCAGACCGACCACAGAATCCCTGTCTGCTTGGTAGACCGGCAGGCGAGTAAAGGGAAGTTCCTTCATCTGCGCCATGGCCTCGCCTACGGTTAGCTCCGCGTCCAACGCGGTTACCACTGTGCGAGGGGTTAGAATATCGGCCGTGCGAACTTCCCGTAGCTGCAAAATATTTTCAAGTAGCTCACCTTCGCGAGAGGCCAGTGAGCCATGTCGAGCGCCCAACTTGGCAAGGGCCGCCAACTCGTCGCGGTTCACTTCTGAGGAGTGCCCGCCTTTGCCGAACAGATTTGTGAGTTGAGCAGACAGCCATACCAAAGGGTATAGTAGCCGAACCAGCAGTTTGATCAGCTGCGCCGAGGGCAGCGCCAGCTGCTTCCAATATGTCGCGCCAAGCGTCTTGGGAATGATCTCTGACAAATACAGGATGGCCAGCGTCAGCAAAACCGCAATCAGCAGCTCCCAGCGCACGCCAAATATCTTCGTGGCCTGTGCTCCCACGCCAGCTGCCCCCATGGTGTGAGCGAATGTGTTGAGAATCAGGATGCTTGAGATGGATTTGTCCAGATGCTCTTTGACGTCGCTGAGCACCCGCGCGCGACGGGGTTTGGATTCCATCTGACTCTCGATATATGCCGGCGTGACGGATAGCAAAACCGCCTCTAGTATCGAGCACATAAAGGATACGCCGATCGCGATTGCCAGATAGATTATTAGCAGCGTCATTACAGTATAAGGTCGAGGCTTGTGCCCATCACGTCAGCTTATCAGTATGCGCAGCGCTCGGTTAACCCCACGCGGGTTCGATGCCCTTGCAACTGTCGATTTCTTACTCATTATTCGTCACTGTTCAGGTCGCGCAACGGGCTGCTCTGAGGCCTGAGAACGATCTCTGTGGGGCAGCAGGCTGCAGAGCTGGATAATACGTAACGTACCGCATCCGCGACATCCTCTGGTTGAATCATCTTACTCACGTCCAAGCCCGCTCCCGCGGTGAGCGCGGTGTTGACGAATCCGGGCATAATCGCTGAAACCTTTATGCCATACTCCCGGACATCTTCGTAAAGGCAACCAGTAAAACCGTTAAGGGCGTGTTTAGAAGCACAGTATATGGCACTCCCAGCGCTGGTAATACGAGCGCTGATAGACGAGATATTGATGATTGCGCCAGCGCGCCTGTCGATCATCTGGGGAACGATTCTAGAGCACAGATAGACTGCCGCATCCAGATTGACTTCTACAGTGTCTTGCCACACAGCCATATCAAGCGCCTGCACGGGCTGGTGTGTCGCCTTACCGGCATTGTTGATGAGTACATTTATCTCGCCAAATCTGTCTTTTGCGCGAGCAATCGCAAGGTCTGCATAGGTTCTGTCCTTCAGATCGCCAGCCAGAAAGTCCACTTGCGCACCGAGGTCTCGAGTAGCACTTACACAGCTTTTCAGTGCCTGTTCATCCCTCGCCAGTAAAAACAAGCTGTGACCTTCGCCGGCCAAAGCCAGGGCAATCGCTCGACCGATGCCGCGGCTGGCGCCGGTAATAAAGGTGGCCGCTGTCATGTGTAGATCACCAGACAGCGCACCTCGATGCTCCAGCGATCGGGTGCATCGTTTGCAGCGGTCAAGTCATCGAAAGCACTGTGAAAACTGAAAGTACACGGTCCATCAGGGACCGCTGCATCTGCCAGTTTGCCGCCAGATGTGGCCAAGGCGCCGGCAGAATCCCATTGTTTGAGCAGCATGGCTTCATCGCGAGTCATTTCCGGATAAAAATAAAATCGGTGACGCTCTTGATACTTGGCGAAATAGTTTTCTCCAATACGATCGGCATAATGAATTTCAAAAGTCACCAGATCTTCGGGATTCACAGTCTGCCCATCACACATGGCCAGCGGATTGGTTTGCACGGGCTCCTCAGCAATATTGCGCCAGACATTGATGATGGCAAAGCGCCCTCCTTCGGCCAATGCTGCCTCGACAATACTATTGGAGATAAGCGACTCGCCTTCGGCAAGCACCCCACGCAACGTATCATTGCTATTAGGTGGTGAGGCAAGATCACGCAAACGCGCAGGCGCGCTCGTCAGCGTGTAGTCTCCATGCACCATTTTTGCGGGACCCTGGACCGCCTGCCCCTTATCGATACGCTGGCCACTGGCATTACCCGAAGCCGAGCGAACATTGTGGTCAAAGGCAAACGCGACCGCACCGGTTGATGCTGATACGAGCTCCTCGCAGGCAGGGTAATAAAGCTGAATCACCTGTTCGTGATCGAGGAATGCGACGGGTGCCGTATCCAGCGGTGCAGACAGCAGTTCGAAACCGTTGGTCTCACAGCGCATACGCTCGGTGCCGATACGCTGACGCGCGTCATTTACTTCCACTGTATAAGGCGTGGGGTGCACGCCAACATAACCTGCATCGCTACCATCGACGTCTCGTTTGGTGAGCACTTTGCCATTGCGAAACAGGGAAGGTTCCGCGCCAGGGTCCAGATAATTGAACATACCAGTGCGTATTGATGCCGTCGCCACCTTGCCAGAGGCCAAAGCGAATTTACCTCCCGTTGAACACCTTAAGACGTCAAGCGCTGGTTTATACAAAGCGCCGCACAGGCACTGCGTCCAGACGCTCCCCTCAGGCTATAGAGTAGCTGATTCTGCCGTATTGGTGGTGAAAAATCGGTGCAAACACGCGGCGGCGCAGCCGCATTGGGACGGCCCATTTGGCGCGAATACAATACCCGTGGTTACTATTGAGAAAACAGGATTAGGCCGGGTGCACTACCGCTTAGCCAGGCAGCACCGGTTTCAGGCATTGGAGGCGATCCAGACAGCCGCACCCCGGCACACGAGTCGATAACTACCGTTGCTCCCTTCCGGGCCTGGCGGGGTTCACTATCTATCATTGCGAGGGGACCGCCTGGGTCACCAGTGAGCCTGTGACCGTGCACAGACGGCGCGTATTGTGCGTGAAACATAACCGCGCTGCAACTTTGGGCCTAACTCACATTTCACGCTCGCTCTGGAGGCGCTCTTGTGAACCCAATCACAGAACAGGGAAGACTAGCAGCACACTTTCAGGCCGGTTTGCTAGTGTTGGCTTGTGCGTCTCAGGGGGGCGCACAGGCGGGGCCACAACATGACTGTGCACGGCCGGTTTCACTCCTCTTTGGCCTGTCCCCGCCTTTTTTCACCTCTAATTGATTGCAGGCGGTGTCGACATTCCAGCAGCGGCCGCTGCGTAAGCTACCACTTCACTGTGCTTGGTTTTACCAGTATTGCTCGTCAATCGGGTCGCATAGACGGGACCAGATTGACCAGCACAATGCCTTTACGCAAATTGGTTTTGCTATACTCTTGAGAGTTAGCGATAAACAGTGATAATAAATGCTTCTTCATCCCATGGTGTCTAGAACGATGCGCGGGCCAGATGTTGATGAGCGTCCCCCGCCAAAAGTTGCCGGGATGTCGCTTTTACGTAGCTCTATCGCAGCTCTATTTTTGCTGTTTTCATCAACCGGAAGCGCTATCGCTATGGAAGCGATGAGTGCACGGGAGCTGGCATCTCTATGTCAATCGCTGAGCCGTGTACCCGCTGGTGTCGATGCTCAATACTGTATACGTTATATCCAGGGCTTTATCGACGGTGCAGCAGCAACGGACGTAAGCGTCATGTTGGAAGCGCAACAGCCAGCCAAAGGCAGTGAGACTTTTACGGAAAGAGCAATGCGCACACGCGCACTGAGCCGCACAGAGTCTAATCGCGCAGCGCAATTGGCGGGCTTTTGCCTTGGAGAACAGACCGTACTTGCAGATATCGTTATCACCGTCGCCGCAGACCTGCAGGCCCTGGACGAGGATTCAGCAGTCGACAAGGCCGCACGCGATGCGGTATACCATTCACTGAAACAACACTACCCCTGCAATCTATGACTGACCGTTCAGATCACGATACTCAGTATCGTAAGGCCACTCCCCTTAGCTTACTGGTCTTGCTTGTAACGCTCGCGATTGTCTGGCTGCTCTGGTCTGGTTTATATAAACCATTAGTTCTGGGCTTGGGCGTCTTTTCCTGTTGCTTGAGCGTGTTACTGGCCCATCGAATGGGCTTCTTTCGCCACCAGGCTATGTGGCGAGTCCTGCCGCGCCTGCCCGGCTACTGGTGGTGGGTCTTGAAGGAAATCGTATCCTCCAGCATCGACGTCGCTAAAATTGTGTTAACCCCCAAACTTGAGATCTCACCCGTGGTCGTTGAGTTCGAGGCGCAGACACAAAGTGAAGTCTCGCAAGCGATTCTCGGTAACGCGATTACCCTCTCTCCGGGTACCGTGACATTAGACGTCCACGAAGGGAGGTTACTGGTGCATTGTTTGACCGAACGCAGCGCACGCAGTCTCGTGGATGGCGAATCCAACGAGCGCGCTGCAAACCTGGGCTTGGGTTAGATATGTACATCGCGGTATCACTCGCCATCTTGGTTACGATGGTCTTGGCAATTGTGCGAGCCCTCAAAGGACCAAGCGTCTACGACCGCGTATTAGCCGTCAATGTCTTTGGAACCAAGACGGTTCTATTGTTGTCGGTCATTGCCTTTTTGTATGGACGGCCCGACTTTTTGGACCTGGCGCTGGCCTATGCCCTAATCAATATGGTGGGCATCCTGGCGGTGCTGGAGTTTTTCCAGAATCGCACGCGAAACAGAGAGGAAGCCAGCCGTGATTAGTCTCGTCCTCGATGCGGCTAGCTGGCTACTGCTTTCTTTGGGTGGTGTTTGTGTGCTGATCGGTGGGGTTGGGGCACTGCGTTTTCCTACGTTTTATACGCGAACACATGCAGCGAGCCTGACCGATACTATGGCGACGCTCCTGGTCTTTTCAGGCCTGATGCTCCAGGCGGGGCTGACTCTAGCAACCTTGAAGCTGCTCGCCATCATGCTGTTCTTGCTTTTGACGGGACCCACCGCGACCTATGCTCTGGCCAATGCCGCGCTCGAGTCGGGCCTCAAGCCAGACGCCCCAACAATACCTGGTCGCACTCGCAAACAGGCCAACTCATGATTTTCGTGTTCTCGCTATTTCTACTGTCCTTGCTAATCATTGTCGCGATTGCCATTGTTCAGGCGAAAAACCTGTTTGTGTCGGTCATGCTGCTCTCGATTTTCAGTCTGCTGATGGCAACAAACTTTTTTATCCTCGATGCCGCCGATGTTGCGCTAACCGAAGCCGCCGTCGGGGCGGGAATCACCACGGTGATTTTCCTGAGTGCACTAGCGCTAACCGCGCAGCGAGAGCGCAAGGTAGTGGGAGGGCGCAATATTGCGTTGATTGCGGTTGCGGTGCTGGCCAGCCTGATCATCTACGCGACCTTCGAAAAACCTCGACTGGGCGACCCGAACGCCCCGGTACACCAGCACGTAGCGCCCTGGTACCTGGAAAAGACACCTGAATATATCGACATACCCAACATCGTAACCGCCGTGCTCAGCTCCTATCGTGGATACGATACGCTGGGCGAGGTGTTCGTGGTGTTTACTGCGTGCATTGGCGTCTTGTTTATCTTGGGCGCGAAACCCGCCTCCTTGCGCGGTGAACGCAATGCGGAGCGGGCTGGACTTCGCCATCACCTGATACCACAGGTCGTCGGCAGGCTGCTGGTACCCTTCATCGTGTTGTTTGGTCTGTATGTTCAATTTCATGGAGAGTACGGGCCCGGTGGAGGGTTCCAGGCGGGCGCGATCATTGCCACCGGCGTAATCCTCTATGCACTGCTTGAGGGAGAAGCGGCCGCATTACGAGCCATACCGCGCTCGGTACTGCTCGGGCTGGTTGTAGGAGGTGCACTCCTGTTTGGGGGTGTCGGCGTGGTATGCATGCTAATGGGCGGTGCGTTTCTGGATTATTCAGTGCTGCAGAGCGACCCTGTCTGGGGGCAGCAGTTGGGTATTGTCATTATCGAAGCAGGCGTGGGAATGGCGGTGTGCGGCGCGCTGCTATCCATCTTCCACGCTTTTGCCGCCCGCGAGATCGCGCAATGAAACTCTTGGAACTACTTGGATACTACAACTACTGGGTATTTGCGATCGCACTGGTGATTGGACTGTATGCGGTGATCAGCAAGACAAATTTAATTAAAAAACTGATCGGCCTTTCCATCTTTCAGTCTGCTGTTTTTCTGATGTATATCACGATGGATAAAGTGGAAGGTGGCACTGCACCGATCATCAAGGCGGGTGTGGAAGATCAGATTTATTCCAACCCGCTGCCGCAAGTGCTCATTCTGACCGCCATCGTTGTCGGTGTCTCCACACTCGCACTGGGTCTGGCCATTGTTGTTCGCGTTAATGAGCGCTACGGCACAATAGAAGAATCAGAAATTCTGGAATCTGACTGACTAATATGGATCTCATTGCCCATCTGCCGGCGCTGCAGGTGATCGTGCCGATGCTGTCGGCGCCCATCATCGTTTTGCTACAACCACGCGGCCTAGCCTGGGCGGGCGCTACGTTGGCGGCCGTGGTCAGTTTTGCTATTTCAATCGCGCTCGCAGTGGCCGTGCTCGGTGGCGAGACGCAAACGTATTCTATGGGCGGCTGGGCGGCTCCATTTGGCATCGCACTGTCCGTGGGCGGTCTCAGCGCGCTCGTCTTACTGGTAGTCACAGGAGCCGCCGCGATCGCCCTACTCGCCGCAAGGCCCAGCATCGACCAGCAAATTGAGCTGGAAAGACAGCCCATGTTCTACTCCGCCTGGTTACTCGGGCTGGCGGGTCTTGCGGGTATCGTCGTGTCTGCGGACGCTTTCAATATTTTCGTGTTCATGGAAATCTCTTCGCTAGCGAGCTATGTCTTGATCGCTGGCGGACCTGACAGACGCGCTCTGCTGGCAGTATTCAAGTATCTCATCATGGGTACGATTGGCGCGACGTTCTATCTCATCGGTGTGGGTCTCATCTATATGATGACCGGAACGCTGAACCTGGCGGATATGGAATCACGCATTGGTGAGGTCGCGCAAACCAGACCAGTGCTAGTCGCTGCGGGTTTCATCACCATCGGGCTCGCCCTGAAAGCGGCGGTGTTCCCTCTGCATGTGTGGCTGCCCAACGCCTACACGCAAGCGCCCCACATGATTACGGTGTTCCTGGCAGCCTGCGCCACGAAGGTATCCATCTATGTGTTGATTCGCTTTGATTACATGGTGTTTCAACCAACAATGGCCGAGCACGACAACCAGTTTGCTTTATTCCTGATGCCGCTCGCACTCCTTGGGATTCTGGTGGCATCCGCCGTCGCGATGTTCGAGGGCAATATCAAACGCTTGCTCGGCACGTCCTCCGTCGCACAGATTGGCTACATCATGCTGGGTGCGAGTTTCATCAGCCTGGCAGGTGTCGAGGCCAGCGTGATGCATATCTTCAATCACGCGCTAGCCAAAGGCGGCCTGTTCCTCGCTGTGGCCTGCATTGCTTTTCGCTACAGTGACTTGCGCATCCAGGAACTCGGTGGTGTGGCCAAAACAATGCCCTTCTCCTGTGCAGCTCTAGTACTGTGTGGGCTGAGCCTGATCGGTGTTCCCGGGACAGCGGGGTTTATTAGCAAATGGCTTTTGATCACGGCGTCGCTGCAATCTGGACCTTGGGGATGGGTTTTTGTCGCTGTCATTCTCGTTAGCTCGCTGATGGCTGTGGTTTATATCTGGCGCATTGTTGAATCCCTCTATTTCGGTGGCTCGACTAACCGTGACAGCGTTATCTCAGAAGCACCCTTACAGCTGCTTGTAATCACATGGATCGCTGCGCTCGCCAATTTATACTTTGGCTTTTTTCCGGAGTTGCCATTGGCGTTAGCAGACAACGCCGCCGACGTGCTAATGGGGTATGGTAAATGACGCCGGAGAACACCATTCTCATCGCCATTTGCCTGCCACTCGTTGGCATGCTCGGCATTATCATCGCCGGACGCTTCAGTGCAAACCTGCGTGAGACCGTCACGCTCATCACCGCACTGTGCCTGGTTTATGTGGTTTGGAGCCTACTGCCGGAATTGATGGCTGGCGGACGCCCCGCGGTTGAAGTCACCCAGCTCTTACCGGGTATCAGTATTGCGTTTCGAGTCGAACCCTTGGGTATGCTGTTCTCAGCCCTTGCCTCGGGGCTATGGATTGTGAATTCGATCTACTCGATAGGATACATGCGCGGGAACAAGGAAAAACATCAGACCCGTTTTTACGCCTGTTTCGCACTGGCACTGTCGGCAACTATGGGAGTGGCTTTTGCCGGTAATTTATTCACCCTGTTTTTGTTCTACGAAATTTTAACCCTATCTACCTATCCACTGGTCTCTCACAAAGGCGATGCTAATACGGTTCGCTCGGCCAGGGTCTACTTGGGTGTCTTGCTGGCTACGTCTATCGGCCTGTTTCTGCCAGCCATAATTTGGACCTACGTTATCGCTGGCACCGGCGATTTCGTCCTAGGTGGCATACTACCAGGGAAGCTACAAGATCCTGAGGTGGGTCTGTTATTGGGCTTGTTCGTCTTTGGCATCGGTAAGGCAGCCGTGATGCCGGTGCATCGCTGGCTGCCTGCCGCCATGGTTGCACCCACCCCTGTCAGCGCTTTACTGCACGCTGTTGCCGTCGTTAAAGCGGGTGTGTTCTCCATTACCAAAATCATCACCTACATCTTTGGTATCGAGTTTTTGTTTGATTCCTCAAGCTCTGGCTGGATGTTCTATATTGCCGCGTTCACCATTCTGGCGGCCAGTATCGTTGCCCTGCGGCAAACGAATTTAAAGCGCATGTTGGCCTATTCAACTATCGGGCAGCTGTCCTACGTGGTCATGGCAGCGGCAATCCTGAAACCACTGGCAGAGGTGGGAGCTGCGATACACATGGTGGCCCATGCCTTTGGCAAGATCACGCTGTTCTTTGCAGCGGGCGCGATTTACGTGGCCTCTAAGAAAACCGAGCTCTATCAGCTCCGCGGAATAGGGAAGCGCATGCCATGGACGATGACCGCATTCACTATCGGCGCACTGAGTATGATCGGTGTGCCGCCGACCGCGGGTTTTGTATCCAAGTGGTATATTCTCGCCGGCGCGTTTCAGGCGCAGAACACAGCCGCGCTGTTCACTATTATTGGCAGCACGGCGCTCAACGCAGCCTATTTTCTACCCATTATCTACATGGCCTGGTTTGCTAAAGAAGAGAGCGGCGGCAAGGATCACGGTGAGGCGCCTTTCCCAGCTGTGCTAGCCCTTACCATTACCGCGATGCTTACGCTGGCGTTTTTCATTTTCAACGGACCCGTAATCGAACTGGAAAGCCAGGTCGTCCAAGGACTAGCACCATGACAAATCAAGAGAAGTCGGTGCATTGGCTGGTCCGACCCAGCACCATCAGAAAACTGTGGATAGGCTTCATCATCGTATTAGCGCTATTAGTCGTGGCTCAGGCATTCATTTATGTTAAGGGCTATTTTGCTATCGACGGTTGGTTTGGCTTTGGTGCAGTGTATGGCTTCGTTAGCTGCCTCATCATGGTAATCGTCGCAAAACTCCTGGGCCCCTTACTCAAACGGCCCGAACGCTACTACTCCAATCGCGATCCCAAGCTCGACGTGACCGGCGATGAGCTTCCCTCCAAGGAGGGTGCGAATGAGTTTTGAGATGTTCTCCCCCGCCCTAATCTTAGTTATTGGGGCACTTCTCATCGGGATTCTGCGCGGGCATGCGCGCACGCTAGTCGTGCTAGGCGCACCCCTGCTCACGCTGTGGGCGATCTGGCTGGTGCCCGATGGTGTCGCTGGCACTGTGAAGTTTCTGTCCTATCAGGTGGAACCGGTTGAAGGCAGCCCTCTGCGGCGTTTGTTCGCAACTATTTTTGCCATCATGGCGTTTGTCGGCGGGCTATATGCCTTCCGCGTCGCACGCTGGTATGAGCTCGCAGCGGCAATGGCGTACGCTTCGGGCGCGGTGGGAGTTTGCTTTGCGGGCGACCTCATCACTCTGTTTTTGTATTGGGAGTTAATGGCCCTGTTTTCTACCGTCGTGGTGTGGTGCGGCGGAACCCCGGCAGCGCGAGCTGCAGGCATCCGCTATGCCATCATGCACCTGCTGGGCGGGGTCATATTAAAGGTCGGTATCGAAGGTGTTGTGGTCAGTACCGGATCGATTCAGATCACCCCACTGCTGGCGAACGACTTCAATAGCTGGATGATTCTTATCGGCATTCTGATCAATGCCGCTGCACCGCCGGTTTCCGCCTGGCTGTCTGATGCGTACCCTGAAGCCAGCCCTACGGGGTCCGTTTTTTTGTCCGCCTTTACCACCAAGACCGCCGTACTGGCTTTGATTTTACTGTTCCCCGGCGAACCCGTGCTTATTGGTGTCGGGCTCTACATGGTCATGTACGGGATCATCTACGCGCTGCTGGAAAACGATATTCGGCGCATTCTTGCCTATTCTGTCGTGAACCAGGTGGGTTTTATGGTTTGTGCGGTCGGCATCGGCACGCAGATGGCGCTTAACGGCGCTGCAGCCCACGCGTTCGCACATATCATCTATAAAGCGCTGCTGTTCATGAGCGCTGGCGTGGTGATTTATCGAACAGGAAACAACAAGTGTACCGAGTTAGGCGGCTTGTTCCGCACCATGCCACTAACCGCTGTCTGCGGCATTATTGGGGCCCTTGCGATCTCCAGCTTTCCACTGACCTCCGGATTTGTCACCAAGAGCCTGATTTCCCAGGCGGCGGCCGACCAAAGCATGATGTGGGTCTATATGCTACTTACCGCCGCATCGGCAGGCGTATTTTTACACGCCGGTATCAAGTTTCCCTGGTTTGTCTTTTTCCAGAAGGATTCTGGGCTGAGACCTAAGGACGCGCCCTGGAATATGGGAGCAGCGATGATCATTTTTGCCGCACTGTGTATCGTGATTGGCGTATTTCCCTCGCTGCTGTACCCCTTCCTTCCCTACACCGTGGAATACGTGCCTTATACCGCGGGCAAAGTCTTGTTCTATCTGCAGCTACTGTTGTTCTCCGGGCTGGCCTTCTTTGTATTGTTACCATTGATGAAGCGAACAGAAACCATCACTTTGGATACAGACTGGCTTTGGCGCAGAGCTGCACCGGCTATTTTACGCCTTATCGAAAGGCTGTTCTTAGCCATAAGCGCGATGTTGGATAGGGCCAAAGTGGCAACAGCGGATTTCCTACATCGAATGGCAGTGCGTTACCTGGGTCAGCCGCATAC